>JBMOMG010000244.1:0-6006 GCA_049323155.1 Actinomycetota bacterium | reverse complement strand
GCGCGGGGCCCTTGTCCGTCTTCGGGGTCAGGCGCAGCAGGCCGATCCCGCGAGCGGCAGGTCGGCGCTGGTCCTGCCCTCGAGCTCGGGCCGGTCGTCGGCGAGCACCACGTAGTTCTCCCAGCGCTGGCCGTCGGGGCCGGTCACCCAGTGCTTGTCCTGGCGGGCGTAGCAGCACACGACGTCACCCTCGACGTCGAGGTCGAGGCCCGCGGCCTCGAGCCTGGAGGCCTGCTCCTCGATCTCCTCCATCGAGCCGCGCTCGATGCCGAGGTGGTTCAGGGTGCCGGTGGCGGCCGCGTTCTCGAACAGGACCAGCTTCAGCGGCGGGTCGGCCACCGCGAAGTTCGCGTAGCCGGGGCGGCGCTTGGCCGGCTCGGTGCCGAACAGCGTCGTGTAGAACTCCACGGCGGCGTCGATGTCGGCGACGTTGAGGGCGAGCTGGATGCGGGACATGGGTCTTCCTTCCTGGTGGTCGTTGAGGCTCAGGCGCAGCAGGGCTGGGTCTCGGGGCGGGGCTGGGGAAGTACGGCGCGCAGGGCACCTGCCGTGCGGGTCAGGAGGTCCGGCGTCGTACGACGCGAGGTCACTGTGCGGGCTCGGCGCCGCTGCTCCGCGGCCTGCAACAGCTCGGTGCGGTGCTGGTCCGCGAGGGTCGCCATCACGGTGGGGTGCATCATCTCTCTCCTCTTCTCGCTCGGCCCTGAAGCCAGATAGATGAATGTCTATGTGATGACCACTGTGGCACCGCGCTCGGCCGCGGTCAAGGATTGATGGAGATCTATTTCATTCTTTGCTTTAGATAGACAGTGACCTATCTCGTGGCACCATGGGGACATGCCCAAACCGCTGCCCCTGATCGAGCCCGTGCCGAACGTCGAGGCCTGCTGCGCCCCGCTGGTCGCCGCCCCGCTCTCGGCCGAGCAGGCCGTCGACCTCGCGGCCCGGCTCAAGGCGATCGCCGAACCCACCCGGCTCCGGATCGTGTCGCTGATGCTCGCTCGGCCCGGCCTCGAGGCGTGCACCTGCGACCTCACCGAGCCGCTGGGGCTCACCCAGCCGACCGTGACCCACCACCTGCGCACGCTGGCCAAGGCCGGTCTGGTCGTTCCCGAGCGACGCGTCGGCAACTACACCTACTACCGCGTCGTGACCGACGCCCTGGCCGGCCTGGCCGACGTGCTGACCCCGGTCAGCGGTCACTGACGGGCCGTGCCGGCCGGTGCGGGCCGGCGTCGTCTGGACAGGCTTGCCAGGCACCTGCGCCCGGAGGAGCGTGAGGAGATCCGGTGGTGCCACCGGGGCGCCGCCCGCCGAAGGAAGGGGAGCGCCCGTGTACGCACGCAGCACCACGCTCATCGCAGACCAGTCCCGGATCGATGAGGCGATCGGGTACATCCGCGACGAGGTCTGGCCCGCCGTCCGGGAGCTGCAAGGCTGCCTGGGCCTGTCGATGCTGGTCGACCGGGACACCGGTCGATGCATCGCCACCACGTCCTGGGAGACCGCCGAGGCGATGCATGACAGCGCCACCGCCGTCAGGTCGCTGCGCGACCAGGCCATGCGGATCGCGGGCGGCGCGGCGCCGACGGTCGAGGAGTGGGAGATCGCCTCGATGCACCGCATGCACGCCACCCACCCGGGGACCGCGGTCCGCACCGCCTGGTCGCGCGTCCCCTCGCCGCACATCGACCGGGCGCTGGACTTCTACAAGAGCGAGCTGCTGCCCCACATCGAGCAGCTCGAGGGCTTCGCCAGCGCCAGCCTCCTCGTCGACCGGGCCACCGGCCGCGCCGTCACCTCGGTAGCGTTCGACTCGCGCGAGGCGATGGAGCGGACCCGGGACCAGGCCGACTACCTGCGGGCGAGGAGCACCCAGGAGGCCAACGTGGAGTTCCTCGACGTGGCCGAGCTCGAGCTCGCGATCGCGCACCTCCACGTGCCTGAGCTGGTCTGACTGGACGCGGAGGACGGCCCCGCCCCTCGTCGGGGCGGAGCCGTCTGCCATCCCCACTCGGCAGCTCGGGGGCGCGTTCGCTGTCGGCCGACCGACCGCTCCGGACAGGTCGGGACCTTGGGCAGATCAGGGACCCCGGCAGCCGCGGACTCCCAGGGCCGTTGGTCCATACCGGCCTGTGACCTGGGGCACCCTGAAATACGGCTAAATCGGACAGGTTCGACCTTTTGGGCTTCAGTCGGCCGGTTCGACGACCGAAACAGTAGACGTGACATCGAGCCGCGCCCGTTTTGCGTGGACCCTCCTGACGGTGGGTCTGGTCGGTGCTGGCCTGGCGCCGCTGCTCCCCTTCGGGCTGCCGAACAGCCTCGCCTACCTCGCGATCGCGGGGGTGGGGCTGTTCATGTCCGTGCAGGGTGCCCGGCTGGCCCGCAGCGGACGGCGCAGGGTATGGGTGACGATCGCCGCCGGCCAGACGGCCTACATCCTCGGTGACGTCCTGTGGGTGGTGTTCGAGTCGGTGCTCCACATCGACCCGTTCCCGTCGGTCGCGGATCTCGCATACCTGGCCTGGTACCCGATGATGGCGCTCGGCCTGGCTTTCCTGGCTCGCGAGCAGTACCGGGCCGGGAGGGCTGCGCTGCTCGACGCGGCGATCATCTCGACGGGCCTTGCGGTGCTGATCACCGAGTTCCTGGTGATCCCGGTGGCTTTCGACGAGGGAGGCGAGCTGCTGAGCCAGCTCGTCGCCGCCTCCTATCCTGCCGGTGACCTGCTGATGCTCTCGGTCCTGATCGGGGTGTTCACCAGCGGGGCCGGACGCGGGTTCTCCTTCTGGGCGCTGGCCACCGGCCTGGGCGTCTTCCTGGCCGCCGACATCCAGTACGTCCTGGTGATCGCCGCCGGCGACGACCTGTCGCTGTGGCTGGACACCCTCTGGTTGGCCGGCTACCTCGTGGTCGGGTTCGCCGCCCTGCACCCCTCGTCGAACCGGGTGACGGAGCCGTCGCCGTCCCGGGAGGCGCGGTTCACCGCGCTCCGGCTGGCGTTCCTGGGTCTGGCTCTCGGCCTGTCCCCGGTGACCGAGGCGCTGCGCCACCTGACCGGCCGGGACGGGATCTCGCCCGTGGTCCTCGTCGGAGGCGCACTGAGCATCGCGCTGGTGCTGGCCCGGATGTGGGACCTGCTCCAGACGCTGCACCGCCAGTCCAGGCAGCTCGAGGCCCTCGCCCGCAGCGACAGCCTGACCGGCGTCGCGAACCGGCGGACCTGGGACCACGAGCTCGCGCGCTCCCTCGCCGCCGCCGGACGTCACCGCATGCCGCTGGTCGTGGCGATGATCGATCTCGACCACTTCAAGCGCTTCAACGACACCCACGGGCACGTGCTCGGCGACCTGGTCCTGAAGGAGGCCGCCGCCGGCTGGTCGGAGATGCTCGAGGAGAGGGGCTTCCTCGCCAGGTACGGCGGGGAGGAGTTCACCGTGATCCTGCCCGACGTCGGCATCGAGCAGGCCGCCGCCGAGCTGGACGAGCTCCGCCGCGCCACGCCTCATGAGCAGACCTGCTCGATCGGGTTCGCGCTCTGGGACGGCGAGGAGTCCGTGGACGAGCTGGTGTCTCGCGCCGACCAGGCGCTCTACCACGCCAAGCGACACGGCCGGAACCAGATCGCCGTCCACGACGGGCAGCAGACCCGCGACGCCGGCCGCCGCGATGCCGATCCCGCACTGACCGCCTGCGCTGAGTAGCCGACTCACTCTTGTTCAGGATCAGAAGGTCCCCGCCGATATCGCAGATGTGAAGCACCATGTCTGGCGTTGGCTCGGCTGGGGACCGGACCGGCCCCTCCTGCCGCTGGTGCGTCGCGTCTTCCTGATCTTCCTGCTGCTCAACCTGGTGGCGGTGACGCTCGAGTGGCTCACCGGCCCGGCGGTCCCGCAGGAACGCTCCTGGCCGGTGCCGCTTGCCGTCGTCGCGCTCGCCGCCGTCGCGGTCCACCTCTACCGGCGCGGCCGTCCCGGTCCCGTCCCCGACCTCGTCACCGCGGTGGCCTCCGGCATCGCGGTCTGGGGAGTGGGCTCCCAGACCGCCGGCGGGGTGATCTTCGTGGGGCTCACCTTCCGAGCCCTGTACGGCGGATGGCGGGCTCTCGTGCTCGCCGTCGCGCTCCTGATCGCCGGGTTCGCCATCGGCGCGACGGCCGAGGGACAGCCTCTCGCCGAGAGCCAGCTGCCGGAGTTCGTCCCCGGCATCCTGATCACCGGCTTCATGATGCACCTGGTCGCCGTGGTGCTCCGCCGCTACCAGTCCAGTGCGGAGGCGCGCTTCCACGCGATCGTCCGGTCCTCGCGCGACGTCGTGGTCATCACCGACGTCGACGGGCTCGCAAGCTTCGTCAGCCCTGCGCTCGGCGCGGTCTTCGGGCTGGAGGCACTGCCGGGCAACCGCCTCGACAGCTGGGTGGTCGAGGAGGACCGGGAGCAGGTGCGCGCCCAGCTGCACCGGGTCGCCACCGACCCCGAGGGATCGACCACCTTCGAGTGCCGGGTCACCGACGGGAACGGCGAGCTGCGCGACGTCGAGATCCTCGCCCAGAACCTGCTGGCCGACCCCGACGTGGCCGGCCTGCTGTTCGCGGTGCGTGACGTCACCGAGCGGGTCCGCCTCGTCGAGGAGCTGCGCTACCAGGCGCTGCACGACCCGCTGACCACGCTGCCCAACCGCGCGCTGCTCGCCGACCGGCTCGACCAGGCGCTCCGGCTCCGGGACGGGGCGGCCGCGCTGATCCTGATCGACCTCGACGAGTTCAAGGCGGTCAACGACGCGCTCGGCCACTCGGCTGGCGACGCGCTGCTCGTGGAGATGGCCGGCCGGCTCCGGAGCTGCGTGAGGCCGCACGACACCGTCGCCCGGCTCAGCGGCGACGAGTTCGCCGTACTCGTCGTCGGGGACCGCGGACAGGAGCTGCTCACGCGGCTCGCCGACCGGATCCTGGGCGCGCTCGCCACTGCGATCACCGTAGGCGGCACGACGATCCAGGTGTCGGCGAGCATCGGGGTGGCGACCAGCCGCGACGAGAGCACCGCCGAGGTGCTGCTGCGCGAGGCCGACATCGCGATGCAACGCGCCAAGTCGCAGGGCCGCGGACGCTACGAGTTCCACCACCCCGAGCTGCACGCGCAGACCCTGAACCGTCTCCAGCTGCAGCTGGACCTCCAGGACGCGGTCGAGCGTGGACAGCTCGTGCTGCACTACCAGCCGATCTGGCACCTCGGCACCGGAACGGTCCGGGGTGTCGAGGCGCTGCTGCGCTGGGGACCACCCCGACCGCGGCGTGGTCGCGCCCGACGACTTCATCCCGCTCGCCGAGCAGACCGGGCTGATCGTGCCGATCGGGCGCTGGGTGCTGGTCGAGGCGTGTCGCAGGGCCGCGAACTGGCAGCGGGTGACGGGGCGGCCGCTGCAGGTCAACGTCAACGTCAGCACCCGCCAGTTCACCGATGGCCGGCTGTGTGCCGACGTCGACCACGCCTGCTCCTCCGCCGGTCTGGCACCGGGCGACCTGACCCTGGAGATCACCGAGAGCAGCCTGGCCGCGGACCCGGAGAACCTCGTCGTCCAGCTGCACGCCCTGCGGGAGCTCGGGGTACGGATCGCCATCGACGACTTCGGCACCGGCTACAGCTCGCTCGACGCCCTGCACCACTACCCGGTCGACGAGCTCAAGATCGAGAAGTCGTTCGTCCGGCGGCTGGCGACCGACGACCCGGACGCGGCCACGCTCACCTCGGCGATCATCGCGATGAGTCATGCCCTGCGGCTGCGGACCGTCGCCGAGGGGGTCGAGACCGAGGAGCAGCTGACCCTGCTCGCCACCTTCGGCTGCGACTTCGGGCAGGGCTTCCTGCTCTCCCGGCCGCTCAACGAGCGGGCCTTCGAGACGCTGCTGTTCTCCCCGCGCCCCGCCGGTGGGTTCGGCGACCCGCGCACCGTGCACCGCTTCTGACCCGGACAGGCCGAGTGGGCAGGGATCGCGCCGCCCGACTC
>JBMOMG010000243.1:0-6136 GCA_049323155.1 Actinomycetota bacterium | reverse complement strand
GGACCAGGGAGCGGCCGGGGAAGTCGACCCGCGCCAGCGCCCAGGCCATCGGCAGGCCGACGACGAGGGCGATCGCGGTCGACGCGGTCGCCGTCCAGACCGACAGCCACAGGGCGTCGAGGACGACCGGGTCCGTGATCCGCTCGGGCATGCCGCGCAGCGGGGTGCGCGCGAGCAGTGCGCCGAGGGGGAGGAGCAGGAAGACCAGGCCGAGCCCGGCGAGGACCACCAGGTGTGCCGGGGCCGGTCCGAGCCGGTGCCGGCTCCGGGTCACCGGCCCTCCTCGGCCGCTCCGAACCCCGCCTCCGCCAACGCCTGCTGCCCGTCGGGGGAGAGCAGCAGCTCGAGCCACGCGTCGGCGAGCTCGCGGTGCTCGCTGCGCGCGACGACCGCGACCGGGTAGCTGGTGGCGGGTCCGGTGCCGCCGGGCAGCGGGACCTGCTCGACGTCGCCGCCCGCGGCGACCACGTCGCTGGCGTAGACCAGGCCGGCGTCGGCCTCGTCGAGCATCACCTTGGTGAGGACGGCCTTGTCGTCAACCTCGAGGCTCGCCGGCGGCCGCGTGATGCCGGCCTCCTTCAGCACCTGCTGCGCCAGGGAGCCGCACGGGGCGGAGGGGACACAGACCACGTAGTCGGCCTGCTCCAGGTCGCCGAGCTCCTGGATGCCGGCCGGGTTGTCGGCGGGTACGACGAGCGCCAGCTGGTTGCTGGCGAACACCGTCGCGTCCCCGACGACGAGGTCGTCGTCCTCGAGGATCGCCATCGTCACGGCATCGGCGGTGGCCACCACGTCGGCCGGCGCTCCGGCGGCGACCTGTGCAGCGATCGTCGCGCTCGAGCCGAAGCTGACCGCGACCCGGACGTCGGGGTGGTCGTCCTCGAAGCGGTCGGCCAGGGTCTCGAACGGCTCGGTGAGCGACGAGGCGGCGAGCACCGTGAGCTTCGTCCGGCCGTTCTCGCCGGCGCCGGGGTCGTCGCTGCACGCCGCGGTCGCTGCCAGTGAGGCCAGGGCAAGCGTGGCCGCGGCGGTGCGCGCGCCCCTGGACCGCCCGGATCGGCGTCGTGTGCTCACGGCAGCTCCACCACCACGTTGGTCGACTTCACCGAGGCGATCGCGAGCACCCCGGGCTCGAGCCCGAGCTCGTCGGCCGCCTCGGAGCTCATCAGGGACACCACGCGGTAGGGCCCGCAGACCAGCTCCACCTGCGCCATCACCTGGTCCTTCTTCACCGCGGTGACGATCCCGCGCATCCGGTTGCGGGCGCTCACCGCCTGGGCTCGGCTGGCGTGGGTCAGGCCCTCGGGTCCGGCGTCGGCGAGCTCCTTGGCGAACCTCGCCAGATCCGCGCCGGGCAGGGCGGTGCGGCCCTCGGGGGTGGTCAGTGCGCTGAGCCGGCCGGCGTCGATCCATCGGCGCAAGGTGTCGTCGCTGACCCCGAGGATGTCGGCGGCCTCGGCGACGCGGTAGGTGGTCACCGGGTCAGTCTGCCGCATCTGCGGCCAGAACGGCCACCTTTCTGCCGCACCTGCGGATCCCGCATCCCGGGTGGTCCAGGCGGGTAGAGGAACGTCGTACGCCCCCCACCGGAGGAGAGCAGATGACGCGCTACGGCTACACCCTGATGACCGAGCAGTCCGGACCCCGCGAGCTGGTGAAGTACGCCGCTGCCGCCGAGCGGGCCGGCTTCGACTTCGAGGTGATGAGCGACCACTACTTCCCGTGGCTCGACGAGCAGGGCCACGCCGGGTACGCCTGGAGCATGCTGGGCGCGGTCAGCCAGGTCACCGACCGGGTCGAGCTGATGACCTACGTGACCTGTCCGATCATGCGCTACCACCCTGCGGTGGTCGCGCAGAAGGCCGCGACCGTCGGCATCCTCAGCGACAACCGGTTCACGCTCGGTCTCGGCGCCGGAGAGAACCTCAACGAGCACGTCGTCGGTCAGGGCTGGCCGCCGGTGAACGTCCGCCACTAGATGCTCGAGGAGGCGGTGCGGATCATCACCCAGCTGCTCAACGGGGGGTACGTCGACTTCAAGGGCGAGCACTTCCGGGTGGACTCCGCGAAGCTGTGGGACCTGCCGGAGGAGCGCATCGAGGTCGGGGTGGCGGTCTCCGGCGAGCAGTCGGTCACCACGTTCGCGCCGCTCGCCGACCACCTGATCACCACCGAGCCGGAGCCCGACCTGCTCCAGATGTGGGACGGCGCCAGGCAGGGCGACTCCCGCAAGATCGGGCAGATCCCGATCTGCTGGGACCCCGACCGGGACCGCGCGGTCGGGCGCGCCCATCGCGAGTTCCGCTGGTTCGGCGGCGGCTGGAAGGTCAACGCCGAGCTGCCGGGTCCCGCCGGGTTCGCCGGGGCGACGCAGTTCGTGCGGCCCGAGGACGTCGCCGGGTCGATCCCGTGCGGACCCGACGTCGGCGCGATCGTCGACGCGGTCCGGGAGTTCGAGCAGGCCGGCTTCACCGACGTCGCGGTCGTCCAGATCGGTGACGAGGGCCAGGAGGACTTCCTCCGGTTCGCCGAGTCCGAGCTGCTCCCCGCCCTGCGCGGCTGAGACGACGGCACCCCGGCCGCCGTCGCGACCGGGGTGCCCCTGACGTCCGTGGGGATCAGGTCTCCGCGGACTCCTGGTTGTCGCTGGGGATCCACAGCCAGTCGGTGACCTCCGGCATGTCCGCGCCGTGCTCGTTGACGTAGGCGCGGTGCTTGGCCCGCAGGTCCTGCATCTCCTGGCGCAGCACCGCGGCCCGCTGGGCGAGGCCGGGCACCCGGTCGATCACGTCCATGACGAGGTGGAAGCGGTCCATGTCGTTGCGCACCACCATGTCGAACGGGGTGGTCGTCGTACCTTCCTCCTTGTAGCCACGCACGTGCAGGTGCTCGTGGCTGGTGTGCCGGTAGGTCAGCCGGTGGATCAGCCACGGGTAGCCGTGGTAGGCGAAGATGATCGGCACGTCGGTGCCGAAGATCGCGTCGAACTCGCGCTCCGGCAGCCCGTGCGGGTGCTCCGAGGCCGGCTGCAGCCGCATCAGGTCCATCACGTTGACCACGCGCACCCGCAGGTCGGGCAGCTTCTCCCGCAGGATGTGTACGGCGGCCATCGTCTCCAGCGTCGGCACGTCGCCGGCGCACGCCATCACCACGTCCGGGTCGCCCTCGTCGTTGCCGGCCCAGTCCCAGATGCCGATCCCGCGGCGGGCGTGCATCGCGGCCTGCTCCATGGTCAGCCAGGTCGGCTGGGGCTGCTTGCCGGCCACGATCACGTTGACCAGGTTGGTGCTCTGCAGGCAGTGGTCCATGGTCCACAGCAGGGTGTTGGCGTCCGGCGGCAGGTAGACCCGGATCACCTCGGCCTTCTTGTTCACCACGTGGTCGATGAAGCCGGGGTCCTGGTGGCTGAACCCGTTGTGGTCCTGGCGCCACACGTGGGAGCTGAGCAGGTAGTTCAGCGACGGGATCGGGCTGCGCCAGTCGAGCTCGCGGATCGTCTTCAGCCACTTCGCGTGCTGGTTGAACATCGAGTCGACCAGGTGGATGAACGCCTCGTAGGAGGTGAACAGCCCGTGCCGGCCGGTGAGCGTGTAGCCCTCCAGCCAGCCCTGGCAGGTGTGCTCCGACAGGATCTCCATGACGCGGCCCTCGGGACCGAGGTGGGCGTCGGTGGGGTACTGCTCGAGCTGCCAGTTCTTGTCGGTCACCTCCAGCGCGGCCGTGAGCCGGTTGGACTCGACCTCGTCGGGCCCGAACAGCCGCATGTTGTCGGGGTTGGCCCGCAGCACGTCGCGCAGGTAGGCGCCGGTCGGGCGGGTGCCCTCGGCCTGGGTGCCGCCGGGCTCGTCGACGGCGATGGCGTAGTCGCGCGGGTCGGGCAGGTGCAGCGGCCGGCTCACCTTGCCGCCGTTGGTGTGGGGGTTCGACCCCATCCGCCGGTCGCCCTTCGGAGCCCAGGACCGGATCGACTCGACCGGGGTGCCGTGGTCGTCGAAGAGCTCCTCGGGCCGGTAGGAACGCAGCCACTCCTCGAGCTGGGCCCGGTGCTCGGCGTTCTCGCGGACCGTGGCCAGCGGCACCTGGTGCGAGCGCCAGGTGTTCTCCACCGGCACCCCGTCGACCTCCTCCGGGCCGGTCCAGCCCTTCGGGGTGCGCATCACGATCATCGGCCAGCGCACCGGCGCGTCGGAGGAGCCCGAGCCCGACCGGGCCGCAGCCTGGATCTCCTTGATCCGGGCCACGCACTCGTCGAGGGCACCGGCCAGCTGCTGGTGCACCTCGGCGGGGTCGTCGCCGGCCACCAGCACCGGGTCCCAGCCGTAGCCGCGCAGCATCATGTCGAGGTCGTCCTCGGGGATCCGCGCCAGCACGGTCGGGTTGGCGATCTTGTAGCCGTTGAGGTGCAGGACCGGCAGCACCGCGCCGTCCCGCCGCGGGTCGAGGAACCTGCTGCCGTTCCACGACGTGGCCAGCGGACCGGTCTCCGCCTCGCCGTCGCCGACCACCGCGGTGACGATCAGGTCCGGGTTGTCGAACGCCGCGCCGAACGCATGCGTCAGCGAGTAGCCGAGCTCACCGCCCTCGTGGATCGACCCCGGCACCTCCGGCGCCACGTGGCTGGGGATGCCCCCGGGGAAGCTGAACTGCTTGAACAGCCGCTGCATGCCGCGCTCGTCGAGCGTGGTGCCCGGGTAGGTGTCGGTCCACGACCCCTCGAGCCAGGTCTGCGCCACGATCGCCGGCCCGCCGTGGCCGGGGCCGATCACGTACATCATGTCCAGGTCCTGCTCGCGGATCACGCGGTCGCAGTGCGTGTAGATCATGTTCAGCCCCGGAGTCGTGCCCCAGTGGCCGAGCAGCCGCGGCTTGATGTGCTCGGGCTTGAGCGGCTCACGCAGCAGCGGGTTGTCGAGCAGGTAGATCTGGCCGACCGAGAGGTAGTTGGCCGCGCGCCAGTGTGCGTCGGCGAGCTCGAGGTCGGCATCGGACAGGGGACGGGCGTCAACGGTGCGCATACCTGATGCCTACCGGACCGAAAGTCCGTTTACCAGGGTCCGGCGACCCCTGTTTCGTGGGGCTTTGTCCGGTTGCGAGGATGACTCCGTGACTGAGCAGCCAGGCAGGTACGAACGGTCCGCGACCGGGATGGTCGGCGCGATGATCGTGCTGCTCCTCGTGGTGGGCGCGTTCGTGCTGTTCCGCGACCTCAACCGCACCGACGTCGACAACCCGGCCAAGACCGTCGACTACCAGCAGACCCTGCGCTTCGCGCAGGACCAGGTCGACTTCCCGCTGCTCGCCCCGCCGGAGCTGCCGGAGGGGTGGCGGGCGACCAGCGTGCGGTTCGTCCCCGAACCGAGCCGCTGGCACCTGGGCGTGCTCACCGACGAGGGCAGGTACGTCGGCCTCGAGCAGTCGCACAGCAGTCCGGACAACATGGTCGAGACGTACGTCGACCGCGAGGCCGTCGAGGGCGAGCCGACGCAGGTGGCCGGGGAGACCTGGCGGACCTGGACCGACGAGGGCGGCGACACCGCGCTGGTGCGCGAGGTCGACGGCGTGACCACGCTCGTCGTCGGCACGGCCGGCGTCGACGTGCTCGTCGACTACGTCGAGAGCCTGCGCTGAGCCCGCGGGCTCAGGAGCCGTCCGCCTCGTCGTCGTCCTCGGCGGCGATCGCCGCGTCGAGCCGCTTGCGGGCTCCGTCGAGCCAGGACTGGCAGACCTGGGCGAGCTTCTCGCCGCGCTCCCACAGCGCCAGCGACTCCTCCAGGTCGGTGCCGCCGCCCTCGAGCCGGCGCACCACCTCGACGAGCTCCTCACGGGCCTGCTCGTAGCTGAGCTGCTCGGGGTTGGACTGCGGCTCGGTCATCGGGGCTGCTCCTGGGGTGGTTCGGGGTCGGTGTCCGCCGCGCCGGTGTCCAGCGGCGTCTCGGTCTGCACGTCGGTGACGCTCACGTGCACCCGGCCGTCACGGACCCGGATCTGCAGCTCCTGGCCCGGCTTGGCCTGCTGAGTGCTGGTCAGCACGTGACCATCGGTGTCGTGCACCACGGCGTAGCCCCGCTCGAGCGTGGCCAGCGGGGAGAGGCTGCGCACCCGCGCCAGCTGGTGGGCGAGGTCGTTGTGGGCGCGG
>JBMOMG010000242.1:0-6373 GCA_049323155.1 Actinomycetota bacterium | reverse complement strand
TCGCGGCGCGCGCCGCACCCCAGACCACACCGACGAACCGAGGGACGAAACAGACTCATGGCGAACATTTCCGCCGCAGACGTCAAGCGCCTGCGCGACCTCACCAGCGCGGGCATGATGGACAGCAAGAAGGCCCTCGAGGAGGCCGAGGGCGACTTCGACAAGGCCGTCGAGATCCTGCGCATCAAGGGCGGCCAGAAGGCTGCGAAGCGCGGCGCCGAGCGCACCGCCTCCGCGGGCCTGGTGGCCACCTCCGGCACCGCGCTGGTCGAGCTGAACTCCGAGACCGACTTCGTCGCCAAGAGCGACGAGTTCGTCGCCGTGGCGCAGCAGATCGCGGACGCCGCCGCCGAGGCCAAGCCGGCCGACGCCGAGGCGCTCAAGGCGGTCAAGCTCGGTGACTCCACCGTCGGCGAGACCGTCGAGGCGCTCGCGGTCAAGATCGGCGAGAAGATCGAGCTCGGCCGCGTCGCCGTGTTCGACGGCCCCGTCGCGACCTACATGCACCGCCGTGCCGCGGACCTGCCGCCGGCCGTCGGCGTGCTCGTGGAGTACGAAGGCGACAACGAGGAGGCCGCGCGCGGCGCCGCGATGCAGATCGCCGCGATGCGTCCGCAGTACGTCTCCCGCGACGAGGTCCCGGCCGACGTCGTGGCGAAGGAGCGCGAGATCGCCGAGGCGACCGCCCGCGAGGAGGGCAAGCCCGAGCAGGCGATCGCGAAGATCACCGAGGGCCGCCTGAACGGCTTCTTCAAGGAGGTCGCGCTCCTCGACCAGCCGTCGGTGCAGGACAGCAAGAAGAACGTGAAGGCCGTCCTCGACGAGGCCGGCGTCACCGTCAAGCGGTTCGCCCGCTTCGAGGTCGGGGCCTGATCAACTAGGGTTCACCCGAAGACGACAAGAGCGAGGAGGCCGGTCCGTGGAGCGCAGCACAGCATCCGACGGACCGGCCTCCTCGTCTCTCACGAGGGCTCTGCCACGAAGGGAATCAGTGTGACGGCGTACAAGCGGGTCCTGCTCAAGCTCTCGGGTGAGGTCTTCGGTGGCGGGAAGGTCGGGCTCGACCTCGACGTCATCAACTCGATCGCCAAGGAGGTCGCCGACGTCGTCAAGCGCGGCACCCAGGTGGCGATCGTCGTCGGCGGCGGCAACTTCTTCCGGGGTGCCGAGCTGCAGCAGCGCGGCATGGAGCGGGCCCGGGCCGACTACATGGGCATGCTCGGCACGGTGATGAACTGCCTGGCCCTGCAGGACTTCCTCGACAAGCAGGGCGTCGAGACCCGGGTGCAGACCGCGATCACGATGGGCCAGGTCGCCGAGCCCTACATCCCGCGCCGCGCGATCCGGCACATGGAGAAAGGCCGCGTCGTGATCTTCGGCGCCGGCGCCGGGATGCCGTACTTCTCCACCGACACGGTCGCCGCCCAGCGTGCACTGGAGATCGGCGCCGAGGTGATCTTGATGGGCAAGCAGGGCGTGGACGGCGTCTACGACGCCGACCCCAAGCTGCACCCCGAGGCGGTGAAGTTCGACAGCCTCTCCTACGACGAGTTCCTCGCCCGCGGGCTGAAGGTCGCCGACGCCACCTCGGTCAGTCTCAGCCGCGACAACGACCTCACCATGATCGTGTTCAACCTCTCCGAGGAGGGCAACATCCTCCGCGTCGTGGAGGGTGAGAAGATCGGTACGACGGTCTCACGGGCCGGCTGAGCACCTCGCCGCCGACCCACCGCGACCCGACCCCAGCGACACTGACGAGCAACAAGGAGCAGCCGTGATCAGCCAGACCCTCAACGAGGCGGACCAGAAGATGGACAAGGCCGTCGAGGTCACCCGTGAGGACTTCGCGGCGATCCGCACCGGCCGTGCCCACCCGTCGATGTTCGCCAAGATCACCGCCGACTACTACGGCACGCCTACCCCGCTGCAGCAGCTCGCGTCGTTCACCGTGCCCGAGGCCCGCGTCGTCATCGTCGCGCCCTACGACATGGGCGCGATGACCGCGATCGAGAAGGCGATCCGCGACTCCGACCTCGGTGTGAACCCCGCCAACGACGGCAAGACCCTGCGGATCGTCCTCCCCGAGCTCACCGAGGAGCGCCGCAAGGAGTACATCAAGCTCGCCAAGGGCAAGGCCGAGGACGGCAAGATCGCCATCCGCAACATCCGTCGCCACGCCAAGCAGGCGCTGGACCGGATGGAGAAGGACGGCGAGGTCGGCAAGGACGACGTCACCGGCGCCGAGAAGAAGCTCGACGCGATGACCAAGAAGCACACCGACGTGATCGACGACCTGCTCAAGCACAAGGAAGCAGAGCTGCTCGAGGTCTGAGCGCCGCTGACTCGATGACCACGTCCCCGACGCCGTCCGGCGTGCCGGCTCCGGCCGGCCGAGCCGGACGGAACCTCCCCGCTGCCATCTTCTCCGGCGTCGTGCTGCTCGCACTCATCGCCGGATCGCTGTACTTCTGGAAGCCGGCGTTCGTGCCGGTCGTGGTCGCCGCGATCCTGATCGGTGTCTGGGAGCTCAGGCAGGCGCTCGCCACGAAGGGGATCGCCCTGCCGTTCGAGCCCCTGGTCGTCGGTGCGGTGGTGATGCTGGTCGGCGCCTACGTCGGCGGCGCCCCGGCCCGGGTCACCGCATTGGCGGTGACCGCGCTCGGCTCGATGCTGTGGCGCCTGCGGGGTGGGGTGGACGGTTTCGTCCGCGACGCCACGGCCGGTGTCTTCACCGCCGTCTACGTGCCGTTCCTGGCCGGCTTCGTGCTGCTGCTGCTCCGCGCCGAGGACGGCGTGGCGCGGGTGGTCACCTTCATCCTGGTCACCATCGCCTCCGACATCGGGGGCTACTTCGTCGGCGTCCTCGCCGGCAAGCATCCGATGGCGCCGGTCATCTCGCCGAAGAAGTCCTGGGAGGGGTTCGCCGGCTCCGCGGTGTTCTGCGTCCTCGCCGGCTGGGCGAGCGTGGTCTACCTGCTCGACGGCGACTGGTGGGTCGGCGTACTCCTCGGCCTGGTGGCGGTGGTGATGGCGACCCTGGGCGACCTGTCGGAGTCGGTGATCAAGCGTGACCTCGGCATCAAGGACATGTCCCAGATCATCCCCGGCCACGGCGGCCTGATGGACCGGCTGGACTCGTTGCTCGCCACGGTCGCCCCGACCTGGCTGCTGCTGTTCTACCTCGTCCCCGCCTCGTGACCCCGCGGCTGTTCCTGGTGCGGCACGGCCGGTCGACGATGGACCGGGACCGCCCACCCCACGAGTGGGGTCTGGACCCGGCAGGTCTGGCCGCCATCGACGACCTCCGCGACTCCGGCAGGCTGCCCGGCCTGGCGGCCTGGTTCTCCTCCGCGGAGCCGAAGGCGCTGCAGACGGCGCGTCGGCTCACCGACGCCGAGGTCGTGGTCGAGCCGGCGCTCGGCGAGCACGAGCGCCACACGACGCACTGGTTCGCCGACCCGGCGGACTTCCGCGCGGCGGTTCGGCGGGCCTTCGACCGTCCCGAGGAGCCGGCCGTCTCGGGGTGGGAGCCGCTCTCGGCCACCCGGGACCGCGTGATCCCCGCCGTGCGCAGGATCCTCGACGAGCACGCGGGCAGCGACGTCGTGCTGGTCGGGCACGGGACCGCCTGGACGCTGCTGGTGGCCGAGCTGACCGCGCAGGAGCCGGACCTGGAGGCCTGGGCCAGGTTGCGGATGCCGGACCTGTGGGTGCTCGGCCGATAGCCTGGGGCCATGACCGTGGACACCCCCTCGACCTTCCGGGACTCGGTGCGCTCGTTGCTGCGTGACCGGCTGCTCGACGCGGCCGCCGCGATCACCGCCGCCGAGGGCTGGGGGGCGGTCACGATGGCCAAGCTCGCCGACGAGGTCGGGGTCAGCCGCCAGACGGTCTACAACGAGCTCGGCTCGAAGCCGCGGATCGCCGAGGAGCTCGTGATGCGCGAGCTCGACCGGTTCCTCGCCGTCGTCCGCAGCCGGATGGCTGCAGAGACCGAGCTGGTCCCGGCCCTGCGCAGTGCCTGCGAGGGGGCGCTGGAGACCGCCGCCGGCAACCCGCTGCTCAAGGCGATCCTGGACTCCGCGCACAGCGGCGGCAGCGACCTGCTCCCGCTGATCACCACCCAGTCGCAGGGGTTGATCGAGGGCGCCAGGGCGGTGGTGGTGGAGGCCCTGGCCGAGCAGGGGTTCGACACCGGGCTCGACGAGCGCGCCCTGCTCGTCGCCGTCGACGCGATCGTGCGGCTGGTGCTCTCCCACATCATGCAGCCCTCGAAGCTCCCAGCCGAGGCAGCCGCGGACATCGCCTGGGTCGCCGAGCACGTCATCCATGACGTGGCCCGTTCCGGCGGCTGAGGGTCGCGGATTCGGCTGGGCAACCACCGGGATGGGACACTGGCAGGGCCATGTCTGACGAGCCCCTCAAGACCCTTCCCCTCGTGTTCGACGAGCCGCGCGGGCGCAAGAAGCCGCCGCGCCACCTTGCCGACCTCTCCGCCGCCGAGCGCAAGGAGCTCGTCTCCTCCCTCGGCCTGCCCGGCTTCCGGGCCAAGCAGCTGTCCACGCACTACTTCTCCCGCCTGGTCGACGACCCGGAGCAGATGACCGACCTGCCGTCGGGGCAGCGTGAGCAGATCGTCGAGTCGCTGCTGCCGGAGCTGATGAACCCGCTGCGCACCATGGAGGCCGACAAGGGCACCACCCGCAAGACGCTGTGGAAGCTCTTCGACGGCGCGCTGGTCGAGTCGGTGCTGATGCGCTACCCCGACCGGGTGACGATGTGCGTCTCCTCACAGGCCGGCTGCGGGATGGCCTGCCCGTTCTGCGCGACCGGGCAGGGCGGCCTCCAGCGCAACATGTCCACCGCGGAGATCGTCGAGCAGGTCGTCGCCGGTGCCCGGTCGCTCGCGCGCGGCGACGTCCCCGGCGGCCCGGGGCGGGTCAACAACGTGGTGTTCATGGGCATGGGCGAGCCGCTGGCCAACTACAAGGCAGTGATCGGTGCCGTCCGGCGGCTCACCGAGCCCGCCCCCGACGGGCTCGGCATGTCCGCTCGGGGGATCACCGTCTCCACCGTGGGGCTGGTCCCGAGGATGCGTCAGCTCGCCGAGGAGGGCATCCCGGTCACCTTGGCGCTCTCGCTGCACGCCCCGGACGACGAGCTCCGCAACGAGCTGGTGCCGATCAACAACCGCTGGAGCGTGCACGAGGCCGTCGAGGCGGCCTGGAACTACGCCCACAAGACCAAGCGCCGGGTCTCGATCGAGTACGCCATGATGCGCGACATCAACGACCAGGGCTGGCGCGCAGACCTGCTCGCCGACGTGCTCAACTCCTACGGCGACTGGGGCTGGGTGCACGTCAACCTGATCCCGCTGAATCCCACGCCGGGCTCGAAGTGGACCGCCTCCGACCCGGCCGTGGAGCGCGAGTTCGTGCGTCGGCTCGAGGCCAAGGGGATCCCCACCACGGTGCGCGACACCCGAGGTTCGGAGATCGACGGGGCCTGCGGCCAGCTCGCCGCGACCGAGGCCTGACCGCCGCCCGTCGCGCGCGACCGGCGGCCCTGACCCAGGCCGCGAACCGTCTGCGGCGGTCAGGCCCGGTCAGCCTGCGACGGTTCCGGCGTCCCGGTGGTGGACCGGCGGCTCCGCTGCTCCGTCCCCGGTGGGCAACCGCGCCGCGAGCGTGACCGAGAGGATCACGAGCCAGAGGAATCCCGGCATCGCCGCGAGCCCGGCGCCACCGAGCAGGGTGATCAGCGCCAGCACCGCCACGAGGCCGGCGCCGATCCAAGCCATCGCCCGGGGGAGCACGGAGGTGGTGAACCCCGCCACCGTCCAGATGACCGCGATCGCCGCCAGGCTCGGCGCAAGCAGGTAGGCACTGTTCCAGCCGAGCAGCAGGAGGGTCTTGGCCACCGCCGGGTCGCTGGTGTAGCCGTCCGGCTCGCCCGCGGCCAGAGCCAGAGCAGCGCCGAAGAGCTCGGCGGCGACCAGCGCGGACCCGGCGACCAGCATCGCGCCCGGCATCGACGAGCCGCGCCTCGAGGTGCGGACGAGCAGGCCGTGGAGTCGACCCACGAACGGAACCAGCAGCAACACCCCGGCGAGCATGCAGGCAGCCCCTGTCCTCGCGGCGTCGGCGTTGGCGGCCAGCGCCGTCGCGAGGACCTCGCTGCGCGTCGCGATCGAGGTCTCCGGGCCCGGCGGAGGCGCCACCAGCTCCGTGCCGAGCAGGATCAGGACGACGGCGCCGAGGCCCGTCAGCATCGTCAAACGGTCGAGGAGGCGCTGCGGCCCGACGCGGCTGTTCATGGACGCCGACGCTAGCGGCGGACCGGTCTGTCATGGCGGGTTTCCGCCAAGGCGCCC
>JBMOMG010000241.1:0-6511 GCA_049323155.1 Actinomycetota bacterium | reverse complement strand
GACCGGCTGCTTCGCGGTCGCGCTCTTCGCACCCGGGGTCTTCTTGGTGGGAGTCTTCTTCGCCGGCTCGCTCGCGGCAGCCTTCTTCGCGGGCGTGCTCGCGGCCGGCTTCTTCCGCGGAGCCGCGGTCTTGGTCGGCACGGTCCGAAGCTGGTCGCCCTGCTTCTTCGCCGGAGCGCCCGACGGCTTCGCCGGGGCCTGGGTGGCCGCAGGCTCGTTCACGTCCGGGACCGCACGCAGGCCCGGCTCGGACGCTGCGGGACGGCTCACCTCGACCGGTGCAGGCCGCTGGGTCGGCTGCTTCTGACCTCGGCCGGTCGCGCGCTGGACCACGGACTCCGCCACCGAACCGGCGGTCTCGGCCATCACCTTGCCGAGTGCGACGGTGCCCTTGGCCTGCTCGACGACCTTCTCAGCTGCCGCCTTCGGGTCCTTGAGTGTGCTGAACGCTGTCTCGGCGAGCTTGCCCACCGGATTCTTGCGAGCCACGTCTCTCCCTTTCGTCGATGACCCCGTCTGAGTCCCCCTTCTTAACCGTATTGAAACTGTGCAGGGGCCGTTCTGTGTAGGCAGTCACACTGTGCTGTCGCTAACGTGCAGGCCATGACCGCTGCGGAAGCCTCCTCCTCCCCTGCGTCCCACGCCGGCTCCGGTGAGCCACTCGTGGTCCTCGACCACGTGAACAAGTGGTTCGGGGACCTGCACGTGCTCCAGGACATCAACCTGACCATCAACAAGGGTGAGGTCGTGGTCGTGATCGGCCCGTCCGGATCAGGCAAGTCCACGCTGTGCCGGGCGATCAACCGGCTCGAGACGATCCAGGAGGGCACGATCACCCTCGACGGTCAGCCGCTGCCCCAGGAGGGCAAGGAGCTCGCCCGCCTCCGCGCCGAGGTCGGGATGGTGTTCCAGTCGTTCAACCTCTTCGCGCACAAGACGATCCTCGAGAACGTCACGCTCGGGCCGATCAAGGTGCGCAAGCAGAAGAAGGAGGATGCCGACAAGCGCGCGATGGAGCTGCTCGAGCGCGTCGGTGTCGCACAGCAGGCCAACAAGTACCCCGCCCAGCTCTCCGGCGGCCAGCAGCAGCGCGTCGCGATCGCCCGCGCGCTCGCGATGGAGCCCAAGGTGATGCTCTTCGACGAGCCGACCTCCGCGCTCGACCCGGAGATGATCAAGGAGGTCCTCGACGTCATGGTCGACCTCGCCCAGCGCGGGATGACCATGGTCGTCGTCACCCACGAGATGGGCTTCGCCCGTACGGCGGCGGACCGGGTGATCTTCATGGCCGACGGCCAGATCGTCGAGGAGAACACCCCCGAGGAGTTCTTCACCAACCCGCAGTCGGACCGGGCCAAGGACTTCCTCGGCAAGATCCTCAAGCACTGATCCGTCCACCAGCTCGGCCGGGCGACCCATCGGCCCGGTCAGATACAGAAGGGGAACACATGCGTTTCACCAGGACCAAGGCAGTGATCGCGGCAGCCGGGCTCTCGCTCGTGCTCGCAGCGTGCGGGGGTGACGGCGGCGACACCGAGGTCGATGTGGCCGACAACCCGACGTTCGACTCCGGCACGAAGATGGCCGAGCTCGCCGACGCCGGCAAGATCAAGATCGGCGTGAAGTACGACCAGCCCGGCATCGGCTTCCAGGAGCCCGGGGCCGACGCCCCGTCGGGCTTCGACATCGAGATCGGCCGGATCCTCGCTGCCGCGCTCGGCATCGAGGACGACGGCATCGAGTGGGTCGAGACGGTCTCGGAGAACCGCGAGCCGTTCCTGGAGAACGACCGCGTCGACCTCGTGATCGCGTCGTACTCGATCACCGACGAGCGTCGCCAGGTGGTCGGCCAGGCCGGCCCGTACTACGTCACCGGGCAGCAGCTCCTGGTCCGTGAGGAGGACAAGGACGCGATCACCAAGCCCGAGGACACCGAGGGCAAGAAGGTCTGCTCGGTCACCGGCTCCACCTCGCTGCAGCGGATGGAGGACGAGTACGGCGCCAACCCGGTGCCGTTCGCGACCTACTCCGAGTGCGTCGACCAGCTCGAGAACGGCACCGTCGACGCCGTGACCACCGACGGCGCGATCCTGCTCGGCTACGCCGCGGAGAACCCCGACGAGCTCGAGGTCGTCGGCGAGCCGTTCTCCGAGGAGCGCTACGGCGTCGGCTACAACAAGGACGCTGCCGAGATGTGCCAGTTCATCACCGACACGCTGCAGGACGCAATGGACGACGGCACCTGGGCCGAGGCGTTCGAGGCCACTCTCGGCGAGTCCGGGGTGGAGACTCCGGAGCCGCCCACGCTGGACGAGTGCGCCTGAGCACACGGTCCGACCGATGACCGACGAGCCGGGGGACGTCCGCCGTGGCGTCCCCCGGCTCATCTCCTGACGAGGTGAACGGTGTTCGACAACGCCTTCTTCAACGAGTGGGACCAGGTCCAGGCGGGGTTCGTGAAGACCCTGTGGATCTTCGCGTTCTCGCTGGTGCTCTCCACCGTGCTCGGCACGGTGCTGGGCAGCTTCCGGGTCTCCCCCATCACCAGCCTGCGCGCGGCCGGCACGACGTACGTCAACGTCTTCCGCAACACCCCGCTGGTGCTCATCCTGGTGCTCGGTGTGTTCGTGATCCCGACCCTGGGGTTCAGTGACCTCGGGTTCGACTTCGGGCTGTACGAGCTCAACACCTTCGAGGTGATGGGGATCATCGGTCTCTCGCTCTACACCGCGGCCTTCGTCTGCGAGGCGATCCGCTCAGGGGTCAACTCCGTCGCGGCCGGACAGGCAGAGGCGGCCCGGTCCATCGGGATGGACTTCTCCCAGTCGCTGCGGATGGTGGTTCTCCCGCAGGCGTTCCGCGCGATCATCCCGCCCCTGGCGAGCATCTACATCGCCCTCGCGAAGAACACCAGCGTGCTGGCGATCGTGGGTGTCGCCGAGGCTTCGTACGTCATGAAGAAGCTCGGCAACCAGTTCACCACCGACATCTACGTCATCTTCATCGGCTTCGCCCTGGGCTACGTGATCATCGTGCTGTTGATCTCCGGGCTGGCCTCCATCCTCGAGCGCAAGCTGGCGGTGGCCTGATGAGCACGGTCCTCTTCGACACCCCCGGGCCCCGCGCGGCCGCCCGACACCGGCTCTACACCTGGCTTGGCGCGATCATCCTGACGGCGGTCCTCGGGCTGGTGCTCTGGAAGCTCTACGTCGAAGGCGAGTTCGAAGCCGAGCTGTGGGAGGACATGGCGCAGGAGAACATCTGGCGCGCCATCTGGCAGGGTTTCCAAGCCACCCTCTCCGCCGCAGCTGTCGCCATCGTCACCTCGGTCGTGTTCGGTGCCGTGTTCGCGGTCGCTCGTCTCTCGGACCATGCGTGGGTCCGCTGGCCGGCCGTGGTCATCGTGGAGTTCTTCCGCGCGGTGCCTCTGATCCTCCTGATCCTGTTCTTGTTCATCGCCTACGCCGACGTGCTGGACAGGTTCTGGGCCCTGGTGGCGGCGCTGACGCTCTACAACGGCTCGGTGCTCGCCGAGGTGTTCCGCGCCGGCATCAACGCCGTGCCCAAGGGACAGTCCGAGGCGTCGTACGGGATCGGAATGCGCAAGAACCAGGTGATGCGCCTGGTCCTGCTGCCGCAGGCAGTCACGATCATGCTGCCGGCGATCATCAGCCAGTGCGTGATCGTCCTCAAGGACACCTCACTGGGTCTGATCATCTCCTACCAGGATGCCGTCGCCCAGGGCCGGCTGATCGCCGAGTTCGTCGACCACTCCGTGGTGCCACTGGGGCTGATCGCGGTGATCTTCATCGCGATCAACTACTCGCTGTCGCGGCTGGCGGTGTACGTCGAGCGCCGCTTCGCCCAGCGCGGACACTCCTCGGCCGGCAAGCTCTCCGCGGCGCACGACCCGAACCTCAACCCCGGAGGTGGCGGCGCGGGCTGACCCTGCGCGCGCCTACTTCGCCGGCTTCTCGGTGACCCAGAGCCGGATCACGCCGTCGACCACCACGGTGCCGTCGTCACGCACTCCGCGCACCCGCACCGGCAGGTCGGGGTCGTCGCCAGTCCATGCCTCAGGGTCGGTCTCGGCGATGCAGGTGATGTCGCTGGTCGCCTTCGCGGTGTAGTCCACCTCCATCCCCTTGGGGATCCACCGCTTGTCAGGCGGGATGGTGGCCTCGGCGAGCGCGCCCATCGCCGCCTCGAGGCCGTTGATGATCGCGATCACGTGGACCGTGCCGATGTGGTTCTGCACGCCGCGGCGCTTCTTGATCCGCAGCTCGGCATAGTTGGGCCGCAGCTCGACGAACCGGGGCCGCACGGTCGCGAAGTACGGAGCCTTCTGCGAGAACAGCACCGAGAAGATCTTCTTGCCCGCCGGGAGCCTGGTGACCTGGTGGTACAGGTCCAACACGTTCGCCATGCCAGTGGACATTACCGGTAGGTAACTTCCTTGCGCCAGCGACCCGTCTCCCCCAGTGCTCTGGACGCTTCCCTCGCGTCCTGCCGCGTGTGGAGCGTCCGTAACCCCGCGTTACACGGGGTCAGCGGGCGACCTCGGTGGCTCGGGACTCCCGGATCACGGTGACCTTGATCTGGCCGGGGTAGGTCAGTTCCTCCTCGAACTGCTTGGCGATGTCGCGGGCGAGCACCTGCGCGCCGATGTCGTCGACCTCGTCCGGCAGCACCATCACCCGCACGTCGCGACCGGCCTGCATCGCGAACACCTTCTCCACACCGGGCTTGTCCATCGCGATCTGCTCGAGCCGGTGCAGGCGCTCGACGTACGCCTCCAACGACTCCCGACGCGCACCGGGCCGACCGCCGCTCACCGCGTCGGCGGCCTGCGTGATGACGGCCTCGACGGTGCGCGGCTCGACCTCGTTGTGGTGCGCCTCGATCGCGTGTACGACGTCCTCGCACTCGCCGTACTTGCGGGCCAGCTCGGCCCCGACGATGGCGTGGGAACCCTCGACCTCGTGGGTCAGCGCCTTGCCGATGTCGTGCAGGAACGCCGCGCGCACGCACAGCGTCCGGTCCAGGCCGAGCTCGTCGGCGAGCAGCCCCGCGACGTGCCCGGACTCGACGAGGTGGCGCAGGACGTTCTGGCCGTAGGAGGTGCGGTACTTCAGCTTGCCGAGCGTGGCGACCAGCTCGGGGTGCAGGTCGGTGATCCCCATCTCGAGCGCGGCGTCCTCACCGGCACGGACGCAGAGCCGGTCCACCTCGATGCAGGACCGCTCGTGGACCTCCTCGATCCGACTCGGATGGATCCGGCCGTCGGCGAGCAGCTCCTCGAGCGTGAGCCGGGCCATCTCCCGGCGGACCGGGTCGAAGCAGCTGAGCAGCACCGCACCCGGCGTGTCGTCGACGATCAGGTTGACGCCGGTGATCTGCTCGAACGAGCGGATGTTGCGCCCCTCGCGGCCGATGATCCGGCCCTTCATGTCGTCCCCGGACAGCTGCACGGTCGACACGACGGACTCGCTGGTCTGCTCCGAGGCGAGCCGCTGGATCACCGTCGCCAGGATCCGCTTGGCACGGGCATCGGCCTCGTCCTGGGCCGCGCGCTCGATGTCCCGGGCCGAGATTGCGGCAGCGCGCTTGGCCTCGGCCTCGATGCTCTCGACCAGCTGGTCGTGGGCCTCCTCGGCGGTCAGCCCGGCGACCTGCTCGAGGGTCCGTCGGCGCTCCTCCTCGATGTCGAGCAGCTCGGCGCGCCGGGCCTCGAGCTCGGCCTCGGTCGCCACCAGCTCGTCGGCACGTCCCTGGAGCCGGCGGGCCTGCTCGTCGAGCCGCTCCTCGCGCTCGCGGAGCCGGTGCTCGCGCCGCTCGATGTCCTGACGCTGCTCCTGGAGGTCTCGGTGCAGGGCCTCCTCGTGCTTGGCCGCGCGGTGCCGGTTGACCAGTCCCATCGCCAGCGTGGCGATGCCGGCCACGACCAGCAGCGCGATGATCGCGAGCAGCCACTCGACCATGTCGAGCCCCAGGAGGAGTGGGTACCTCTCGCCGGCCTGGTCCGCCGGAACGGCAGTTGAGTTCATCCCAGGCTCCTGTCGCTATGGGCGCGACGGGTACGCCGAACTCAGCGACCGCCACGAGGCGGGCGCTCAGGTCACACGTAGCTGTCGCGCATGTCCGGCTCACGCCGGGTTCAGTGTCATCTCAGTCGGGTCGCGTCATGGGACGCGGCCGTCCCTTTCGAGGCTAGGTCGCCGACCTGGGCCGGTCAAGGAAACCGCGTGAGGGCGCGCTTCACACGCACGATGTCTGCACAGGAGCCGGGTCGGCGGACCGCTTGCCCGCACGGGCCGACGACGCAGCCCCCGGTCCGCGCACGCGGGCCGCGCCCGCGGGGTGCACACGATGCGCGCCGGGGGTGCTCATGTAAGGAGCTCCGGCGGTTGATCACCGCTGCGGGTCCCGGGATGGTGAGTGTCCCGGCTGGTCCGGTGAGTGGCGTCGAGACGGGCTCTGGGGTGTCGGCCTGCGGGTCGGTGGCCCCGTT
>JBMOMG010000240.1:0-6735 GCA_049323155.1 Actinomycetota bacterium | reverse complement strand
TCGTCGGGGAACCACTGCTTGAACTCCTGGAACGTGCGCGGGTAGTCCACACCGCCGACCGGGCGCTGATTCTCCACAGCCACCGAGGCTACTGCACTCAAGCAGAGATGCAGGACATGTGTTCGAACTAGTCCAGTCGGAAATCTCGCCCTCCGGCCGGGCACTCCCCCTTGTCCTCCGAGGATGCGAGTGGGCACGCTCGGTCCCACCGAGGCCTGGCGCGGCGACGCCCGCGTCGACCTGGGCACGCGCAAGCAGCGCGCGCTGCTGGCTGCCCTGGCGCTGCACCGTGGTCGGCCGGTGTCCGCCGACACCCTCGTCGACCTGCTCTGGGCCGGCCGGGCGCCGGGCGGCGTCACGGCGACGCAACGTCGCCGGGCTGCGGCGAGCTCTCGAGCCGGAGCGGCCGGCGCGTACGGCGTCCCGGGTGCTCGTCACGGTCGCCCCCGGCTATGCGCTCGCCCTCCCCGACACGGCTCTCGACGTCACCCGCTTCGAGGCGGCCGTCTCCTCGGCACACCGCATGCTGGCACCGATGGCCGCGGTCCCGGCAGGCGGCACGACCCCCGCCACCACGTCGGCCGCCGACCTCGCCCACAGCGTGGCGACGCTCGACGAGGCGCTCGCCCTGTGGCGCGGCAGCCCGTTCCTGGAGCTCGAGGACGCTCCGGCGGCCGTGGCGGAACGGGTCCGCCTGGAGGAGCTCCGGCTGGTCGCGCTCGAGGACAAGGCCGCCGCCGGCATCGCGCTGGGCCACCACGCCCCGGTCGCCGCGGACCTCGAGGCGCTGACCTCGGCCTACCCGCTCCGGGAGCGGCTGTGGGCGCTGCGTGCCATCGCGCTGACCAGGTCCGGTCGGCAGGCCGATGCGCTCGACGTGCTCGGCCAGGTGCGGCGGCTGCTCGCCGAGGAGCTGGGCATCGAGCCGGGCGGTGAGCTGCAGCGGTTGCAGACCGCCGTACTCCGCCAGGACCCGGACCTGGCCTTCGTCCCTCCGGCCGGCGGACCTGCTGCGACAACCCTGTCCGGCGCCCCGGCGGGGCTGGTCCGCGAGCCCCGACCGGACGCACCGCGCCGGGCCACCGGCCACCCGCGGCCGAGCTGGCCGCTGGTAGGCCGGGCCGGCGAGCTGACAGCACTGGTCGCGACGCTCGACGGAGCCGCCGGCGGCATCCCGCAGTTCGCGGTGGTGGTCGGTGAGCCCGGCATGGGCAAGAGCCGGCTCACCGAGGAGCTCGCCGCCGTGGCGACCGCACGCGGCCTGCGTGTGCTGCTCGGACGCTGCTCCCAGGACGAGGGAGCGCCACCGCTGTGGCCCTGGGCCGACGTCCTGGCCGAGCTGGGCCACAGCCTGCCGGTCGAGGTCGGCACCCAGGACGAGAGCACGAGGTTCCGCGTCTGGGACGACATCTGCACCCGCGTGCTCGAGGCGTCCTGGGAGCAGCCGCTGCTGGTCGTGCTCGACGACCTGCACTGGGCCGACGTCTCCTCCCTGCGGGTGCTGGGACTGCTGCTGGAGACCGCTCGCGAAGGTGCACTGGCCGTGGTCGCGACCTGGCGGGACAAGCCACCTCCGACCGGCCAGCTCGCCGCGGTCGCCGACGGCCTCGCCCGGCGTCACGCGCTCCGCCTGCACCTGGCGGGCCTCGACGCCGACCAGGTCGCCGAGATGGTCCACACCGTCGCCGACACCGAACCCACCGCCGAGCAGGCCGCCGCGCTGCGCGCCCGGACCGAGGGGAACCCGTTCTTCCTGGTCGAGTACGCCCGGCTCGTCGAGCACGGCGGCGACCTGGCCGGGCTGCTCGCGGAGCCCGACCCGCCCGCGGCGGTCCAGGACGTGCTCGCCCGCCGGGTGGAGCGCCTTCCCGCCGACAGCGCGCGGCTGCTGCGGACCGCCTCGGTCATCGGCCGCGACTTCGACCTCGGCACCCTGGCACGCGCCACCGGCACCGGTGAGGACGAGGCGCTCGACGCCCTCGACAGCGCGATCTCCGCCGGACTGGTCCTCGACGCCGGGGCAGACCGGTTCCGGTTCGCGCACGCGCTGGTGCGCGACACCGTCTACACCGCACTGTCCCCCTCGCGCAGGAGCCGCGCGCACCGGCTGGTCGCCGAAGCACTCGAGGGTCACGCCGGCCGGGAGACCGAGGTCGCCCGGCACTGGCTCGCCGCCGGTCCGACGTACGCCGTCCGCGCCTGGCGCGCCGCCGTCGCCGCGGCCCACGAGGCCCGCCTGGTCTACGCCTACGACGAGGCGCAGCTGTTGCTGGAGCAGGCCGTCGCGCTGCTCGACGACGACGCCTCGGCGAGCACGGTCGACGAGTACGACGTGCTGATGAGCCTGGCGACCACGCTGCGCCTTGCCGGCAAGTGGGTCGACCTGCGGCGGGTCGTGCACCGGATGATCGAGCTCGCCGACTGGGTCGGCGACGTCGAGCTGCTCGCTCGGGCGGCCACCGTGCCGAGCAGCGGCGCGCTCTGGCAGGCCGCCTACCACGGGGAGCGGGACGAGGTCACGATCGACGCCTTGCGTCGAGCACTCGACGAGCTGCCGCCGGGCGACAGCGTGCTGCGCTGCCGGGCGCTGCTCGGCCTCGCCACCGAGACGTACTACGGGGCCTGTGCGGAGGAGCGCGAGGCTCTCGCGCACGAGGGACTCGCCATGGCACGCAGGATCGGCGACCCCTCTCTCCGTCTGGAGGCCTGTCAGACCGCGTTCGCCAGCATCTGGCGGGCCGCGACCGCCGAGCATCGCCGGGCCCTCGCCGAGGAGGCGGTCCGGCTGGCCCACCAGATCGAGGACCCGTCGGCGCTGACCGCCGCACTGACGGTGCGGGCCGTGGTCGCAGGCGAGCTCGGTGACGTCGACACCATGCAGACCGTCGCCGCCGAGGCACGGCGCCGGGCCGAGCAGCACCGGCAGCTGTACCCCCTCGTCGTGCTGGACAGCCTCGAGGTGCCCTGGCACGCCATGCGCGGCGAGTGGGACCTCGCCCGGCGGCTGACCGACCACCTGGTGGCGACCGGCGAGCGGATGGCGCTCGCCCAGCTGGACGACGCCGTCGCGGGCGCCGAGCTCAGCATCGGCATGTGGCAGCGCGTCCCCGAGCAGCTGCTCCCGCGCGTGCTGGAGGCCGAGGACCACAGCAACCTGTCCGTCACCCCGGCCGTGCTCGCGCTGCTCGTGCGGGCGGGCCGGATCGAGGAGGCACGCGCCCACCGGGCGGCGCGCACGGTCGACCTGACCGCGGACAACTGGTTCTCCATGCTGCCGTGGAGCCTCGCCGCCGAAGCCGCCCTCGCTCTCCAGGACACCGACCTGGCCCGGACCAGCTACGACCTGCTGGCGCCGTATGCCGGCCGTCCCTGCATGGCGGGGTCCGGCATGGCGTTCGGGCCGGTGGACGCCTTCCTGGCGATGTCGGCTGCCGCGCTCGGGGAGACCGAGCTCGCAACGCAGCACGCCGAGTCGGCGCTCGAGCTGTGCCGGGCATGGCGGATCCCGCTGGCCGAGCAGTGGCTGCACGACCAGCGGGACCGGTACCGGTTCTAGCCCCCGATGTGGGCGAAGGCCACCTGCTCCCGCCGGGCGAACCTGCGGCGGGTGAGCCGCCAGACCACCCGGAACAGCCAGCCGGACTCCCGAAGCAGGCGCTCGCGGACGTGCGCGGGCACACCGTAGCTCGCCCAGGGCACGATCTGGAGGATCCGGGAGAGCTGCAGGCCCTTCCTGAAGTACTCCTCCTCCATGCGCTCCCACTCCGCGTGCGACATCAGTCGCTGCACCAGCGGCAGCGCCTCGGTCTCCTCGTGCACCAGGTGCCGTCCGAGGCTGTCACGAGCCACCTCGAGGCGTGCTGCCAGCGCCACGCGGGCGTCCTCGTCCGCCGTCGCGGCCAACCGGCGAAAGCCGGCAGCGCAGCCCTCGAGGAGCGGGTCGATCTCGGCGTGCTCGGCCTCCATCGCCTCCAGCGTCTCCCGGCCCTCCTGGTCGGCCCGGTCGAGCAGCAAGGGCCAGAGGCCGGCGTCCTCCCCGCTGTGGTGATGGTGGAGGGTCTCGGAGAAGAGCGTCCAGCGCTCGGCGAGCGCCCGCCACGCGGCCCGGTCCGACACCGGGGTGCTGCGGGCGGCCGCCGTGAAAGCGGTGAGGTCGCGACGGAAGGCGTGATGCATCAGGTACATCGCGTCGAGCGCCACCGGCCCCTCGGCCACGCTCGCCTGGCCGGGCAGGTCGAGCTGGGTCGGCCACGTCTGCTGCTTGGTCGTGCTGTCCATCTGTGTCTCCTGGTCGGTAGGTCGCCCGCGGCGCGGGCGTCACGGATCTGCGTTGTCGGCGGATCGAGGTCAGACGCCCACGGGCGTGCGATCGTCGTGCTCCGCGTCGGGAGCTGCAGGGAAGTCGTCCCAGTCGAGGTGCGCCACGTCGGCCTCGATGCTCGGCAGGAGGCGGTCCAGCCAGGCGGGAAGCCACCAGTTGCGGTGTCCCAGGAGGGCCATGGTCGCCGGGACGAGGACCATCCGGATCACCGTGGCGTCGAGCAGGATCGCGACCGCCATACCGAAGCCGAGCATCTTCACGACCACGTCGGCCTCGGTCGCGAAGCCGAGGAAGACCGCGATCATGATCGCCGCGGCCGCCGAGATCACCCGGCCGGTCGAGGAGAGGCCGCGTACGACGCTCGCCCGCGCCTCCCCCGTGGCGAGCCAGTCCTCGCGGACCCGCGACAGCAGGAACACCTCGTAGTCCATGGACAGGCCGAAGAGGATCGCGAACATCAGCACCGGCAACCAGCTCGAGACCGGAACGGCGTGGTCCATGCCGAGCAGGTCGCTGCCCCAGCCCCACTGGAAGACCGCGGTGACCACGCCGTAGGCGGCCCCGATCGACAGCAGGTTCATCACCGCGGCCTTGACCGGGACGACGACCGAGCGGAACACCATCGCAAGGAGGAGCACCGAGACGCCGACCACGAAGCCGATCACCAGCAGGATCCGCTCGGTGAGCAGGTCGGCGATGTCGGCGAACATCGGGGTGATGCCGGTGAGCTCGACACCGTCGGGCAGGACCTCGCGGATCTGCTCGACCAACGGGCCGGTCCGCTCGTCGGTGGGAGCGAAGTCGGGTTGCACCTCGAAGAACGCGAGCGCGCCGTCCGAGGACCGGCCGATCGGGCCCACCCCGGCCACCCCCGTCAGCGCGTTGAGATCGGACACGACCTGGTCCAGACCCGCGGGCGAGACCCTGTCCTGCTCGGCGACGACCAGCATGAGCCCGTTGGCGCCGGGACCGAACTCCGCGCTGACCAGGTCGTAGGCCTTGCGGGCTGTCTGGTCGGTCGGCCGAGTGCCGGCGTCCTGCGGCCAGGTGCGCATCGCCAGCGCCGGTGCGGCCAGGACGAGCATCACCAGCAGCGCCGCCAGGGCCCAGGGCAGCGGCCGGCGCCCGACCCGGCCGGCCCAGCGCTCGGTCAGCGGACGCCGGGTCGCCGAGCGCGTCCCCCTCCGGTCCCGCCTGGGCAGCACTCGCATCTCGGCCAGCCCCAGAAGCGCCGGCAACAGCGTGACGGCGGCGGCCGCGACGGCGACCACGGCGATCGCGGTGGCGAAGCCGAAGGAGGAGTACACCGACAGGCCGGCCAGGCGCAGGCCCATCAGCGAGACGAGCACGGTCGCCGAGGCGAAGACCACCGACCGGCCGGCCGTCGCGGTCGCGCGTGCGGCGGACCGCCGTACGTCGTACCCCTCACGGAGGTTCTCGACGTGGCGGGTGACCAGAAGCAGGGCGTAGTCGATACCGACCCCGAGCCCGACCATCGTGGCCACGGTGGGCGCGGCGGTGCTGACGTCCATCACCGCCGCCAGCAGGGTGATGCCCGCGGAGCCCACGGCGAGCCCGACCAGCGCGACGGCCAGCGGCAGTCCTGCGCTCACCACGGAGCCGAACGCCAGGACCAGAAGGACGATCGCGACCAGGACGCCGACCAGCTCACCGCGTCCGGACATCTCCTGGGCGGCGCTCTCGGGGTGGTCGCCGCTGAGCTCGACCTGCAACCCCGCGTCCTGGACGGGCGCGATCGCGGCCTCGATCGCCTCGGTCTCCCCCATCAGATCCGGATGGGTGACCGGCACGTCGTAGTGCACCATCACGATCGCGGTGTCCCCGTCGTCGGACAGCCGGGGCGGGAGCACGGCACCGACGTGCGGGAGCTGGGCGAGCCCACGGCTCAGCTGCTCCAGCTGCGCGACGGGCAGGGGGCCACCGTCGGGGTCGTGCACCACGACGCGGGCGTGCGCACCGCCCGACTCGGGCGCGTGGTCGCGCAGCAGCTCGACGCCGGCCTGGGCGCGCGCGTCCGGGACGTCGTAGTCGTCCTGGGGCGATCCGCCGTAGCCGGCGGCCAGTGCGAAGGCGGCGGTGGCCACGGCGAGCCACGCGAGGATCGTCCGCCAGGGGTGTGCGGCGGTGCCGAGCCCGAGTCGGTACAGGAAACGCGACATGCTTCATCTCCAGGTGGTCGTGGAAGGTCGCGACCAGCCTGGGACGAGGCGCTGCAGCGTCTCTGGGGGCTGACTGGGGATCGACTGGGGGCGGCCGTGGCCGCCGGGCTCAGACCCGAACTCGCAGTTAGCCATCTGAATGGCCGTGGAACAGTCGGGTGAGTGCGTGAAGGACTCCGATGATGGCTCCGGGCCCTTGATTGAGGGTCGCGAGGATGGCGACGACGCCGATGA
>JBMOMG010000239.1:0-6780 GCA_049323155.1 Actinomycetota bacterium | reverse complement strand
TCTTCCTGCTCGCCGTGCTCATGATCCGGCCGCAGGGCATCTTCGTCGGACGGGCGGCGACCGCATGACCACCACCGACGAGACCCGGTCGGTCCCTGCCCGCCCCGGCCGGCACCTGGACCTCGACCCGGCCGCGACCGAGGAGACCACGGTCATCCCGGCCGTGCCCGTGGAGGACTACGACGGCACGTACGACGACGAGGACCTCCGCCCGACCCGGGCTGGTTGGGTTGCACGCGGCCTGGTGTGGGCCTTCCTCGCCTGGCTCGTGCTCGCCCTGCCGGTCAACAAGCTCTCGCCCTTCGAGGTCGGGGTCGCCGACATCGACGTACTGTCCCTGGCCGTCATCTACGCGATCGGTGGGCTCTCGCTCAACGTCCTGCTCGGCTACGCGGGCCAGATCTCGCTGGGCCACCAGGCCTTCGTCGGGATCGGTGCCTTCACCTCGGCGTACATCGTCACCAACCTCCAGCTGAGCTTCTGGCTCGCGGTCGCCGTCGCGGCCGGGTTCGGAGCGATCCAGGCAACGCTGCTCGGAGCGGTCTCGCTGCGGCTGTCCGGGCTGTACTTCGCGCTGGTGACCCTGGCCTACGGCACGTTCGCCGAGGAGACGCTGTTCGGCATCGCGGCGATCACCGGCGGTGAGGGAGGCAAACCGGCGCCGCGCCCCCTCGGCTTCGAGGACGGCTACTCGTACTACTACCTGTGCCTGGGCTTCCTGGCGCTGGTGATCTGGCTCGACTGGCGGCTGACCCGGTCCAAGGGCGGCCGGGCGCTCGCTGCACTGCGGGAAAACCCCCGGGTGGCGTCGTCCTACGGCATCGACGTCAAGGCCTACATCCTGCTGGCGTTCGCGGTCTCCGGGATCTTCGCCGGCATCGCCGGCTCGCTCATGGCACACCACGACGAGGTCATCGTCGGCAGCAGCTTCGACTTCCGGCTGGCGCTGCTGTTCATCCTGATGACGGTCGTGGGCGGGCTCCGCAACCGGGTCGGCGTGATCATCGGCTCGGTCTTCTTCGCCCTCCTGGAGGAGAAGCTCCTGGTCGGGATCGTCGAGAAGGCGGTGGCGTTCCTGCTCGCGCCGTTCGGTGGCGGCTGGTCGGTCACCGGGTTCTTCGAGGAGACCCTCGGCCTGCCGCTCGAGTTCGTCGGCCTCCTCCTCGGCCCGATCCTGCTCCTGCTGACGCTCACGTTGTATCCCGGCGGCATCGGTCAGCAGATCGCGCCGATCCGGCTCTGGCTCACCGGCCACCGCTTCGACCGGCACGCCGGCGCGGTGACCGAGGTGGAGGTGAACGATGTCCGTGCTTGAGGTGGACGGGGTCAGCATCCACTTCGGTGGCATCAAGGCCCTCCAGCACGTCAACCTGCGTGCCGGCGAGTGGGAGATCGTCGGCATCATCGGTCCCAACGGCGCCGGCAAGACCACGCTGTTCAACTGCATCACCGGCTTCTACCGACCGACTCGCGGACAGGTCCGCTACCGCGGCCGCGACATCTCCCGGATGCCGGTCCACCGGCGCACCGCGCTCGGCATCGGCCGGACCTTCCAGAACGTCGGGCTGGTCAAGGGCGCCACGGTGCTGGAGAACCTCAAGACCGCCCAGCACCTCCAGGTCGACTACGACCCCTGGCTCGGCATCGGCGGCAGTCCGGGGACCTTCGGCGAGGAGCGGCGGGTCCGTGAGCGGGGCGACCAGATCCTCGGCCTGCTCGACCTCGAGGACGTGGCCCACGAGCGCGTGGCAGACCTGCCCTACGGGGTCCTCAAGCGGGTCGAGATCGCGGCGGTGCTCGCCACCGACCCCGACCTGCTTCTGCTCGACGAGCCCGGCTCGGGCATGGGCCCGGAGGAGGCCGACGAGCTCGGCGACACCCTCCTGTCGCTGCGGCGGGAGTTCGGCCTGACGATCGTGATGATCGACCACCACGTGCCGCTGGTGACCCGCATCTCCGACTACGTCTACTGCCTGAACTTCGGGGAGGTGCTCGCCGAGGGCTCGCCCGACGACGTACGCCGGCACCCGGAGGTGGCGCGGGCCTACCTGGGCGAGGACGCCGCACCCGATCCCACCGAAACGATCGCCATGGAGCCGGTGCCCGCCGCCGGTCCGTTCGACGCCGAGGAGCTGGTCTGAGATGGCACTGCTCGAGATCGAGGACCTCGTGGTCGGCTACGGCGCCCACCCCGTGCTGCACGGGATCGACTTCGTCGTCGAGGAGGGCGAGGTGTGCGTGCTGCTCGGGCTCAACGGCGCCGGCAAGACCACCACCGTGAGCACCGTCGCCGGCCTGCTCCGGCCCGACTCCGGACGCGTGCTGTTCGACGGCAAGCCGCTGGGCCGCAAGCCGCCGTCGTCGCGGGTCCGCGCCGGCATCGCGCTGTGCCCGGAGGGGCGACGGATCTTCCCACGGCTCACCGTCCGCCAGAACCTCCGCCTCGGTGCCTGGAGTCGGCGCCGCGACACCCGGCTGGTCCGCGGACAGCTCGACCAGGTGCTGGACTACTTCCCGCGGCTCGCGGAGCGGGAGGACCAGCTCGCAGGGACACTGTCCGGCGGGGAGCAGCAGATGCTCGCGATCGGGCGAGCACTCATGTCCCGCCCCCGGCTGCTCCTCGTCGACGAGGCGTCGCTGGGCCTGAGCCCCACCGTGGCGCGCACGGTCTGGGAGGTCACCTCCCGGATCAAGGCCGACGGCACCACCGTGCTGATGGTGGAGCAGAACGCCGGCGCCCTCCCGTTCGCGGACCGGGCGCTGATCATGGAGAAGGGGACCCCGGTGCACACCGCGGTGGGCCAGGAGATCCGCGACGTCAACCTTCGCGAGGCCTACCTCGGCGCTTAGGAGTCCACTCATGCAGAACAACCTCGGTCGTCTCGGTGGCCAGCTCGGTGTTGCGCTGTGCCTCACCGGCTTCCTGGTCATCTTCCTCGGCTGGAACGGTGCCGCCAGCTACAACTCCGTGGCGTCACAGTTCCCCTACCTCATCTCCGGCGGGGCCGCCGGGGTCGCCGTCGTGGTCGTCGGCGCGGCGGTGATCGTGGTGCAGAACCAGCGCACCGACCGTGCGCGGGTCGAGGCGGCCCTCGAGCGTCTCCTGGCCGCGACCGAGCGGCAGGGCACTGCCGGTGGACCGGCGGGGGGTGCGGCGGCCCTCGCCGGGGGCGCCGGCGGCTACGTCATCGCCGGCAGCACGTCGTACCACCAGCTCGACTGCCCGCTCCCCGAGACTCGGGAGGAGGCGCACGTGGTCCCGCTCCTGGACATCCCCACCAGCGGCCTGTCGCCCTGTCGCGTGTGCCGACCACCGCAGTTCGGCCTGCGGGTGAACGACGGCGCCGAGGCGCTGCCACCGCTGGCCACGCACTGACGCTCACAGGTCGGACGGCAGGTGAACCCGCGCAGACGCGGGGCGACATACTCAGGTGCACCCGATCTGCTGAGGAGCTTGTATGCGTGCTGTCCAGGTGGTCCGGCTCGAGGGACCCGGCGGGGTCGACGTCGTCGAGGTGCCCGAGCCGGAGCCGAAGCCGGGTGAGGTCCTCGTCGAGGTGCACGCCGTCGGGGTGAGCTTCCCCGACCTGCTCCTGTCGGCCGGGCAGTACCAGCTCAAGCCCGAACCGCCCTTCCAGCTCGGCGTCGACTTCGCCGGCGTGGTCCGGCAGGCCCCGGACGGCTCCGGCTTCGCCGCCGGGGACCGGGTCGCCTGCGTGCTGCCGTACGGCGGTGGGGCCGACGTCGTGGCGCTCCACCCCGAGAGCGTCTTCCCGCTGCCCGACACGATGACCTTCGAGCAGGGCGCCGCGCTGCCGATGAACTACCTCACCGCGCAGTTCGCCCTCGCCACCCGCGGACAGCTGAAGGAGGGGGAGACGGTCCTCGTGCACGGCGCCGGCGGCGGGGTCGGGACCGCGACGATCCAGGTCGCCAAGGGGTACGGCGCCCGGGTGATCGCGGTCGTCTCCACCGACGAGAAGGCCCAGGTCGCCAAGGCCGCCGGCGCTGACGAGGCCGTGCTCGTCGACGGGTTTCGCGACGCCGTGAAGGAGCTGACCGGCGGCCGCGGCGTCGACGTGGTCCTCGACGTGGTGGGCGGTGACCTGATGACCGACTCGCTGCGCTCGCTGGCGCCGCTCGGCCGGCTGCTGGTGGTCGGCTTCACCGCAGGTGCGATCCCCGAGGTCAAGGTCAACCGGCTGCTGCTGAACAACATCGACGTGCGCGGTGTGGGCTGGGGTGCCTACGCGATGGCGCGTCAGGGGTTCATGCGGGCGCAGTGGGACGAGCTGGTGCCGATGATGGAGGCACGCGTGATCGACCCGCCGGTGGGTGCGACGTACCCGCTCGAGGACGTGCGGCAGGCGCTGACCGACATGGCCGAGCGCCGGGCCACCGGCAAGCTCGTGCTGACCCTGCGCTGATCAGGCCTGGAGGTCGGCGTACTCCGGGTGCTTCTCGAGGTAGCCGGCGATGAACTCGCACTTGGCGCGCAGCTTCAGCCCGCGCTCGCGGACGTCGTCGAGCGCGCCGCGCGCGAGCGAGGAGCCCACGCCCTGCCCGGAGAAGGCGTCGTCGACCTCGGTGTGGGTGAAGATCCGGACCCCGTCGCGGTCCTGGTACTCCGCGAACCCGGCGACCACCCCCGCGTCGGTCGAGGCGTCGTAGCGGCTCTCGGTGGTGTTGTCCGAGACGGTCACAGCGGTGCGTTCGCTCATGGACCCGTTGTACCCGACCCGGCGCGGCCCCATGCGGCGGCGGTTAGGGTGGCGACGTGACGATCCTCGACGACGCCAAAGACGGCATGAACCTCCAGGTCCGGCCCCAGGACGACCTCTTCGGGCACGTGAACGGGACCTGGTTCGACACCGCGGAGATTCCCGCCGACCGGTCGGCGTGGGGACCCTTCGTGCAGCTCGCCGACGTCTCCGAGCAGCGGGTCCGCGAGATCATCGAGGACGCCGCCGCCGGGAAGATCGGCGGCGACAACGGCCAGAAGATCGGCGACCTGTTCGCCAGCTTCATGGACGAGCAGCGGGTCGAGGAGCTCGGAATGACTCCGATCGCCGACATGCTGGCCGACGCCGCGAAGGTCGCCGACCTCGGCGAGCTGCTGCACTTCATCGGCGAGCTCGAGCGGCTCGGCGGCTCGGGGCTGTTCGGCTCCTACGTCGACACCGACGACCGCAACTCCGACCGGTACGTGCTCAACCTGCTCCAGGGCGGCCTCGGCCTGCCCGACGAGTCGTACTACCGCGACGAGAAGTTCGCCGAGATCCGCGAGGCCTACCGGGGGCACCTGACCCGTATGTTCGCCCTCGCCGGCCGTGACGACGCCGAGCAGGCCGCCGGCACCGTGTTCGACGTGGAGACCCGCCTGGCCGCCGGCCACTGGGAGCGCGCGGAGACCCGTGACGTGATCAGGACCTACAACCTGACCACCCTCGACGAGCTCACCACGCTCGCCCCGGAGGTCGACTGGACCGCGTGGCGCAAGGGCCTCGGTGCGTCGGAGGACGTGCTCGCCGAGACCGTCGTGCGCCAGCCGAGCTACCTGTCCCACCTGTCGACGGCGCTGGCCGAGGTGCCGATCGAACAGTGGCGCGAGTGGCTGGCGGCTCGCGTGATCCGCCGTGCCGCGCCGTACCTCTCCTCCGCGTTCGTCGAGGAAAACTTCGACTTCTACGGCCGCACCCTCAACGGGACGCCGGAGCTGCGCGCCCGCTGGAAGCGCGGGGTCGCGCTGGTCGAGGCCGCGCTCGGTGAGGCCGTCGGCGAGGAGTACGTCGCCCGCCACTTCCCGCCGAGCTCCAAGGCGAAGATGGACGAGCTCGTCGCGAACCTGATCGAGGCCTACCGCCGCAACATCGCCGCGCTGGACTGGATGGGCGAGCAGACCAAGGAGCGGGCGTTCGAGAAGCTCGAGACGTTCAACCCCAAGATCGGCTACCCGAAGAAGTTCCGGGACTACAGCGCCCTGCAGATCCGCCACGACGACCTGATGGCTAACGTCGAGGCCGCGGCGGCGTTCGAGACCGACCGGCAGCTGAACAAGATCGGTTCCCAGGTCGACCGCGACGAGTGGTTCATGCTGCCGCAGACGGTCAACGCCTACTACAACCCCGGCACCAACGAGATCTGCTTCCCGGCGGGCATCCTGCAGAAGCCGTTCTTCGACCCCGACGCCGACCCGGCGGAGAACTACGGCGGGATCGGCGCGGTGATCGGCCACGAGATCGGGCACGGGTTCGACGACCAGGGCTCGCAGTACGACGGTCAGGGCAACCTCAACGAGTGGTGGACCGAGGCCGACCGGGCGGCGTTCAAGGAGCGCAGCGACAAGCTGATCGCGCAGTACGACGCCTTCGAGCCGCGCGACCTGCCCGGCGAGAAGGTCAACGGCGCGCTCACCGTCGGCGAGAACATCGGCGACCTCGGCGGCCTCACGATCGCGCACAAGGCGTACCTGATCAGCCTCGGCGACCAGCCGGTGCCCGAGCGCGACGGGATCACCGGCTCGCAGCGGGTGTTCCTGAACTGGGCGCACGTGTGGCGCACCAAGCGCCGCAAGGAGCAGATGCAGCAGCTGATCACGGTCGACCCGCACAGCCCGGCGGAGTTCCGCGCGAACATCGTGCGCAACCTCGACGAGTTCCACGAGGCGTTCGGCACCGCCCCCGGCGACGGGCTCTGGCTCGACCCCGAGGACCGCGTCCGCATCTGGTGAGCCGCTCCCGCCTCGCCCCAGGCGCCCCAGGTTTCCCACGTTAACGTGGT
>JBMOMG010000238.1:0-6784 GCA_049323155.1 Actinomycetota bacterium | reverse complement strand
AGAACATGTCGAACAACTCGATGGTCTGCGCCGCCGCCGACGGCACGACCGCCGAGATCGGCCGGGCACAGTGGGTCCAGGCACTGGCCGCCCGGGTCACACCCGAGCCGGCGATGAACCCGGTGCTTCTCAAGCCGGGCAGCGACCGGCGCAGCCATGTCGTCCTGATGGGCCACCCCGCGGGCGAGGTCTCGTCGGCGGACTGGGAGACCGGCCGACGTCACCTGGCCACGGCCGCGCACACCGCGTACGACGACCTCGCCGCGCGTTTCGACGTCATCGTGGCCGAGGGAGCAGGGAGCCCGGCCGAGATCAACCTGCGCGCCGGCGACTACGTCAACATGGGCCTGGCCCGGCACGCATCGCTGCCCACCGTGGTTGTGGGCGACATCGACCGCGGCGGCGTCTTCGCGGCGATGTACGGCACGGTCGCGCTCCTGGAGCCCGCGGACCAGAGGCTTGTCGCGGGTTTCGTGGTCAACAAGTTCCGCGGCGAACTGGCGCTCCTCTCCCCCGGCCTGGACTCCCTGGAGCGGCTCACCGGCCGTCGGGTGTACGGCGTGCTGCCGTGGGATCCGAGCCTGTGGCTGGACTCCGAGGACGCCCTTGACCTGGACGGTCGTCGCTCCAGCGGTGAGGCCGCCTTCCGGATCGCGGTCGTACGGCTGCCGCGGGTCAGCAACTTCACCGACGTCGACGCGCTCGGCCTCGAACCCGACCTCGACGTCGCCTTCGTCTCCGGCGCCCGCGACGTCGCCGACGCCGACCTGATCGTGGTGCCGGGCACCCGCTCGACGATCAGCGACCTGGCCTGGCTGCGCGCGCGGGGCCTCGACGCCGCGATCCACGACCACGCCCGCCGTGGTCGACCGGTGCTCGGCATCTGCGGCGGCTTCCAGATGCTCGGCCGGACCATCACCGACCCTGACGGTGTCGAAGGAATGCCGGGTGCCGAGGTCGAGAGCCTGGGGCTCCTCGACGTCCGCACCGACTTCGCCGCGGAGAAGGTGCTGCGCCTGCCTACCGGCGCCGCCCTGGACGCACCCGCGTCGGGCTACGAGATCCACCACGGCCGGATCACCCGCGGCGGCGGCGAGGAGTTCCTCGGCGGCGCTCGCGAGGGCAACGTCCTCGGCACGATGTGGCACGGCAGCCTCGAGGGCGACGCGTTGCGGGGCGCGCTGCTCTCTGAGCTGCTCGGCCGAGAACCGTCCGGGGTCAGCTTCGGTGCTGCCCGCGACGCGCGGCTCGAACGGCTGGGCGACCTGGTCGAGGAGCACCTCGACGTCGACGCGCTACTGGAACTCGCCCGCGACGGCGCACCGGCCGGCCTGCCCGTCCTACCGCCAGGAGGTTCCGCATGAGGCTGCTGCTCCTGGGAGGCACCAGCGAGGCCCGTGACCTCGCGGCCCGATTGGTCGGCGATCACGACCGCGACATCGAGGTGACCAGCTCGCTGGCCGGCCGGGTGGCCGAGCCACGACTGCCGGTCGGGAAGGTGCGCATCGGCGGCTTCGGCGGCGTCGCGGGCCTGCAGTCCGCGCTCGCTGAGTACGACGTCGTGGTCGATGCGACGCATCCCTTCGCCCTCGGTATGAGTTCGAACGCTGTGGCCGCCTGTCGCCTCGACGGCGTCCCCCTGCTGCGGCTCGAGCGCCCCGGTTGGGAACCGGACCCGAGCTGGAACTACGCCGACGACCACGAGCAGGCGAGCACGCTGGCCGCCTCCCTCGGTGCGCGCCCGTTCCTCACGGTCGGCCGCCAGGAGCTGGCTCGCTTCGTCCCCGTCCTGTCCAAACATGCCGTGCTCGCCCGGGTCGTCGACCGCCCCGCCACCGACCTGCCCGAGCCATGGACGCTGCTGACCAGCCGGGGCCCCTACACCCTCGACGGCGAGCTCGCCCTGATCCGGCAGCACGCCATCGACGTCCTCGTCACCAAGGACTCCGGTGGCACCTACACCTGGCCCAAGATGCAGGCCGCCGCCGAGCTCGGCGTCGCCGTGGTCGTCGTACGACGCCCCGCCGGCCCGGTGGGGGTGCCGACCGTGCACGACGTGGACGATGCCGTCGCGTGGGTCAGGGAGCAATCGTGAATGAGCCGGACACAGCGCTGGTCGTCGTTGGCATGTCCGTCTCCGATGTCGACCGGCGCGACGAGCTGCTGACTGCAGCCGCCTGCCACGGTGCGAGCGTCGCCTTCCTGCAGATGGGCGACCCGTCGCTCTCGCGCGAGCTCACCCGGCTCGCGGACCTCGGCACCGCTACGGTCATCCTCGCCGGGGTGAACCTGGGGCCGCTCTCGCCGGCCCACTCCTGGCTGCGCCGCATCGCCGCACACTGGTGGCGCGAGCGTACCGGGCACCGCCCGGTCATCGAGGTCGCGACCCGGCTGGCGACCACGATCGAGGGCATCGAGGTCGCGCTGTTCGACCTCAAGCCGATCTCCGGCGACGAGCCGGGCCTGACCTCGGCCGCCTGGGAGGACGTGACCCGCCACCAGCGTCAGGTGCTCGTCTGCCGCGGGCCGCGCTGCACGGCCCGGGGATCCGACGAGACCGCCCGCGCGCTGATCCTGGGACTCATGGAGGCCGGCCTCGGCGACCACGACGTGCTGCTCACCCACACCGGTTGCCAGTTCCCCTGCAACCAGGCGCCGGTCGTCAGCGTGCAGCCCGACGACGTCTGGTACGGCGGCGTCGACGCCGACACAGCCCGGCGGATCGTGGCCGACCACCTGGTTGCCGACACTCCCGTGGAAAGCCGTCGGCTCCGGCGCTGAGCGTGGGAGCCGACGGTTGGTTCGCGGGACTCGCGTTCAGAGGCTCGCGGCGAGCGCCCGCCGCTGCGCCTGCGCCGTCTGCGCGGCGTAGAGCCGACCGACCAGTCCGGTGAGCACCACGCCGATCACGCCCCACATCGTGGCCAGCGTGAACAGTGACGCCCGGCGAAAGAACCACAGCGTGTCGCCCGGGAAGTCGCCGACCTCGTTGACGGTGGCGAACAGCTGGCCGGCCACGACCATGACCACCAGATAGCCGGCTGCCCCGACGACGACGCCGCCGAAGGTGCCGAGGCGGTCGCACAGCCGCAGCCCGGCGTACGTCGCGGAGACGGCCACCAGGACCGAGACGACCACGAAGCCGAAGTAGAGCGCAGTCCGGTCGCCGATGGTGTCAGCACTTCCTACCGCCGGCGGGTTCGCCGGATACTTCAGGAACGGCACCAGGGCGAAGGCGACGAAACCGAGCAAGGCAACCAGGGCGGTGGACTGGCCGGGCTGTAGCCCGCCCATGCGACCGACGGCACCGGCCGCGACCAGGGCGACGATGCCGCCGAGCGCGACACCGACGGCGAGGCTGCCGGTGAGCAGCCCCCAGGTTCTCTGAGTGCCCCGAGAGACCGCCGTGTTTTCGTCCTCCTCACCGTGGGAGTGGCTGTCCGTGTCGCTGTGTCCGCCGGAGGGCTCGTCGCCATGGTCGTGGGATCCCTCGGCCGGCGCCTCGCCGGAGGCGGCGGCCGACTCCTCGAGGGCGATGGCGGCCTCGACGTGGGGCTCCCCTACCGAGTAGGCGACGAAGAAGGTGGCGATGCCGGCGACCAGCCCGGCAACCAGGCCGCGGATCAGAAATGCGCGTGCAGTCATGCTTGTTCCGTTCAGGAAAGCAGCGCGGCGCCGACGTCAGCGCCACGCGCGAGAAGGGTCGTCAACGGCCCCGCTGCGTTTGACGGGGTCCCTATCGCGCCGAAGCGCGCTCGGAGCTCGACCTGGGGCCAGGGCTGAGGCCCGAGGCCCGAGGCCGGGCTGGATCCGTGCCTAGTGGCAGGGGTAGCCCAAGAGGTGACGTCCGTCGTGGACCCACTCGTGAAGCGCCGTCCCGGCGAAGAGGGACACCGCACCCTGGTCAGTGCTGACGAAGAAGAGCACCAGCAGGCTGAGCAGACCGAAGAACAGCGCCCATGGCGCGAGCTGGCCGACCGGAATGGTGGGAACGGAAGGGGCGCCAGCGACCGGCGCCGCAGAGAGCTGCGACATGTTTCCTCCTCAGGGATACGTGCGTCCCTGTTCGATGGGATGGATACGGACACTCGGGTCTGACTCCACCGCCCGGAGGCGATGTCACAGTAGCGCGACTGTGCCGGATTCCCACCGGCTTCCTCGTGCCCGTCAGCCGGATGCTATCGCACGCCGGCCCACTGTGTGCGCCTAGCCACGAGTAGCGCGCCAGATGCCGACACGACCGCACCGATGATGCCGACCCTGCGTGCGAGTTGGGCTGCGCAGCCGATGTCCTCCGGCCGTACGGCCCGGCCGTCACCCATGACGGCCCGGTGCTCGATCCGGCCGCCGTAGTAGCGGTTCGTGCCGCCCAGCCGGATGCCGAGCGCGCCGGCGAAGGTCGCCTCGACGACGCCGGCGTTCGGGCTTGGATGGGCGGCAGCGTCGCGGCGCCAGGCCCGGGCGGCGGACCGCGCCGTTCGTGGCGTGGCGAGGAGAGTAGCGGCACCGGCGAGCCGCGAGCCGGGCAGGTTGACCAGATCGTCTAAGCGCGCGGCGGCCCAGCCGAACCGCTCGTAGCGGTCGTTGTGGTGGCCGACCATCGCGTCAAGAGTGTTGGCCGCGCGGTAGCCGAGCAGCCCGGGCACCCCCGCAACGGCACCCCACACGAGCGGTGCGACGACGGCGTCCGAGGTGTTCTCCGCGACCGACTCCACCACCGCGCGGGCGACCTCCGACTCATCCAGCGCCGAGGTGTCACGGCCCACCAGGTGGGTGAGGCGCTCGCGGGCTGCGGGCATGTCGCCGTCGCCCAGGCAAGCGTCCACCCCGAGGGCCTCCCGTTCGAGCGAGCGACCACCGAGCACCACCCAGGTCGCCACGGCGGTGGCGCCTGCCCGTGCCGCAGGATGCCGCGCGGCTCGCTCGGCCGCGACACCGACGACGATCGCCGCTCCGACCAGCGCTGCCGTGTGTGCCGCACCCCGCAGCCGCGTGTCGGCGTACAGCCGTCGCTCCAGGGCCGCCGCCGCGGTGCCGAAGCCGGCAACCGGATGGACACGTTGCGGGTCTCCCAGCATGCGGTCCGCGGCAAAGCCGAGCAGCAGACCGTAGGCCCGGGCGCTCACGCCCGTAGCTCGGAGAGCAACGCCACCTCGCGCAGAACGGCCGAGGCGCTGCGGACCATCGGCACGGCCGCGACAGCGCCTGACCCCTCCCCCAGCCGCATGCCGAGGTCGAGCACCGGGTCTCGGCCCATCTTGGCGATCGCGAGCGACTGAGCAGGCTCTGTCGACCGGTGACCGGCGGCGTACCAGGCGGCGGCGCCCGGCTCGATCCGGTCGGCGGTCAGCGCACAGGCCACGCTCATCAGTCCGTCGAGCACCACCGGGACGCCGTCCTGGGCGGCCGCGAGGAGGTAGCCGGTCGTGGCGGCCAGGTCTGCGCTGCCCAGGGCGGTCAGAGTCTCGACCGGGTCGCCGACCCGGGTGCCGGCACGCCGGAGGGCGGCGTCGACGACCTCGGTCTTGTGCGCCAGCGCGACATCGTCGATCCCCGTGCCGCGTCCCACCACCTCGGCTGCGGGAAGCCCGAGCCCGGCAGCGATGAGCGCCGCCGCCGGAGTGGTGTTGCCGATGCCCATGTCTCCGCCGAGGAGCAGCTGGGCACCGGCCCTGATCTCCTCGCGCGCGATGGCGGCCCCGGCGTCGAGGGCCTGGCGCGTCTGGTCGGGCGTGAGTGCGTCCTCGAGGTGGATGGCGCCGCTCGACCGGCGGACCTTGTGGGCCGTGAGGGCCGCACGAGCCTCCGGCTCGACGTCGGAGAAGTCGTCGTCGACGCCGAGGTCGAGCACCCGGACGGCGACGTCGTGCGTCGCCGCCAGGGCATTCACAGCGGCCTTGCCGGCAAGGAACGTGCGGACCATGTCACCGGTGATCGCCGACGGGAACGCAGAGACACCGTGCGCGGCGACGCCGTGGTCGCCGGCGAAGATGACGAGCCGGACGTCGTCCAGGGGTCGGGGAGGTACCTGTCCCTGGCAGGACGCGAGCCAGACACCCAGCTCGCCGAGGCGGCCGAGGGCGCCAGGCGGGGTGGCCAGCGCGGCCAACCGCTTGGCAGCGTGGTCGCGGGCGATGTCGGAGGGGGCGGAGACGTAGGGCATGACGGACCTCACGAGGTGGGTTGGAGGAGACGGACCGCGTCGAGCGCGGCGAACAGCCGGTCGGTCATCGCCGGGGCTCGGACGGCGACACGGACCCAGGTGGCGTCGAGGCCGGGGAACGTGTCGGCCCGGCGTACGGCGACACCGCGCTCTCTCAGCGCCGCGTGGGCGCCGGGTCCGGGCCGCGCCAGGACGAACGGCGCCGCCGACGGCACGTAGGGGATGTTGCGTCCGCGCAGACCGTGCTCCAGCACGTCGCGCCACCGAGTGAGGGTGGCCGCGCGGTCGCGGGCCTCGGCGGTCGCTGTCCGGCTGGTGCACGCGATGGTTGCCGCGATGGCCGGTGCCGAGACGGACCAGGGCGTTTGCCGGTCGGCCAACGAACGGACATGGGCGCGGTCGCCGACGATGTAGCCCGCTCGGATGCCCGGGATGGACCAGTGCTTGGTCAGGCTCCGGACGACCACCAGGCCCTTGAGTCGCTCGCGGGCCAAGGAGCCGGTCTCGCCGGGGATCGCGTCCATGAAGGCCTCGTCAACGACGACGAGTCGACCTCTCCGGCGCAGACCGCGGAGCAGGTCGGCGGGGTGGAGGACACCGGTCGGGTTGGTGGGGTTGCCG
>JBMOMG010000237.1:0-6954 GCA_049323155.1 Actinomycetota bacterium | reverse complement strand
GCGTTCGCCGGAGCCATGCTCGGACTGGTGCTCGCCGACGACCTCCTGCTGCTGTACGTGTTCTGGGAGCTCACGACCGTCTTCTCCTTCCTGCTCATCGGCCACAACCCGGCTCGACGCGCCAGCCGGGCGGCGGGGATGCAGGCCCTGATCGTGACCACGTTCGGCGGGCTCGCCATGCTGGTCGGCGTACTCCTCCTCGGGGCCGAGGCAGGCAGCTTCCGGGTCAGCGTGCTGCTGGCCAGCCCGCCGTCGGGCACGGTGGTCACGGTCGCTGTCCTGCTCCTGCTGCTCGGTGCTGCGACGAAGTCCGCCCTGATCCCGTTCCACTTCTGGCTCCCCGCTGCGATGGCCGCGCCGACCCCCGTCAGTGCGTATCTGCACGCCGCCGCGATGGTGAAGGCCGGCGTCTTCCTGGTGGCGCTCCTGGCTCCCGCGTTCGCCGACGTCCCCGGTTGGCGCGAGCTGCTGCTCCCGCTGGGGCTGCTCACCATGCTCGTCGGCGGCTGGCGGGCGCTGGGCCAGCACGACCTCAAGCTGCTTCTCGCGTTCGGCACCGTCAGCCAGCTGGGCTTCCTCCTCGTCGTCGTCGGGCTCGGCACTCGGTCCGCGGCGTTGGCGGGGCTCGCGATGCTGGGCGCCCACGCGCTGTTCAAGGCCACGCTCTTCCTGGTGGTCGGGATCATCGACCGGCGGGCCGGGACGCGCGACCTGCGTCAGCTGTCCGGGCTCTGGCGCTCGCTTCCCTGGGTCGCCGGCGTCGCCGTACTCGCGGGTGCCTCCATGGCGGGCATCCCACCGATGTCGGGTTTCGTCGCCAAGGAGGGTGTCTTCACCGCTGTGGTGGACGTCGCCCGGTCCGGGGACGGCACCGGCCTGGCGGGGTGGGCGGGATGGACCCTCGCCGCCGGTCTGGTCCTCGGCTCGGCGCTGACCGTGGCCTACAGCGCACGCTTCCTGTGGGGAGCGTTCGCGGCCAAGTCCGGTGTCGAGCCGACCCGGGCGGAGCGACCCGGTTTCGGGTTCCTCATGCCACCGGCCCTGCTCGCAGCCTCGGCGCTCGCCCTGGGCTTCGCCGGTGACCAGGTGACGGGGCTGCTCGCACCGTACGCCGAGCAGTGGCCGGCCGGTGCCCACGAACCGAAGCTCAGCCTGTGGCACGGCGTCGGGATCCCGCTGTGGATGTCCGTGGCTTCCCTGGCCGGCGGCCTCCTGATCTTCCGGGCGCGCGAGCCGCTCGCCGCCCTCGACTCGAGGCTGCCGAAGCGGTTCAGTGCGGAGAGCGGGTATCGCTGGTCCGTGCGGGTGCTCGACCGCGCGGCCGTCGAGGTGACCGGGCGGACCCAGCGCGGCTCGGTGGCGATCTACCTCGGCGTCATCCTCAGCGTGCTGGTGCTGGTGCCAGGCACGGCAATGGCGCGCGCCGTCGACGGCCCCTTCCGGTACACCTGGTGGGACTCTCCGGCCCAGCTGGTCGTGACCGCAGGAATCGTCGTGGGTGCGATCCTGACCACGCGGTCCCGGCGTCGGCTCAAGGCCGTCGTGCTCGTCGGGACCACCGGCTACGGCACGGCGCTGTTGTTCGTCCTGCATGGCGCACCGGACCTGGCGTTGACCCAGGTGCTGGTCGAGACCGTGACGATCGTCGTCTTCGTACTGGTGCTGCGCCGGCTGCCGGACTACTTCACCGATCGGCCGCTGACCCGTACCCGGTACTGGCGGATGGCCATCGGCGCTCTCGTCGCACTCGGTGTCGCGGGCTTCATGCTGCTGTCGACCAACGCCCGGACCGCCGAGCCGGTCTCGGTCGGCTTTGCTCCTGAGGCCCTGGCCTTCGGCGGGGGCTACAACATCGTCAACGTCACTCTCGTCGACATCCGTGCCTGGGACACGATGGGGGAGCTCGCCGTACTTCTGGCCGCCGCGACAGGGGTCGCGAGCCTGCTCTTCATCGAGACAAGGGGCGCCTCCATCCGCCGCGTCCACGAGATCCCGTACCCGGCAGGTGTCGAGAAGCTGCCCACCACGCCAGGCCGCCGGGTCTGGCTGCCGGCGGGGCGCACCCTCTCGCCGGAACGACGCTCGATCATCGTCGAGGTGGTCACCCGGCTGTTGTTCCACACGATCATCGTCTTCTCGCTCTACCTGCTCTTCAGCGGCCACAACAACCCCGGTGGTGGGTTTGCGGCCGGGCTGGTGACCGGCCTGGCGCTGCTCGTCCGCTACCTCGCGGGCGGGCGCTACGAGCTCGACGAGGCCGCACCGGTCGACGCGGGCGTGCTGGTGGGCATCGGTCTGTTCGTGGCCACGGGGTCGGGTCTGCTGCCCCTGGCCTTCGGCGGGACGGTGCTCCAGAGTGCGGTCTTCGACCTGCACCTGCCGCTGCTCGGCGAGATCCACTTCGTGACCTCGCTGCTGTTCGACGTCGGGGTCTACGTCGTGATCGTGGGCCTCATGCTCGACCTGCTGCGCAGCCTGGGCTCGGGCATCGACCGGCACATCCTGCGTGAGGAGCGCGAGGCCGAAGCCGCCATCGGAGGTGGCGTATGACCACGAACCTGAGCCTCGTGATCGCCGCGTCGGCGATGATCGGGTGCGGCGTCTACCTGCTCCTCGAGCGCAGCCTGACCCGCGTGCTGGTCGGTCTCGTGATGATGAGCAACGGCGTCAACGTCGCCCTCTTGCTCTCCGGGGGGCCGGCCGGGCGCGCGCCGATCGTCGACGAAAGCGATCCGCGGACGATGAGCGATCCTCTGCCGCAGGCGCTGATACTCACGGCGATCGTGATCACCCTCGGCACGACTGCGTTCATGCTGGCGATGGCCTACCGGTCCTGGCAGCTGAGCGGTCACGACGACGTCCAGGACGACGTCGAGGACGCAGCGATCCGCAAGCTCGCGATCATCGATGAGGTTTCCGACAGCTTCGACCTCACCGAGGCCGGCGACGAGGGACCCGACAAGGCGGAGTCCGGCGAGGTGCCGACCGGGGAACGAACGTGATGAACGCACTCGTCCCGCTCCCAGTGATCCTGCCCCTGGCCGGTGCCGGGCTGACGCTCGTGCTCAGCGGTCGACCCCGTGCCCAGCGGGTGGTCAGCATCCTCGCCCTGGTGGCCGTGGCGGTCGTCGCGGCTGTGCTGGCCGTCCAGGCGGACCGGTCGGGACCCCAGGCGCTCCGGATCGGTGCCTGGCCCGAGCCGCTCGGGATCTCCCTGGTGGCCGACCGGCTGGCCTCGATCATGTTGCTGGTGTCGGCGCTGGTGACGCTCGCGGTGCTCGTGTACTCGGTCGGTCAGGGCATGACCGAGGAGGCCGAGAGCGCCCCGTTGTCGGTCTACCACCCGTCGTTCCTTGTCCTGGTCGCCGGCGTCGCCAACGCCTTCCTGGCCGGTGACCTGTTCAACCTGTTCGTCAGCTTCGAGATGCTGCTGTTCGCCAGCTACGTCCTGCTCACCCTCGGGGGCACGGAGTCCCGGGTGCGGGCAGGCACGATCTACGTGGTCGTCAACATGCTGTCGTCGATGCTGTTCCTGATCGCGATCGCAGCCGTGTACGCCGCGACTGGCAGCCTCAACCTGGCCCAGCTGGCGGGTCGGATCGCGGACCTGCCGCCGGAAACGGCAGTGGTGCTGCAGCTGCTCCTCCTCACGACCTTCTCGGTGAAGGCCGCCGTCTTCCCGTTGTCGTTCTGGCTCCCGGACAGCTACCCGACCGCTCCCGCACCGGTGACCGCGGTCTTCGCGGGGCTGCTCACCAAGGTCGGTGTCTACGCGATCCTCCGCGTGCAGACCTTGCTGTTCCCCGATAGCCCGCTCACCACGCCCCTACTGGTCGCAGCCCTGCTGACGATGGTCGTGGGGATCCTCGGCGCCATCGCTCAGTCCGACATCAAGAGGATGCTGTCGTTCACGCTGGTGAGCCACATCGGCTACATGATCTTCGGCGTCGCCCTGGCCTCCGTCGCCGGCCTGTCCGCCGCGATCTTCTACGTCCTGCACCACATCACCATCCAGACCGGGTTGTTCCTCGTGGTGGGGCTCGTCGAGCACCGAGCCGGCAGCACGTCGCTTCTCCGACTCGGCGGCGTCGCTCGGTTGGCGCCGCTGCTCGGTGTGCTGTTCTTCGTCCCCGCGATGAACCTCGCGGGCATCCCACCGATGTCCGGCTTCCTCGGCAAGGTGGGGCTCGTCGCGGCAGCGGTAGAGATCGGCACCCCCCTGGCCTACGCCGTGGTCGTAGCTGCGGTCCTCGTCAGCCTCCTCACGCTGTACGCCGTCGCCAAGACTTGGAGCCTGGCGTTCTGGCGCACGCCGGAGGAGGCCCACGAGACGGCCCGCGCGCTGCGGAGCTCGGCCCCTGACGGGGACACCGGCGCTGCCGGCGAGCACGCTCCAGTCGCGTGGCGCCGGGGGAGGGTCCGGATCGGGCCCACCACGTTCGGGGAGCGCGAGCTCGCCGAGGCACGCACGATCGTCGACGAGGGCGAGGAGCGCGACCTCTACCAGCGGCTCGAGGCCGATGACCTTCCCTCGAGGATCCCCGCCACCATGACCGGGGCGACGGTCGCCCTGGTCGGGCTCAGTCTTCTCCTCACGGTCGTCGCCGGACCGCTCTTCGGGTTCACGGACCGGGCCGCAGCCGACCTGCGCGAGCGGGATCCCTACGTCACCGCGGTGCTCCCGGGAGGAGTCCGGTGAGCCCGGTCCTCAAGGAGCGTCGGGACGGGTCGACCCGGCCGGCCAGGTACCGCGCGCTGCAGCCGAGCGCACTGATCTGGCTCGTGATCGTGTGGATGTCGCTGTGGGGTGAAGTCAGCGTGGCCAACGCGGTCGGGGGCCTACTGGTCGCCGCGTCGGTGTCGCTGGTCTTCCCGCTTCCACCGCTGCGGATACACCTGCGCATCCGCCCCGTGGCGCTGGCCTGGTTGGCGCTCCGGTTCCTGTACGACGTCGTCGTCGCCAGCGTCCAGGTGGCATGGATCACGTTGACCGTCCGCGAGCTGCGCAACGCCGTCGTCGAGGTGAGCCTGAGGACGCCGTCGGACCTGGTCCTCACCCTGGTGGCCGAGATGACCTCGCTCGTCCCCGGCAGCGTGGTGATCGAGACCCGCCGCAGCAGCCACACGCTGTTCCTGCACGTGCTCGGCGTGAAGGACGCGGAGGGCGTCGAGGCGGCCCGCGAACACGTCCTGGCCACCGAACGCCGGGTGGTGCGCGCACTGGGCGTCGACGCCCTGCACCGGGAGACCGGGCAAGAAGAAGGAGAGGCGGCTCGATGAGCGTGGTCCTGATCATCGGAACCGTGCTGCTCACGCTCGCGGCGGCCATGGTCCTGGTGCGGATGGCGTGGGGGCCCACCATGCTCGACCGGATCGTCGCGTTCGACGTGCTCGTCGCGGTGATCATCTGCGCCCTCGGCCTGGAGGCTGCCGTGAACCAGCACGCGACGACACTGCCGATCATCCTGACCCTGAGCCTGCTGGGCTTCGTCGGTTCGGCGAGCGTCGCCTCGTTCTCCAAGGGGAGCCAGACCGTGGAAGGAGACCGGCCATGACCTGGTCGACCGTCGCCGACGTCGCCTCGGCGGCCTGCCTGCTGCTGGGCGCGGCACTCTCGTTCGTGGCGGCCCTCGGCATGCTCCGCTTCCCGGACCTACTGAGCCGGATCCACTCGGCCACCAAGCCGCAGGTGCTCGGCCTGATGCTGGTCCTGCTCGGCGTGGAGCTGCGGTTGCGTGACGCCGTGACACTGGGTCTGCTCGTGGTGGTGGTCCTCTTCCAGCTCGCCACCTCGCCGATCGCCAGCCACATGGTCGCCCGGGCCTCCTTCCGGGCCGGGCAGGTTCGCGACGACCTCCTGGTGGTCGACGAGCTCAGCGGTGTGCTGGACGGCCGTGAGGAGCCGCGCGGGGCGCCGTGACGGCGCCGTCCCGGTGCCGGGCCGAGCCGGTGGTCCTGGCTAGGGGATACTCGGGGCATGGCTCTTCGCATCGCGCAGGACCCGCAGGCAGACCAGGTCCTCGACGAGCATCCGTTCGCGTTGCTGACCGGCATGCTCCTCGACCAGCAGTTCCCGATGGAGCGCGCCTTCGCCGGACCGGCCAAGGTGCTCGAACGGTTCGGCACCCTCGACCCGGCCGAGATCGCCGCCGCCGACCCGGAGCGGTTCGCCGACCTGTGCAGTGTCCCGCCGGCGGTGCACCGGTTCCCCGGCTCGATGGCAGCCCGGATCCAGGCGCTGGCCGCCCACGTCGTCGCGGAGTACGACGGCCGCACCGAGCGGCTGTGGGAGGAGGCGAGCAGCGGCAAGGACCTGCTCAGGCGGCTCCAGGCTCTTCCCGGGTTCGGCAAGCAGAAGGCGCAGATCTTCGTGGCCCTGCTGGGCAAGCAGCGCGGCGTGCGTCCCGACGGCTGGGAGGAGGCCGCCGGCGACTACGCCGAGACCGGCTCGTTCCGCTCGGTGGCCGACGTCGTGGACGACGCGTCGCTGGAGCGGGTCCGCGCCTTCAAGAAGGAGCAGAAGGCCAAGGCGCGCGCCTAGTTGGACGGGTATCGGCTTGGGTTGTCATGGTCCCGTGTCACAATGACGGTGCGGCTCTTGACGTGTACGGGCCCTGCCGCGCCCCCGAACCGTTTTACGAGAGGTAGTTCGTGTCGACGAGCACGTCCCGCAAGCTTCCCGCTGACATCCTTGCCCACCCCGAGGTCGTTGCCCTCCTCGAGCGTGGCAAGGCAGCCGGACAGGTCAGTTCCGACGCGGTGCGTGACACGAGCGAGGCCGCTTCCATCTCCGGCAAGCACCTCAAGGCGCTGCTGCGCTTCCTCACCGAGGAGGGCGTGACCGTCGTACTCTCCGCCGACGAGTCCACCTCCCGGAAGGTCGCGGCCGCCGCGAGCAGCCGGTCCACGGTGAAGGCGAGCACGGCCAAGAAGGCGCCGGCCAAGAAGGCGCCG
>JBMOMG010000236.1:0-7151 GCA_049323155.1 Actinomycetota bacterium | reverse complement strand
TCGCCTCCGCCCAGATCGACCGGCAGGTCGTCGTACCCGCCGCCTCGAGCACCGAGATGGTCGCGCCGGCGCCTGCCGGCCCGGACAGTGCACCGGACGGTCGCCCGGCGGACGGTCCGGTCTCCCCCTGACCGGTCGCGGAGCCGGCGTGCCTCAGCACTGTCACCACCGCTCGTCTGAGCGGTGGTGACCGCCGAATCGCCCCGGGAGCCGTCACGACGGTTCATCTGAACGGTTGTGACGGCCGAGTCACCGCGGATGCGGTCACAACAGGTCAGCTGAACGACTCTGACGGGCGCGGAGAGCCTGCGCAGCCCGCCCCCGCGAGCGGACGTGGCTGCACGGCCGGGCCATGCCGCTCGGGACGATCGACCCGGTCGGGTCGGGTGCGTCGCCCCTGGCCGGCACCCGGCGGATCGGGGTGGGATCGAGGCATGGTCACCACATTTGCGGAACCGGTCGGCTCGATGACCGATACTGGCGTCATGCTCCGGTGCACCGACCTGCGCAAGGCCTACGGCACCCTCCAGGCAGTCGACGGGGTCTCCTTCGAGATCCGGCCCGGCGAGACCTACGGCCTGCTCGGCCCCAACGGCGCGGGCAAGACGACGGCGATCTCGATCATCGCCGGGGTGCTCGAGTCCGACAGTGGTGAGGTGACCATCGACGGGCTGCCGATGGGACCGAGTGCGCTGGAGGCGAAGGGCCTGATCGGCTACGTGCCCCAGGAGGTGGCGCTGTACCCGGACCTGAGCGCGCGGGAGAACCTCCGGTTCTTCGCCTCGCTGTACAAGCTCCCCCGGCACGAGGCGCGGGCGCGCGTGGACGAGGTGCTCGACGTCGTCGGGCTGACCGACCGGGCCGGTGACCAGGTGAAGAAGTACTCCGGCGGCATGAAGCGCCGGCTCAACATCGCCGTCGGGCTGCTGCACGCCCCCCGGCTGCTGATCCTCGACGAGCCCACGGTCGGCGTGGACCCCCAGAGCCGCAACGCGATCCTCGACAGCATCGAGGCGCTGAGCTCGGAGGGGATGGCGGTGCTGTACACCACGCACTACATGGAGGAGGCGGAACGGCTCTGTGACCGGGTCGGGATCGTCGACCTCGGCCGGTTGATCAGCGAGGGCACCCCTCGGCAGCTGACCGCCGAGCTCGGCGAGGCCGAGCACATCACGCTCACCATCGACGGTGAGATCACGAGGGCCGTCGCGGCGGTCGACGCGCTGGCCGTGGCGGCGCGGACCACCGGCGAGCAGGGCGTGCTCGACGTGCTGGTCACCGACGCCGAGGTGGCGCTCCCCCAGGTGATGGCGGCCGCGCTCGACGCCGGAGCATCGATCCGGTCCGTGTCCGTCGAGGAGCCCGACCTGGAGGCGGTCTTCCTGCACCTGACCGGCAAGCGGCTGCGTGACTGAGATGCCCACGAGTCTCCTGATCGCCTGGAAGGACATCCGCGAGCGGCTCCGCGACCGCTCCCTGATCATGCTGGCGATCGTCGTGCCCCTGGGGCTGGCGGCGATCTTCTCGACCATCTTCGGCTCGGCGGACACCCCGACGACCTTCGCCTACGGCCTCGCCGACGCCGACCGCAGCACGATCAGCCGGAGCTTCGAGCAGGTGATGACCGGCCTGGAGGACAACGAGATCGCGACCGTAGAGACGATGGACGAGGACGAGGCGCGTGCGGCGGTGCGCGACGGTGACCTCGACGCCGCGTTCATCCTGCCCGCGGGCTTCGGCGAGGCCGTGCAGAGCGACGCGCCGGCCCGGCTCGACGTGGTCGGCAGCGTCGATGCCGCGACAGCCACCGACGTCGCACGGTCCATCGCATCGTCGTACGTCGACGGGCTCAACGCCGTGCGGGTGGCGGTCGCCGCCGTGGCACACCAGGGCGGCGGAGCCGTCTCGCCGGCCGAGCTCGACCAGGTGGCGCAGCAGACCGTGGCCGCAGCGGTGCCGGTGACCCTGGAGGACACGTCGGCGGCTGCACACGTGCTGGACACCAAGACCCACCTGGCCGCCGGCATGGCGGTCTTCTTCCTGCTGTTCACCGTGCAGTTCGGGGTGTCCTCGCTGATCGAGGAGCGGTCGGCCGGGACGCTCCCCCGGCTGCTGGCCGCGCCGATCCCGCGCCGGGCGATCCTCATGGGCAAGCTGTTCACGTCCCTGGCCCTCGGCATCGTCAGCGTCACCGTGCTCGTGGTGGCCTCCTCGATCCTGCTCGGCGCGACGTGGGGCGACCCGGTCGGCGTCGGGCTGCTGATCGTCGCCGGGGTGCTCGCGGCCACCGGCATCACGTCCGTGGTCGCCTCCCTGGCCAAGACCGCGGAGCAGGCCGGCAACTGGCAGGCCGTGGTCGCCGTGACCCTCGGCCTGCTCGGTGGGTCGTTCTTCCCGATCGCCCAGTCCGGCTCGTTCATGGCCACCGCCAGCCTGATCACGCCGCATGCGTGGTTCATGCGCGGCCTCAGCCAGCTCGCCGGCGGTGGCGCCGCGGTCGACGCCCTCCCTGCCGTCGGCGCCCTGCTGGTCATCGCCGCGCTCACCGGGGCGGTGGCGTCCCTGCGCATCGGAAGGGTGGTGGCACCATGACGCCGCTGGCGATCGCGGGCGTGAACCTCCGGCTGACCCTGCGCGACCGCACGAACGCCTTCTTCGTCGTGCTGTTCCCGATGCTGATGGTGATGGTGCTCGGGCTCGCGTTCGGTGGTGACTACACGCCGCGCGTCGGGGTCGTGACCGAGGGGTCCGGTGCACTGACCAGCGCCCTGGTGAAGGAGATCGGGTCCGGTGGCGCGGTCGACGTCCGCAGCTTCGACTCGCGTGCGGCTGTCGTGACCGCGGTCGAGAACGGTGAGCTCGAGTCGGCGGTCGTCATGCCGGCCGACTACGACGCCGCGCTGTCGGCCGGCGAGCCGGTCGCCGTCGAGTACGTCTCCCGGGCCGACCAGTACGCCCAGCAGGTGGGCATGGTCGTGCGTGGAGCGGTCGACGAGCAGGCGTCACGGCTGCGGGTCGCAGGCGTGCTGTCCGACCGGCTCGACACCGACCTCTCCGAAGGCCTGGAGCTCACGGACGCCACGGCCGCGAGGGTCACGGAGGTGACCGTCGAGACCAGCACGGCGGGTGAGGCGATGTTCCCCGCCGACCTCGGCAGGTTCGACATCGGCGCCAGCAGCCAGCTGCTGCTGTTCATCTTCCTCACCTCGATGACCAGCGCCTCCGCGCTGATCGAGACCCGCCGCCTGGGGCTGTCTCGGCGGATGCTGGCCACGCCGACCCGGGTGTCCAGCATCGTCGCGGGCGAGGCGCTCGGCCGCGTGGCCGTGGCGGTGGTGCAGGGCCTGGTCATCATGGCCGGCTCGGCACTGATCTTCGGGGTGGACTGGGGCAGCCCGCTCGGCGCGATCGCGGTGATGCTGGTGTTCGCCTTCGTCGGAGGCGCCGCGGGCATGCTGCTCGGGTCGGCCTCCAAGACGCCGCAACAGGCGATCGGCACCGGGTTGCTCGTGGGGCTGGGGTTCGCCGCGCTCGGCGGCTCGATGATGCCGTTGGAGTTCTTCTCCTCGACCATGCTGAAGGTCGCGCACCTGACGCCCCACGCATGGGCGTCGGAGGCCTTCGGCACGCTGGTGCGCCACGACGGGACGATCGTGGACGTCGCGACCGAGCTCGCGGTGCTGGCCGGTTACGCCGCCGTGCTGTTCACCGCGGGTGCGTGGCTGCTCCGGCGACGGATCCTGCGCGGCGAGTGACCGCGCCGGCGGGTGGCGGAATACGCGCCGACCTGGGATCGTTGTGCCGGACGAGTAGTTGAAGATCTAACTAACTGTCCGCGAGCCCCAAGCCGAGGAGGCACCCCGATGCAGTTCGGCATCTTCACCGTCGGTGACGTCACGACCGACCCGACCACCGGACGGACCCCGACCGAGCACGAGCGCATCAAGGCGACGGTCGAGATCGCCAAGAAGGCCGAGGAGGTCGGCCTCGACGTCTTCGCCACCGGCGAGCACCACAACCCGCCGTTCATCGCCTCCGCCCCCACGACGACGCTGGCCTTCATCGCCGCGCAGACCGAGCGGATCATCCTCTCGACCTCGACGACGCTGATCACCACCACCGACCCCGTGCTGATCGCGGAGAACTACGCCAAGCTGCAGCACCTCTCCGACGGGCGCGTGGACCTGATGATGGGCCGCGGCAACACCGGGCCGGTCTACCCGTGGTTCGGCAAGGACATCCGCGACGGCATCCCGCTCGCGATCGAGAACTACCACCTGCTCCACCGGCTCTGGCGCGAGGACGTGGTGACCTGGGAGGGCAAGTACCGCACCCCTCTGCAGGGGTTCACCTCCACGCCGCGTCCCCTCGACGGCGTACCGCCGTTCGTGTGGCACGGCTCGATCCGCAGCCCGGAGATCGCCGAGCAGGCCGCCTACTACGGCGACGGGTTCTTCGCCAACCACATCTTCTGGCCGGCCTCGCACACCGAGCGGATGGTCAACCTCTACCGGCGCCGCTTCGAGCACTACGGGCACGGCTCGGCCGACCAGGCGATCGTCGGCCTCGGCGGTCAGGTGTTCATGCGCAAGAACAGCCAGGACGCGGTCGCCGAGTTCCGGCCCTACTTCGACAACGCCCCCGTCTACGGACACGGGCCGTCGCTGGAGGACTTCATGGCACAGACGCCGCTGACCGTGGGCAGCCCGCAGCAGGTGATCGACCGGACGCTCGGGTTCCGCGAGTACGTCGGCGACTACCAGCGCCAGCTGTTCCTGATGGACCACGCCGGGTTGCCGCTGAAGACGGTGCTCGAGCAGCTCGACATCCTCGGCAGCGAGGTGGTCCCGGTGCTGCGCGAGGAGTTCGCCAAGCTGCGGCCGGCCCACGTCCCGGAGGCGCCCACCCACGCATCGCTGGTCGCCGCCGCCGGCGGCCCGCAGGACCGCACCGTCCACACCGCCGGGGACGACGTGACGGGCCGCTCCCCGGAGGTGACCCGATGAGCCGTCGGATCGCCGTGGTCACGGCCGGGCTGGGCCGGCCGTCGTCGACCCGGCTGCTCGCCGACCAGCTCGCCGCCGCGACCGACCGGGCGCTGCGCCTCCACGACGAGCAGGCCTCGGTCGAGGTGGTCGAGCTGCGCGACCTGGCACACGCGATCACCGACAACCTGCTCACCGGCTTCCCCGGCGACGAGCTCGCCGAGGCGCTGCGGACGGTCACCGAGGCGGACGCGCTGATCGCGGTGACGCCGGTGTTCAGCGCCTCCTACAGCGGGCTGTTCAAGAGCTTCTTCGACGTGCTCGAGGACGGCGCGCTCGCCGGGAAGCCGGTGCTGGTCGCTGCGACCGCAGGCACCGCGCGTCACTCGCTGGTGCTGGAGTTCGCGATGCGCCCGCTGTTCGCCCACCTCCGTGCGGTCGTCGTGCCGACCGCGGTGTTCGGGGCCAGCGAGGACTTCGGCAGCAACGCGTCGGGGTCGCTCGCCGAGCGGGTGGACCGGGCCGCGCGCGAGCTCGCCGACCTCGTGGTCGGTCGCCGGGACACACGGCAGGTCGACCCGTTCGACAACCCGACCCCGTTCGAGGAGCTGCTCCGCGGCCGCTGACGTCCGGAGATCACGAGCTCTTCTTCGCCGCGGCCTTCCCGCCCTTGCGGCCGGCCTCCTTCTTCTGCGCGGTCGTCCCGCCCTGCGAGGAGTCGCCGCCCGAGCCGCTCTTCTTGCCCCCGCGGCTGGAGGCTCCCGGGGAGTTCGCGATCTTCGCCGCGCGCTCCTTGGACATGCCCTTGTCCTTGAGGGCTTCGTACTGCTTCTCGTTCTTGATGTTCGAGGGCATCCGTGGCTCCCTTCGTGGGACATCGACACCTCCGCCGTACCCGAGCGGTCGTGCAGGCATGCTCGCGAGGGCCACGCCGGAGCCTCGAAGTGCGTTGACGGGGCCACGGTCGCGGTCTAGGGTGGTGTTCGTATTCGTAACACTCGTTCGCAAGGCGAACACCTACCGGTGAGGCGGTACGACGTCGATGGCCGAGATCACGAGCCTGCGAGAGGCGGTGTCCGGCCTCGTCAACGCCGGGGACACCGTCGCCCTGGAGGGCTTCACGCACCTGATCCCGACGCTGGCCGGGCACGAGATCATCCGACAGGGGCTCACCGACCTCACCCTGGTGCGGATGACCCCGGACCTGGTCTACGACCAGATGATCGGCATGGGAGTGGCCCGCAAGCTGGTGTTCAGCTGGGGTGGCAACCCCGGGGTCGGTTCGTTGCACCGGTTCCGCGACGCGGTGGAGAACGGCTGGCCCACGCCACTGGAGGTCGACGAGCACAGCCACGCCGGCATGGCCAACCGCTACGTCGCCGGCGCCTCGAACCTCCCGTTCGCGGTGCTCCGCGGCTACCAGGGCAGCGGGCTGCGTGCGCGCAGCGAGACGATCGGCACGGTCACCTGTCCCTTCACCGGCGAGGAGCTCGCCGCGGTCGCCGCGCTGAACCCCGACGTCACCGTGATCCACGCCCAGCGCGCCGACCGCGCGGGCAACGTGCAGCTGTGGGGGATCCTCGGCGTGCAGAAGGAGGCCGCCCTCGCCGCGAAGCGGGTGCTGGTGACGGTCGAGGAGGTCGTCGACGAGCTCGACCCCCGGCCCGGCGCGATCGTGCTGCCCAGCTGGGTGGTCACCGCCGTCGCGCACGTGCCCGGCGGCGCACACCCGTCGTACGCCACCGGCTACACGACCCGCGACAACGCCTTCTACACCGAGTGGGACGCGATCAGCCGCGACCGCGACACCTTCACCAGCTGGATGGAGCAGCACGTGCTCGACCGGGCAGGAGCCGTCCGATGACCCTCACCCAGCGCGCACAAGAGGTCACCTGGACCTCCGACGAGATGATGACCGTCGCCTCCGCCCGGGCGCTGGCCGACGCCCGGACCTGCTTCGTCGGGATCGGGCTGCCGAGCACGGCGGCCAACCTGGCCCGGCTCACCGAGAACCCCGACCTGGTGCTGATCTACGAGTCCGGCACGATCGGCGCCAAGCCGTCGGTGCTGCCGCTGTCGATCGGCGACGGCGAGCTCGCCGACACCGCCGACTCCGTGGTCCCGGTCCCCGAGATCTTCAACTACTGGCTGCAGGCCGGCCGGTGC
>JBMOMG010000235.1:0-7155 GCA_049323155.1 Actinomycetota bacterium | reverse complement strand
CGGGTACGGCGGGCAAGCCGGCCGCCGACCGACCGGCCGACGACCCTCAGTCCAGCTGCGGGCGGACCACCACGACGATGCCGCCGAACCTGGCCTCGTCGGCCCAGCAGGCGACACCGTCGACGTAGACGGTGTGGGTGATCGTGGCCTCCTCGCACAGCTCGCCGGTGTCGGCGTACCTGGCGGCGAACCCGCCCGACTCGCTGGTGTTCACCAGCACCAGCGGGCGCCCGTCCTCGGTGCCGGCCCGGGACACGCAGCTGCGGCAGAGGTAACCGGGGTAGCGAGACAGCGCGGGCTGCTCGGTCCCGCAGAGCGGGCAGGAGACGAACCCGAGGGCCACGGCCTACTCGGCGTTCTTCCGCGCCGACCAGGCGCTGGCCACCATCTCCTCGAGTCCGTGGCGCATCTGCCACTCCAGGTCGCGCGCGGCGAGGTCGCCGGCTGCCACGATCCGGGCGGGGTCCCCGGGACGACGCGGAGCGATCTCGGGGTCGAAGCCGATCCCGGTCACCTTGGCCATGGCGGCCATGATCTCGCGCACCGAGCTGCCGTCGCCGCTGCCGAGGTTGTAGGCCGGTGCGAGCCGCTCACCACCCTCCAGCTTGCGGGCCGCCACGACGTGCGAGTGGGCGAGGTCGGCGACGTGGATGTAGTCGCGGACGCAGGTGCCGTCGGGGGTGGGGTAGTCGTCACCGTTGATGTGCGGCGTCCTGCCCGCCACCAGGGCGTCGAAGACGAGCGGGAAGAGGTTGTGCGGACTCGTGTCGTAGATCGAGTCGTCGACGGACCCGACCACGTTGAAGTAGCGCAGCGAGGTGTGCTTCAGCCCGGTGGCGACCTCCTGGTCGGCCAGCAACCACTCGCCGATGAGCTTGGACTGGCCGTAGGGCGACTCGGGGTGGGTGGGCGTCTCCTCGGTCACCAGATCGGTGTCGGGCGTGCCGAAGATCGCGGCGCTGGAGGAGAACACCATGTTGTCCACGCCCTCGTCCTGCATGGCGCGGAGCACGCTCACGGTGCCGGTGACGTTCTGGTCGAAGGTGTGCAGCGGCTTCTGCACCGACACTCCGGCGTACTTGAAGGCCGCCACGTGCACGACACCGGTGACCTCGTGCTCGCGGAGGGTACGACGGACCAGGTCGGTGTCGAGGATGCTGCCGCGGACGAACGGGATGTCGTCAGGGACGAACCCGGCGTGACCGCTGGAGAGGTCGTCGAGCACCACCGAGCCGATGCCCTGCTCGGTGAAGGCACGCACCACGTGCGCCCCGATGTAACCCGCTCCGCCCGTCACCAGCCACGTCATCGGCACTCCTCGCACTCGCGTCGAAGCCGTCCGGGAGTCCCCGGCCGGCGTCGGCGATCCTACTGGCCGGCGACCCGGGACCAGGCTCGCCACGGCTCTGAGGCCGGCCGCGGTGGGCGCCAGGTGGTCTGGTCCGACCGGGTCATTTGCCGCGATTGTGCTCAAGTGAACGCCGAGCCGCGCCGAAGAGAGCAGACCTGACCACCACCACGGCCCGCACGGGTATCACCTCCTGGGTCCCGCGCGGAGTCGCGCTGGACGCCACGGCCTTCGCCGCGCGTCACCGCATGCTCACTGCGGTGGCGCTGGTCCACATCCCGCTGATCCTCGGCGTCGCCGTCTGGCGCGGCGTCCTCGACTCGGTCGTGTGGATCGGGCTCGCCGCGATCGTCGCTGCGTGCGCACTGGCCTCGCGGGCGCTGTCCCAGCCACTACGAGCCAGCCTCGTCGGCTTCGCGCTGATGATGACCTCGACCGTCCTGCTCCACGTCTCGGGCGGGCAGACCGACATCCACATCCACTTCTACGTGATGCTCGCCCTGGTGGCGCTCTACCAGGACTGGTCGCCCTTCCTCGTCGCGATCGCGATGGTCGGCGGACACCACCTGATCCTCGGGTCGCTCCAGGCAGAAGCGGTCTTCTCCGACCCCGCCGCCCAGGAGAACCCTCTGGCGTTCGCGCTGCTGCACGCCGGGCTGCTGCTGGCGATGGCGGTCGGCCTGGCCGTCGGCTGGCGCTACACCGAGCAGGCCGAGGCCGCCCGTCGCGCCGAGCAGCGCCGCGCCGAGGAGCAGGCCCTGGCTCAGGCGAAGATGCAGAGCGAGCTGGCAGCCGAGCGGGAGCGCACCGCGGCGGAGGCCGCCGAGCGCCTTGCCGAGCAGGAGCGACGGGCCGCCGAGCTCGCGGAGCGGCTCGCGGTGCTCGAGCAGGCCGGTGAGCGGCTGAACGGCAACGTCAGCACGGCAACGGGCGAGATGGAGGGGTTGCTGAGCGCGATCCAGGACATCGCGGTGGCCGCGAGCCATGCGACGACCACCGCCAACGACGCGGACACCGAGATCCGCGACAGCGTGGTCTCGATGGAGCGGCTGTCGCAGACGATGAGCCGGGTCCAGCAGATCGCCCAGAGCATCACCGCGATTGCCGACCAGACCAACCTGCTCGCCCTCAACGCCACGATCGAGGCGGCACGGGCGGCCGAGGCCGGCAAGGGCTTCGCGGTCGTGGCCAGCGAGGTGAAGAGCCTGGCCCGGGAGACCGCCGACGCCACCGAGCGGATCCGCGAGGTGGTGGTGGCGGTCCAGTCCGAGACCGAGCAGGCTGCCGGCAGCATCAACCGGATCCGCGACGTGATGACGCAGGTCGTCGACGCGCAGACCACGATCGCCGCGGCCGTCGAGGAGCAGACTGCCGCCACCAACCAGGCGCGTCACGCGATCGACAGCGCCGCCTCGGAGGCCGACCGGATGGCCACCGACCTGCGCGCCGTGGCCTCGCTCTGACTCCTGGTCACACCTGTCACATCCGGCACGTCCGGGCCGGGCACCGCACTGTGCCCGAACCACCCCCGAACCGGCGCAAAACGGCTCAAGTTCGGGCGCTGGGAACCGATTGATAAAGCAACCTGCCCGCCGCGGGCACTGATGGGAAGAGCGGAGCTGCCATGGACGGCATGGAAGGCATGGACGAGATCATCGAGGAGTTCCTCGTGGAGAGCCACGAGAACCTCGACCAGCTCGACCGGGACCTCGTGGACCTCGAGCGCGACCCGTCGTCGCGCGAGCTGCTCTCGAGCGTGTTCCGGACGCTGCACACCATCAAGGGCACCAGCGGCTTCCTGGCCTTCGGCACCCTGGAGTCGGTGACGCACGTGGGGGAGAGCCTGCTGTCGCGTCTGCGCGACGGCGAGATGGTGCTCACCCCGCAGATCACCACCGTGCTGCTGGAGATGGTCGACGCCGTGCGTGCTCTGCTGGCGGAGATCGAGCGCAGCGGAAACGAGGGCGAGGAGACCTACGCTCCGCTGGTGGCCCGCCTCGAGGCGCTGCTCGAGGGAGGGACCACTCAGGTCGAGGTCCCGGCCGAGGAGGTGACGGTCACCGCCACCGCACTCGCCACCGTGGGTGCCGAGGCGGCCGGGTCCGGCCAGGCATCCGGCTCGCTCAACGGGCAGGTGGGTACGGCGAGCACCGGCACCGACGTACCTCTCGGCGCCGACGAGATCGTGCCCGCCGACCTCGCAGCACTGGACCTGCTCCCCGAGAGCTCGGCACTCGCCGAGAACCCTGCAGCGGTGGACGCCCTGCCCCAGGCCGCCGCCGGGACCGCGGCCGCCGAGACCGGCTCCTCCGACAGCGCAGGCGGCCAGGACGAGGCTCGCCGGTCGGTCGCCGACAGCTCGATCCGCGTCGACGTCGCGCTGCTCGACTCGCTGATGAACCTGGTCGGCGAGCTCGTGCTCACGCGCAACCAGATGCTCCAGCGGTCCGCGACCCGCGAGGACATCGAGCTCGCGCGGACCACCCACCGGCTGAACCTGATCGCCGGTGAGCTGCAGGAGGGCGTCATGAAGACGCGCATGCAGCCCATCGACAACGTGTGGAGCAAGCTGCCCCGCGTCGTGCGCGACCTGTCCCTGATGCTCGGCAAGCGGGTCGACCTGCGCATGGAGGGGCGCGACACGGAGCTCGACAAGACCATCCTCGAGGCCGTGCGCGACCCGCTGACCCACCTGGTCCGCAACTCCGTCGACCACGGCATCGAGACCCCCGAGCAGCGCCTCGCGGCGGGCAAGCCTGAGCAGGGCACGCTGCTGCTGCGTGCCTTCCACGAGGGCGGCCAGGTCAACATTGAGATCGCCGACGACGGCGCCGGGATCGACCCTGAGAAGCTGCGCGCCAAGGCCGTCTCGAACGGCATGCTCACCCGCGAGGGCGCCGCCGCCCTGGGTGACCGCGAGGCACTGAACCTGATCTTCTCCGCCGGCTTCTCGACCGCAGCGGCGGTCACCAACGTCTCCGGCCGCGGCGTCGGCATGGACGTGGTCAAGACCAACATCGAGAAGATCGGCGGCACGATCGACGTCAGCAGCGTCCGCGGCGAGGGCACGACGGTCCGGATCCGGATCCCGCTGACCCTGGCGATCATCCCCGCGCTCGTGGTGGCCTCGGCCGGCAACAGGTACGCGATCCCGCAGGTGAACCTGCTCGAGCTGGTGCGCGTGGAGCCCGACTCCCACTCTGCGATCGAGACGGTGCACGGAGCTCCGGTCTACCGGCTCCGCGGCCGGCTGCTGCCCCTGGTGGACCTCCGCGAGCAGTTCGGGCTGTCCGTGGTGGACCACGAGACGACCTACATCGTGGTGCTTCAGGCGGACAACCGCGAGTTCGGCCTGATCGTGGACGGCATCCTCGACACCGAGGAGATCGTGGTCAAGCCGCTCGGCCGCCAGCTTCGCGGGATCGAGCTGTACGCCGGCGCGACGATCATGGGTGATGGACAGGTCGCACTGATCCTCGACGCGATGGCACTCGCCCGCCGGGCCGGCATGGCGGTGGAGAACGGCGACGGGCTCGACGCCTCGAACGTGCAGGCCAGCAACACCGAGAACACCGCACTGCTCGTGGTCGCGCTCGGCGACGGCCGGCGTGCCGCGATCCCGCTCGGGACCGTGGACCGGCTGGAGGAGTTCGCACTCACCAGGATCGAACGCACCGGTGGGCACGAGGTCGTGCAGTACCGCGGCCAGATCCTTCCGCTCGTGCGCCTCGACCAGGCCCTGCAGGGGTATGGCGGCGACCAGGGCGAGTCGCTCCAGGTGGTCGTGTGCCGCAGCGGCGACAGCCTGATCGGCATCGTCGTTGCCGGGATCCTCGACATCGTCGAGGAGGAGCTCTCGGTCCGCAGCCACCTCGACACCGGCGGCCACAACGGTTCGGCGGTCGTGGACGGCCTCGTCACCGAGCTGGTCGACATCGACCGCGTGATCGGTTCCATCGACCCGGGGCTGCTCGCCCCGGCGGTCCTGAGCTGAGGGAGAGCACCAGATGTCCCAGCAGTACTGCACCTTCGTCCTCGACGGCCACCTGTTCGGTGTTCCGGTCTCCTCGGTCCAGGAGGTCCTCAAGTCACAGGAGGTCACCCCGGTCCCGCTCGCACCGCACGAGGTCTCCGGCCTGATCAACCTGCGCGGCCAGATCGTCACCACGATCGACCTGCGCAGCCGGCTCGGCATCCCCGCACGCGAGGAGGAGGCCCCGTCGGTGTGCGTGGTCGTCCGGACCGCCGACGGCAGCGCGGTCAGCCTCGTCGTCGACGAGATCGGCGACGTGCTCGAGCCCAGCCAGGAGTCCTTCGAGGCGGCACCCGAGACCGTCCCGTCCCGGATCCGTGTCATGGTCACCGGCGTGTGCAAGCTCGACACCGAGCTCATGCTCGCCCTCGACACCGAGCTCGCCGTCACCCTCGACGGAGAAGCTGCGTGAAGACCGTCGGTGCCGTCCTCCGCAACCGGAGCACGGCTCACAAGCTGGTCCTGGTGACCGCGGTCGGCCTGCTGCCCGGCGTGCTCCTCGGTGGCTACGGCTACGTCAAGATGAACGCCATCGAGGAGAAGTCCCTCGAAGCACGCCACATCACGCAGGCGGCCTCGCTGGTCAACAGCCTCGACACACGGTTCAGCGAGATCAAGTCCGACGCCTACCGGGCGCTCGTCGAGCGCGACACCGCGCAGGTCAAGGCCGACCTCGCCAAGGACATCGCCACGGCCCAGGACATCCTGGCCGGCTTCGACGAGCTGAAGATCGACTCCGCGGCGGCGGCCGACGAGTCTGGCTTCTACGACGCGCTCGAGGGCTACTTCACCTTCATGAGTGGCTACGTCGAGCTCGCGGCCACCGACCGTGACGCGGCTGCCGCGCAGGTCGGCCAGGTGGCCGACGCGAACCAGCAGATGGACGCGGTGCTCGACCAGCTGCGCACGGCCATCGACGAAGGCATCGCCCGGGTGACCCAGGAGGAGCTGGACCTGCGCTCCTCGCTCACGCTCGCGATGCTCCTGATCCTGGGTGTCGCGACGGTCGTGGCGATCATCGTCGCGCTGTGGATCAGCCGGATGATCACCCGCCCGCTGCGACGGACTGTCGAGGTGCTCAAGGGGCTTGCCAGCGGCCGGCTCGACGAACGCCTCGACCTCGACTCCAAGAACGAGCTCGGGACGATGGCGCTCTCCTTGAACGAGGCGCTGGAGACCCTGCGCAGCACGATGACCGACTTCGGCACCAACGCAGAGACCCTGATGCAGGCGTCGGAGGAGCTGTCTTCGGTGTCGGGTCAGATGTCTGGTTCGGCTGCTGAGTCGGCGTCGCAGGCGGGTTTGGTGTCGGCGGCGGCCGAGCAGGTGTCGCGGAACGTGCAGACGGTGGCGACGGGGACGGAGGAGATGTCGGCGTCGATCCGGGAGATCGCGCAGAACGCGTCGTCTGCTGCGGGGGTTGCGGCGCAGGCGGTGCAGGTGGCGGAGACGACGACGAGCACGGTGGCGAAGCTGGGTGAGTCCTCGTCGGAGGTCGGGAACGTGATCAAGGTGATCAACTCGATCGCGGAGCAGACGAACCTGTTGGCGTTGAACGCGACGATCGAGGCGGCTCGGGCTGGTGAGGCCGGTAAGGGGTTCGCGGTGGTGGCGAACGAGGTGAAGGAGTTGGCGCAGGAGACGTCGAAGGCGACGGAGGACATTTCTCGTCGGATCGAGGCGATCCAGTCCGATACCTCTGCTGCGGTGGAGGCGATCGGGGAGATCTCGGCGATCATCGCGCGGATCAATGACACGCAGAACACGATTGCGT
>JBMOMG010000234.1:0-7158 GCA_049323155.1 Actinomycetota bacterium | reverse complement strand
CAGGCCCGGCGGGGTACGACGCGCGCAGCTTCCTGTGGTGCGCCGACCACTCGGAGACCGCCTGCGGCTCCTCGGCCAGCGCACTTGCTGCGGCGATGCCCTGGAGGACCACCGTCAGCGCGGCGACCTCCTCGGGCGTCGCGTCACCCTTGACCAGGAACAGCGGGGCCTTCTCGGGCGTCGGGGCGTTCTCCTCGCTCACAGCGGGATGTTCCCGTGCTTCTTCGGCGGCAGCGTCTCGCGCTTGGACCGCAGCAGGCGCAGCGCCCGGACGACCTCGGCGCGGGTCTCGTGCGGCTGGATCACCGCGTCGACATAGCCCCGCTCGGCGGCGAGGTAGGGGTTGGCCAGGTGGTCGTCGTACTCCTGCATCAGCTCGGCGCGCTTGGCCTCCTCGTTGCCGGCCTCGGCCGCCTCGGCGATCTCCTTGCGGTAGAGGATGTTCACCGCGCCCTGGGACCCCATCACCGCGATCTGCGCGGTCGGCCAGGCCAGGTTGATGTCGGCGCCGAGGTGCTTGGAGCCCATCACGTCGTAGGCGCCGCCGTAGGCCTTGCGGGTGATCACGGTGATCAGCGGCACGGTCGCCTCGGCGTAGGCGTAGATCAGCTTGGCCCCGCGGCGGATGATGCCGTTCCACTCCTGGTCGGTGCCGGGCAGGAACCCGGGCACGTCGACGAACGTGAGCACCGGGATGTTGAAGGCGTCGCAGGTGCGCACGAAGCGGGCGGCCTTCTCGGAGGCGTCGATGTCGAGGGTGCCGGCGAACTGCATCGGCTGGTTGGCCACGACGCCGACCGGGCGGCCCTCGACGCGGCCGTAGCCCACGATCATGTTCGGCGCGAACATCGCCTGCACCTCGAGGAACTCGCCGTCGTCGACGACCGACTCGATCACGGTGTGCATGTCGTAGGGCTGGTTCGGCGAGTCGGGGATCAGGGTGTCGAGGGCGCGGTCCTCGTCGGAGACCTCGAGATCTGCCTGCTCGGGGTAGGCCGGCGGCTCGTCGAGGTTGTTCTGCGGCAGGTAGGACAGCAGCGCCTTGACGTAGTCGATCGCGTCGGACTCGTCGGTGCCCATGTAGTGGGCGTTGCCGGACTTGGTGTTGTGCGACCGAGCGCCACCGAGGTCCTCCATCGAGACGTCCTCGCCGGTGACGGTCTTGATCACGTCGGGGCCGGTGATGAACATGTGCGAGGTCTGGTCGACCATGACCGTGAAGTCGGTGACCGCGGGGGAGTACACCGCGCCGCCGGCGCAGGGGCCCATGATCAGCGAGATCTGCGGGATCACCCCGCTGGCGTGCACGTTGCGGCGGAAGATCTCGCCGTAGAGGCCGAGCGAGACCACGCCCTCCTGGATCCGGGCGCCGCCGGAGTCGTTGATGCCGATCACCGGGCAGCCGGTCTTCATCGCCAGGTCCATGACCTTGACGATCTTCTCGCCGAACACCTGGCCGAGGCTGCCGCCGAAGACGGTGAAGTCCTGTGCGAACACGCAGACCTGGCGGCCGTCGATGGTGCCGTAGCCGGTGACGACGCCGTCGCCGTACGGCCGGTTCTTCTCCAGTCCGAACGCGGTCGACCGGTGCCGGGCAAGCTCGTCGAGCTCGACGAACGAGCCCTCGTCGAGCAGCTCCTCGATGCGCTCGCGTGCGGTCTTCTTGCCCTTCGCGTGCTGCTTCTCGATCGCGCGCTCCGAGCCGGCGTGGACTGCGTCCTGCAGCTTCTGGTCGAGGTCGGCGAGCTTGCCGGCGGTGGTGTGGATGTCCACGCCCTCGGTGATCTCGACGCCCTCGCCGGGCTGGGTCATGGCTGCTTCGCTCACGGGTGAATGGCCTCTCTCGATTGCGTGGGTGTCAATGTAGTGCCTGTGACGTACGACGATCTCCGACGCCCACCCCTCGATCCGGTGGCCCTGTCCGCGGCACTCACCAGGCCGGGCTCGCTGTGGACCTCGGTGGACGTCGTCGCGTCGTCGCCGTCCACCAACGCCGAGCTGGCCGAACGGGCACGGGCAGGCGCCCCCGCCGGTGTGGTCCTCGTCGCCGATCACCAGACCGCGGGGCGGGGCCGGCTGGACCGCTCGTGGGTGACTCCGCCCGGTTCCGCACTGACCTTCTCCGTGCTGCTCGCGCCGGACCGGGTGCCGGCCGCGCGTTGGCCGTGGCTCCCGCTGCTCGCCGGGATCGCTGTGTCGGAGGCGGTACGCCGGGTCGCGCACGTGGACTGCTGGCTGAAGTGGCCCAACGACGTACTCGTCGGTGACGAGGGGCGGAAGCTGGCCGGCATCCTGGTCGAACGGGTGGAGCGGCCCTCGGGAGCGGTGGCGGTCGTGGGGGTGGGGCTCAACATCTCGCAGAGCGCCGAGGACCTGCCGGTCCCCACGGCGACCTCGCTGCTGCTCGAGGGCGCCGCGACCACCGACCGGACCGTCATCCTGCGGGAGGTGCTGCGCTCGCTCGAGGCGCTGTTCGTCCAGTGGCAGGCCGACCTCGGCGACCCCCGGCTGGGGCTGGTCGAGTCCTACGTCCGTCGCTGCGGGACCCTGGGCAGCGAGGTCCGGGTCTCGTTGCCGTCGGGCGAGCAGGTCGTCGGCACCGCGGCCGGGATCGACACCGACGGACGGCTCGAGGTGCTCACCGCGTCCGGACCCCGGATCCTCGGTGCCGGCGATGTGGTCCACGTCCGGCCGGCCACGTGACCTCCGCCACGTCCACACAGCCTCGCGTGAGAGGATCGGAGCCGTGGCCATCTCCCGCAAGCTGCTCAACGACGACGAGTCCGTGGTGGTCTCCACGCGCACCCACGTCAAGGCGCTGATCGTCCCTGCGGTCGTGCTGATCGTGCTCGCCGGAGGTGCCGGGTTCGCCAGCACCTTCGCGCCCGCGGAGGGTGCGGCGAGGCTCGTGGTGCTCGGCCTGATCTGGGGCGTCGCCGCCCTGCTGGCCCTGCTCTGGGTCGTGCGACCGTTCCTGGCCTGGCTGACGACGACGTACACCGTGACCGACCAGCGGCTGATCACCCGCAGCGGCATCCTGACCCGGCGCGGCCACGACATCCCGATCACGCGGATCAGCGACGTGGCCTACGAGCGCGGTCTGCTGGACCGGATGCTCGGCTGCGGAACCCTGCTCGTCGCCGTCGCCAGCGAGCAGCGGGTGGAGCTGCACGACATCCCGCAGGTCGAGCAGGTGCACCTGCGGATCCAGGACCTGCTGAGCGACGCACCTGCCCCCCGGCAGAACGACCTGCAGGACGACCCCGGAGCGCGCCGCACCGATGGCTGACGTAGAACCTCCCCGGCCCCGTCCCTCCCACTTCACCCGCGAGGAGCTCGAGCGGGTGATCCTGGGCGACCAGCCCGGGCTGACCAGCACCGACGTCGCGTCCGCGGCGGGCGTGACCGTGGAGCAGGCCCGCCGGCTCTGGCGCGCCCTCGGCTTCCCCGACGCCGGTGAGCAGGCCGCGTTCAACGACGCCGACCTGATCGCGCTGAGCACCGTGATCGGCGCGGTGGAGAGCGGCGCGATCGACTTCGACACCGCCGTGCGGATGACCCGGGCGCTCGGCCAGACGATGGCGCGGCTCGCCGACTGGCAGGTCGCCACGCTGGCGCCGCGGGTCGAGGAGCTCGAGTCCGGAGCGGAGGCGACCGGCTCCCGGATCGGCAGCGCGCTGCGTCTCGCCGAGGAGGTCGGGGTGCCGTTCGAGCGGCTGCTGATCTACTCCTGGCGCCGGCACCTCGCCGCGGCGGTCGGCCGGGTCGAGGCCCTCGGTGCCGCCGACGAGGACCTGCACACCACGCAGACCACGGTCGGCTTCGCCGACCTGGTGGCGTTCACGGCGCTGTCCAACGAGATCGACGAGGCCCGGCTCGGCGACATGGTGGAGGTCTTCGAGTCCCGTTGTGCCGACGTGGTCGCCGGTCACCACGGCCGGGTGATCAAGACGCTCGGTGACTCCGTGCTGTTCGTGTCCGAGGACCCGGTGCAGGCCCTCGAGATCGCCTTCGACATCGTCGGGGTCATCGGGCACGACCCCCGGCTGCCCGACGTACGCCTCGGCCTGGCCAGCGGCTCGGTGATCACGCGCCTCGGCGACGTGTTCGGGCCGCCGGTCAACCTCGCCGCGCGGCTGACCGCCGTCGCGCGCCGCAACCGCGTGATCATCGACCACGCCACCGCCGACCGGCTGCCCCCCGAGGAGTACGAGACCCGTCCGCTGCCGGCCCGGCCGGTGCGCGGCTTCGGCCTCGTCGAGCCGGTCGCTGCCCGCCGTCGCTGAGCACGGCGCGCCAGTGGCCCGAACGGTCTAGACATCGAGTGGTCCGAACGGACCAATGTTGTCGATTTGTCCGATCTTGGGTTCGCGCTCTTTTTACCCTGAGGTCATGTTCAGTGTGCAGGGGGTGGACCTCGACGCCGAGTCGCGTCGAGTGTGGCGCGACGGCGTGGAGATCAAGATGTCGAACAAGGAGTTCGACCTCGTTCATGCTCTCATCAGCCGTGCGGGGGAGATCGTCACGCGTGAGGAGCTCATGCGTGACGTGTGGCAGACGACGTTCTGGACGTCGGCGAAGACGATCGACGTGCACCTTGGCTGGGTACGTCGCAAGCTCGGCGACGACACGCGCCGGCCGACGTTGATCACCACGATCCGCGGCCGTGGCCTGCGTTTCGAGAAGGTCCCGCCGATCTACGTGACCAAGCCCGCGCCCACGGCGGAGGCCGCGCTCTCCTGAGCGACCCCCGAGCCGCGGGGCGTCGGCGGCCCGGCCGTCGTTAGGCTCTGCTCCGTGACCTCGCCTGCGCCCGCACCCGGTTCGACACCCGTCCTCGCCGTGATCGGCGGCGGGCAGCTGGCCCGGATGATGGCCCAGTACGCCGTGCCGCTCGGCGTACCGCTGCGCCTGCTCGCCGAGGGTGAAGGCGTGTCCGCCGCCCAGGTCATCCCCGACTCGACGGTCGGCGACTACCGCGACCTGGACACGCTGCGCGAGGTCACCCGGGGCTGCTCGGTGGTGACCTTCGACCACGAGCACGTGCCCACCGAGCACCTGCACGCCCTCGCCGAGGCCGGGGTGGCCTGCCGTCCGGGTCCGGGGGCGCTGGTGCACGCCCAGGACAAGGGCGTGATGCGGGCCCGGCTGCACCACCTGGGTGTGCCCTGCCCGCGCAACGAGATCGTTGCCGAGGCCGCGGACGTGACCGCGTTCGCCGAGCGGATCGGCGGGTTCCCGGTGGTGCTGAAGACCACCCGCGGCGGCTACGACGGCAAGGGCGTCTGGGTGGTCGACTCCGAGGCCGACTGCGCGGCGGCCTTCGAGGTCGCCCGGCGTGCCGGTGTCGAGATCCTCGCCGAGGAGAAGGTCGACTTCCGCCGCGAGCTGTCCGCGCTCGTGGCCCGCTCGCCCTCCGGTCAGGTCGCGGCCTACCCGGTCGTGGAGTCGGTCCAGGTCGACGGGATCTGCTCGGAGGTCATCGCGCCGGCACCCGGGCTCGACCCGGAGCTGTCGGTGCGGGCCCAGCAGATCGCCATGCAGGTGGCCGGCGAGCTCGGCGTCACCGGCATCCTGGCCGTCGAGCTGTTCGAGACCGGCGACGGCCGCGTGCTGGTCAACGAGCTCGCGATGCGCCCGCACAACACGGGCCACTGGAGCATGGACGGCGCGGTGACCAGCCAGTTCGAGAACCATCTCCGCGCGGTGCTCGACCTGCCGCTCGGGGCACCCGACGCGCGAGCGCCGTGGACGGTGATGGTGAACATCCTCGGCGGCGACCACGGCGCGGTGTCGGAGGACCTGTACGCCGGCTACCCGCACGTGTTCGCCCGCGACCCGCGGCTGAAGGTGCACCTCTACGGCAAGTCCGTGAAGCCGGGGCGCAAGGTCGGCCACGTGACCGCCTACGGAGACGACCTCGACGAGGTCCTCGAACGGGCCCGTCATGCCGCGGCGTGGTTCCGCGGCGACCTGGGGATGGAGAGCGAGTGAGCATGAGCGAGCAGAGCCCGCGCGTCGGGATCGTGATGGGGTCGGACTCCGACTGGCCGACGATGAAGGCCGCGGCCGAGGCCCTGGAGGTGTTCTCGGTGCCCTACGAGGCCGACGTGGTCTCCGCGCACCGGATGCCCGAGGAGATGCTGGCCTACGGCAAGGAGGCCGCCGGACGTGGCCTCTCGGTGATCATCGCCGGCGCCGGGGGAGCCGCACACCTGCCGGGGATGCTGGCCGCGGTCACCCCGCTGCCGGTGATCGGCGTGCCGGTGGCGCTGAAGCACCTCGACGGCATGGACTCCCTGCTGTCGATCGTGCAGATGCCCTCGGGCGTTCCCGTCGCCACGGTCGCGATCGGCAACGCGCGCAACGCGGGCCTGCTCGCCGTACGCATCCTGGCCGCCGCCGACGCGGGCCTGCGTGAGCAGATGGAGCAGTTCCAGGAGTCGCTGGCCGAGGCCGCCCGCGCGAAGGGGGCCGTGGTGCGCGGCGAGCGGACCCGCACCGTCGGTTTCGGCTGAGTCAGCGGCCGACCACGCGCGGCCACTCGATGACCGGGCAGGTGTCCATCACCATCGGCACGTCGGCCGCCGACGTGCGCTCGAAGGCCTCCTGGTCGACCACCCCGAGCTGGAACCACACCGCCTTGGCCCCGATCGCGACCGCCTGGTCGGCGAACTCCCCGGCCGCCTCGGACCGCCGGAACACGTCGACGACGTCGACCGGGAACAGGATCTCGGCCAGTGAGGCGTAACCGTCCTCGCCGAGCACGTGGTTGGCCTCCGGATGCACCGGCACGATCCGCTTGCCGCGCTCCTGGAGGAACCGCGCGACGCTGTAGGCGGTCCGGCTCGGGTCGCCGCTGAGCCCGACCACCGCCCAGGTGTCGCACTCCTCGAGCATGAACCGGATGTTCTTCTCGTCCAGCCAGGGTGCGTGTGAGGTCGTCATGACCTCACAGTGTCCACGACGGAGTCCCCCAAACGCGGGAGTCGTCGCAGGCGGAGCGAACCTAGTCTGGCGGTCATGAGGACGCCGGTGCGGGGGAGGGCGGTGGAGCTGGTCACCGGCCTGGTGCTGGCTCTGGTGGTGGCGGTGGCCGCCGTACTGCCCGGGGACCCCGGCCCCGCGGGGCGGGAAGCGTGGGTGACCGCCGCCGCG
>JBMOMG010000233.1:0-7262 GCA_049323155.1 Actinomycetota bacterium | reverse complement strand
GGTGGTGCTCGCGCTGCGCCCCGACCTGCTCGGCTGGGCGCCGCTGTTCGCGCCGCTGCTGCTGGTCGGCCTCTGGCTGGCCGCGCGCCGGCAGGACCGCTCCCTGGCCAGTGGTCTCAGCACGATCGTCGCGGCCTGCCTGATGACGCCCGTGGTCTTCGACGCCGGGGACGGTGAGGACTGGACCCGGATCTGGACGCTGACCGCGGTGCTGGCGGTGTACTTCGTGGGCACCCTGCTCTACGTCAAGACGATGATCCGCGAGCGCGACAGCCGGGTGCACTACCTGGCCTCGGTCGGCTACCACGTCGCCGGCGCGGTGGCGATGGCGTGGGTGTCGTGGCCGCTGGCGGTGCTGTTCGCGCTTCTCGCGGTCCGGGGGGCGCTGCTACCGGGACGCGGGCTGACCCCCAAGCAGGTCGGGATCGGCGAGATCGTCGCGAACGTCGCGGTCGTGGTGGTGGCCCTGCTCACCGTCTGACCCGACGGCTACGCCACCTGCGCCAGCCGCGTCGGACCCGCCTCATCAGGACGACCAGTGCGACCAGACCCAGCACGAGCAGGGTTGCGGAGACCCCGAGAGCCCACCACGGATGCTGCAGAGCGAGGATCACCACTCCGGCAACCGCCGCGTCCTCGCCCACGCTGACGACGACGTTCGATGCCGGCTCGGGCGAGGTGTTGACCGCCGCCCTGAGACCGGTCTTCACGGTGTGTGACGCCAGCGCGGTGCCGCCGCCCACGGCGGCGTAGACCGCCTGCTCGAGCGTGGTCGCGTCCCCGGAGACCAGGAGGGCGATCGCCACGCCGGCCGTGGGCCGGATCGCTGTGGAGACCACGTCCCAGGCGGAGTCGAGGTAGGGGATCTTGTCCGCGACGAACTCCAGCGCGTAGAGGACGGCGGCAACGAGGAGCACGTCGGTGCGCATCAGTGCATCGGGTACGTCGCCCATGCCGGTGTATCGGCCGAGGAGTCCGAGCATCAAGACGACCAGGTAGGCGTTCACGCCGCTGGCCCAGCCGGACGAGAACACCAGCGGGATCAGCTCCACGCGGCAAGCCTAGGACAGCCGGGCGGATCAGGCAGTGCGCAGAGCGGACCTGGGGACCGGGTCAGCGTTCGGCCTGCACCACGCCGGCCAGGGACTCCGGGTCGCGGCCGACGACGGTGCTCCCGTCGTCGGCGGTGAGGATCGGCCGCTGGATCAGGATCGGGTGCTCGGTCATCGCCGCGATCCAGCGGTCGCGGTGGGCGGCGTCGCGGGGAAGGTCGGCGAGCCCGATCTCCCCGGCGACCTTCTCCTTGGTCCGGGCCAGGTCCCACGGCTCGAGGCCGAGCCGGTCGAGCACGGCCGCGAGCTCCTCGGCGGTCGGCGGGTCGTCGAGGTAGCGGCGCACGGTGTAGTCGATGCCGGCCTCGTCGAGGTAGGACGTCGCCGCGCGGCACTTCGAGCAGGCGGGGTTGACCCAGATCTCCATCTCAGTCGACCTCCAGCGGGGTCGCCCCCGTCAGGCGCACGAGCTCGTCGTACGACGTGCTGAACACCGCCGAGGGATGGCCGGCGGCGGCCCACACCTCGTCGTACCGGCGCAGCCACGGGTCGATGTAGGTGGGCACCGGCGCCGGGTGCGCGATCGGGGAGACCCCGCCGATCACCTGGCCGGTGTGCTCGCGGACGAACTCCGGCTTGGCCCGGCCGAGCCGGGTCACTCCGAGCTCGGCGGCGACCTTGGCGGTGTCGACGCGGTGGGCGCCGGAGGTGAGGATCAGGACGGGGGACCCGTCGGCGTCGAAGAGCAGGCTGTTGGCGATCGCGCCGACCTCGCAGCCGAGTGCCTCGGCGGCGAGCGCGGCGGTGTGCACGGAGTCGGGGAGTACGACGACCCGGCCGGTCCCGCCACGGACGGCCAGCTCGTCGCGGAACCGGCTGATCGAAGGATGCTCGGTGGTCTCGGGGCTCATGCGCGCCGACTCTAGTGAACGCCGGCGACACTCCGCTCAGAGACCGGCAGCGGTCCGGGTGGCGAGCGAGATCCCGACGAAGTGCGTGGCGAACGCGACGACGGTGAGCGCGTGGAAGACCTCGTGGAACCCGAACCACGCCGGCACCGGGTTGGGGCGCTGCACGCCGTAGACGACGGCCCCGAGTCCGTAGAGCGCGCCGCCGACGACCATCAGGGTCAACGCGGGGCTGCCGACGTGGTCGGCGAGGCCGCCGGAGAACAGCAGTGCCGCGGCAGGGACCACCACGTAGGCCGGGGTGTGCAGCCAGCGCGGCGCGTCGACCCACCACACCCGGAACGCCACGCCGAGCACCGTCGCGAGCCACACGATCACCAGCAGGGTGCCGGTCCGGGCGGGCTGGAGGAGCAGGACGGAGAACGCGGTGTAGGTGCCGGCGATGTGGATGAAGATGTTCGCGTGGTCGAACCGGCGCAGCCGTGCCCGGGCCCGGTCGGACCAGGCGCGACGGTGGTAGAGCGCGGAGACGCTGAACAGGACGACCGCGGAACCGACGAAGGCGGCCACCGCCCACCGGGCCGCGGGGCTCGGCGACCCGGCGAGCAGGATCACCCCGGCGACGAGCGTGAGGGGGGCCCAGGCGGCGTGGAGCCAGCCGCGCAGCCTCGGTTTCACCTCGTGCACCAGCTCGCGCGTGTGCTCGACGAGCCGGTCCGGCACCGGGGCGGGGTCTCGGGGGGTGCTGGACGTCAGGGACATGACTGTCCGTGTACCCGTCCCGGGTGACCGGCAGGCCTCCGCGGCGACAGGTACAGACCAGGTGGGTGCTCCCGGTGCCCGGCGTGCGTGCTCCTCCGCGCGCCCTGCCCACAGATTTCGACGATCGGTTGACGGGTTGTCGGAGGGCAGGTGTACCGTGAGTGTTATTCGAACATCTGTTCGAACAACCTGCCGGCGGGGGCGACCTCGACCCCCGTCCCCGCCGGCACACCCCGCGTGGGGTGAGGGTGCCAGAGGGGTCGGACAGGGGTCGGGTCAAGCAGGTCGATGACTCTAGCCGGAGGGTGAGCAATGCGGCGGTACGACGATCCCGTGGATGTGCGCAAGGGGATGGTGGACGGGACCGAGGGTCCCGAGCAGTTCTTGTGGCGGGGGCGGCTGTGGAAGGTCCAGGCCGTCCTGGCCCACTGGGTGGAGACCGGGGCGTGGTGGGACTCGGCCGGCGCGCGGGCCGTGCTCGGCACGGAGACGCAGGCCGCGGCGGGCGCGGGCACCGGCTCGGCCCCAGGACCGAACTCCGGTTCGGCCGGCGGGCTGAGCGTGCTCCCCGACCTGACCGCGGAGCGGGAGATCTGGCGGGTCGAGGCGTCCCGAGGTCGGCTCGTCGCCGAGGGCGGTGGCGTCTTCGACCTGCTCTTCGACTGGGCCGAGGGCAGCTGGCGTCTTGCCCGCTGCCTGGACTGAGGAGGTTGTGGCGATGACGAGCGGCTCCATGCCCCACCCCTTCGACCTCCCCGCGGCGACCCACTCCTACCTCGAGCGGGCCGCGCTCTCGCTGCGCGAAGCGATCACCTCCACCGAGGTGACCCTGCGCTACGCCCATGCCCACGTGGCCGCGCTGCGGGCGACCGCCGCGTTGCTGGCGGCCCGGGCTCAGCCGGCCGCACCGCGCCGTGGCCGTGCGCAGAAGAACGCCTGGGTCCTGCTCGCCGAGGTCGCCCCGGAGTTCAGTGAGTGGGCCACCTTCTTCGCCGCCGGGGCCGCCAAGCGCGCCGCGGCCGAGGCCGGCTCGTCCCGCTCGGTCTCCGAGCGCGAGGCCGACGACCTGGTCCGCGACGCCGACCGGTTCCTCGGCCTGGTCGAGAGCTCTCTGGGTCTGGACCGGCACGTCCCGTTCCAGGAGCGGCTGCCCAGCACGGGGCCGAGCTGTGTCGCCTGACCCGTTCGTCCACCTGCACGTCGCCTCCGGCTACTCCCTCCAGTACGGCGCCTCCCACCCGCACGTGCTCGTCGAGCGGGCCGTCGAGCGTGAGATGGACACCCTCGCGCTCACCGACCGGGACGGGGTCTACGGCGCGGTGCGCTTCGCCAAGGCCTGCATGCAGGCCGGGATCCGGCCGGTGCTCGGTGTCGACCTCGCCGTCGCTCCCACCGGTGTCCTGCCCGAGACCCAGCTGCTCGGCGCGGGCGCCGGCGGGTCGGCGGGAGGAGGCGGTGGCCGGCCACGCACCCCGGTCCGCGGTGGCAGCTTCCGTGACCTGCGGCTGCCGCGGGTGACCTTCCTCGCCGAGAGCAAGCGGGGCTGGGCCGCCCTGTGCCGGCTGGTCTCGGCAACCCACCTGACCGGTGACCGCGGATCGCCGGTGACCTCGCTGGAGCTGGTCGCCGAGCATCTCGCCGGGGGCGAGGTGCTGGTGCTGCTCGGCCCGGCCTCCGAGCTCGGCAGGGCCACGACGCTGCGCCGGGACGACCTGGCCCGGGCGGCGTTGCGGCCCTGGCTCGACGTCGTGGACCGCTCCTCGCTCGTGGTGGAGGTGGTCTCTCACCGGCTGGCCGGCCAGGGGCCGGGCTCCTCGCCCCACGCCGCCCGGATGCTCGCCACCGCGCGTGCCGAGCACCTCCCGGCGGTGCTCACCAACGCGGTCCGCTACGCCGATCGCAGCGACGCGCCGACCGTCGACGTGCTCGACGCCGCGCGGCGGCTGGTGCCGCTCGACCTGCGGCACGTCGACCGGGCCAACGCCGAGGGGTTCTTGAAGTCCGGCAAGGAGATGGCCGAGGTCGCCGAGGAGATCTGCCGGCTCTCCGGAGTCGGCGACAGTGCCCGTGCCGCGCGCGAGCTCCTGGCCCGGACCCGCAGCGTCGCCGACCGGTGTGCGGTCGACCCCCGCAGCGACCTCGGGCTGGGGGAGGTGCACTTCCCGGAGTTCGGCGCCTCCACCGAGGAGGCCCAGGCGATGCTCCGGGCGCGGTGCGAGGCGGGCATCGCCACCCGTTACGGCAACGCCCCCCGCCAGCGGATCTGGAAGCGGCTCGACGACGAGCTGCAGATCATCGAGCAGCTCGGCTACGCCTCCTACTTCCTCACCGTCGCCGACGTCACCGACCTGATCAAGGAGATGGGGGTCCGGTCCGCGGCCCGGGGATCGGGTGCCGGCAGCCTGGTGAACTACCTGCTCGGGATCTCCGGGGTCGACCCGTTGCGCCACGGCCTGCTGATGGAGCGGTTCCTCTCCCCGCTGCGGCAGGCGCTGCCCGACATCGACATCGACGTGGAGTCGGCCCGCCGGCTGGAGGTCTACGAGAAGATCCTCGACCGTTACGGCGGGGAGCGGTGCGTGGCGGTGTCGATGATGGACACCTACCGGGTCCGTCATGCCGTCCGTGACGTCGGAGCCGCGCTGGGCATGCCGGTCGGGGAGGTCGACGCGATCGCGAAGGCGTTCCCCCACATCCGCGCCCGCGACGCCCGGACCGCCCTGCGCGAGCTGCCCGAGCTCCGGGCGGCCGGGCTCGGCGAGCAGCGGCTGGACCTGATGTTCGGCCTGGTCGAGCGGCTCGACGGACTGCCCCGGCACATCGCGGTCCATCCCTGCGGGGTGCTGCTCTCCGACGGCACCCTCCTGGACCGCACCCCGGTCGAGGCCAGCTACGCCGGCTTCCCGATGAGCCAGTTCGACAAGGACGACGTGGAGGACCTCGGCCTGCTCAAGCTCGACGTGCTCGGCATCCGGATGCAGTCGGCGATGGCCCATGCCCTCGACCAGATCCGCACCGTCGACGGGGTCGAGATCGACATCGACGACGAGAGCCAGGTGCCCCTCGACGACCCGGCGACCTTCGAGCTGATCGGTCAGGCCCGGACACTGGGCTGCTTCCAGATCGAGTCACCGGGCCAGCGCGAGCTGGTCGGCCGGTCGGCGATCAGCACCTTCGAGGAGATCATCACCGACATCTCGCTGTTCCGGCCGGGGCCGGTCAAGAGCGACATGGTCACCCCCTACCTCAACGCCCGGCAGGGCTGGGCGATGCCCACCTACCTCCACGACGACCTCAGGCCGATCCTGGAGCAGACCTCGGGCGTGGTGGTCTTCCACGAGCAGGTCATCGAGATCATCGCCCAGCTCACCGGCTGCACGCTCGCCGAGGCCGACGAGGCCCGCCGGGCGCTCGGCGACATCGAGGGGATGGCCCAGACCAGGCTCTGGTTCTTCCCACGGGTGCTCGGCCGCGGCTACACCCAGCACCTGGCCGAAGAGGCCTGGAAGGTGCTGGAGGCGTTCGCCTCGTTCGGGTTCTGCAAGGCCCACGCCGCGGCATTCGCCCTCCCGACCTACCAGTCGGCCTGGCTCAAGGCGCACTACCCGGCGCACTTCCTCGCCGGTGTGCTCACCCACGACCCGGGGATGTACCCCAAGCGGCTGATCCTCGACGACGCCCGCCAGTTCGGGATCACGGTGCTCGGGCTCGATGTGAACAGCAGCGAGAAGGAGTACGTCGTCGAGCGGGTCGAGCCGGCAGCCGGCGACGGTCCTTCGACGGGCTCAGGACACCGCCCTTCGACGGGCTCAGGACACCGTTACGGGATCCGGCTCGCCCTCTCGGAGGTGAAGGGGATCAGCGAGGCCGAGGTGGACCGGGTCGTTGCGGCCCGGCCCTACCAGTCGCTCACCGACTTCTGGCACCGAGCCCGGGTGTCCCGGCCGATCGCGGAGCGGCTCGTGCTCGCCGGCGGGTTCGACTCGGTCTACGGCATCGGCACGTCCCTCGGGGTGCGCCGGCGGGCCAAGGTCACCCGGCGCGACCTGCTGCTCCAGGTGGCCGACCTCGACCGGCAGACCCGGGCCGGTGAACGCGCGAGCCGTGGCCGCGGCCGTGGTCTGTCCGCCCGGTCCGGCGCCCGCCGATCCGGTGCGGGCCGCGCCCAGGAGGCCGATGTCCCGATGGTCGAGGTGTCCGCGGCCGAGGTGCGGGCGGCCGACGCCGCGAGCCGCAACAGCAGCGACCCGCGGGAACGCGCTGCGACGTCCGGGGTGTGGGAGCAGGCGTCGCGTCAGTCCCAGGCGACCAGGACGCCTCGACCGGTGACCTCGGTGCAGCTCGCGCTGGACCTCGGCGACACCGTGGAGGGGGAGACCAGCGGGCTCCCCGAGATGAGCGACTCCGAGCGGGTCCGAGCCGAGCTCGAGATCCTCGGTCTCGACGTGAGCCGGCACGTGGTCGACTTCTACGTCCCTCTCCTCGAGGAGCTCGGCGTGACCCGCTCCCGCGACCTGCTGCAGCGCCGCAGCCGGTCCGA
>JBMOMG010000232.1:0-7677 GCA_049323155.1 Actinomycetota bacterium | reverse complement strand
TCCTGCTGGGCGCGCTTCGCGGGGTTGCCGGAGCCGCGCTTGGCCTTGCCCTTCTTCGGCGCCTGCTTGGCCTTGCCCCGCTTGCCTCCCATGCCCGGCATCCCGGGCATGCCCGGCATCCCGGGGATGCCGCCGCCCTTGGCCATCGACATCATCATCTTGCGCGCCTCGAAGAACCGGTCGACGAGCTGGTTGACGTCGGAGACCTGGGTGCCCGAGCCGCGCGAGATCCGGGCCCGGCGGGAGCCGTCGATGATCTTCGGGTTCTCCCGCTCGGCGGGGGTCATCGACTGGATGATCGCCTGCACGCGGTCGATCTCGCGCTCGTCGAAGTTCTCGAGCTGGTCGCGGAACTGGCCCATCCCGGGCAGCATCCCCATGATCTTGGTCAGCGAGCCCATCTTGCGGATCTGCTGCATCTGCTCGAGGAAGTCGGTGAGCGTGAACTCCCCGCCCTGGCCGCTCAGCTTCGCCGCCGCCTTCGCGGCCTGCTCGGCGTCGAAGGTCTTCTCCGCCTGCTCGATCAGGGTCATCACGTCACCCATGTCGAGGATCCGCGAGGCCATCCGGTCGGGGTGGAACAGGTCGAAGTCGGTGAGCTTCTCGCCGGCCGACGCGAACATCACCGGCTTGCCGGTGATGGACCGGATCGACAGCGCCGCGCCGCCACGCGCGTCTCCGTCGAGCTTGGTCAGCACCACGCCGTCGTAGCCGACACCGTCGAGGAACGCCTGGGCGGTGTTGACCGCGTCCTGGCCGATCATCGCGTCCACGACGAACAGCACCTCGTCGGGATCCACCGCGTCGCGGATGTCCCGGGCCTGCTGCATCATCTCCTCGTCGAGGCCGAGGCGTCCGGCGGTGTCGACGATGACCACGTCGTGCAGGGTCCGCCTGGCCTCCTCGACGCCGCCGCGCGCAACGGCGACCGGGTCGCCGACGCCGTTGCCCGGCTCGGGTGCGTAGACCTTCACGCCCGCCCGCTCACCGTTGACCTGGAGCTGGGTGACCGCGTTGGGTCGCTGCAGGTCGGCGGCGACGAGCAGCGGGCTGTTGCCCTGCTCCTTGAGCCACAGTGCCAGCTTCGCGGCCAGCGTCGTCTTGCCGGCACCCTGCAGGCCGGCGAGCATGATCACCGTCGGCGGGGTCTTGGCGAAGCGCAGCCGCCGGGTCTCGCCGCCGAGGATGGTGACCAGCTCGTCGTTGACGATCTTGACGACCTGCTGGGCCGGGTTCAGCGCCTGGCTGACCTCCTCACCACGGGCCCGCTCCTTGACCGCGGCGACGAACTCCTTGACCACCGGCAGCGCGACGTCGGCCTCGAGCAGCGCGATCCGGATCTCCCGGGCGGTCGCGTCGATGTCGGCCTCGGAGAGCCGACCCTTGCCCCGGAGGTTCTTGAAGGTCTCGGCAAGGCGGTCGGAGAGAGTCGCAAACAATGGTGGTCAATCCTCGTGTCGACGTCGCAGGCGTGCGCGCCCTCCAGGTCGTCGTGCCGGAGGGTCAGACGTCAAGGGTAGCCGGGGCGGTGAGCGCCCGTCGTACGGCGTGCGCCGCCTCGGCCGCCCGCTCGTCACCGAGGGCGCCGGCGGCCTCCTCGTGGACGTAGAACACGTCGACCGCCTGCGGCCCGAGGGTGCTCACGTGCGCGGAGCGGACGGCGATGCCCGCCTCGGCCAGGGCCCGGCAGACCAGGTGCACGACACCGGGCCGGTCGGCCGCGCGCACCTCCAGCACCGTCGAGCGGCGCGACGCCTCGGGGTGCACCGCGACCGCGGGCTCCAGCTCGGTCCGCGCGGTCCGCCCCAGCCGGATCCCCGGGTCGACGCGGCCGGCCAGGATGGCGACGACCTGCTCGCGCAGCACCGCCGGGTCCACCGCGTCGTCGACCTGCCACTCCGACACGGCGTGCTCGTCCTGGGTCCAGGCCCGCGCGGCCCGGATCGGCACCCGGAGCAGGCCCAGGGCACCGGACACGGCTGCGAGCAGGCCGACGCGGTCACCGGTGACCAGGCGGACCAGGAACCCGTGCTCGTCGGGATCCACGCGCACGACGACCTCGGAAGCGTTGCGGAGCACCTGCGCCGGGACCTCGACGTGACCGGCCGGCTCGGCCACCGACTGCCCGCCGGCCAGGGCCGAGCGCACCTTGGTCACCAGCTCCGCGACCAGCGCAGCACGCCACGGCGTCCATGCCTTCGGTGCGGTGGCACGGGCGTCCGCCTCGGTGAGCACGGCGAGCAGCTCGAAGGTCTCGAGGTCCTCGATCCGCTTGGTCACGTGTTCGAGGGTGGCGGGGTCCTCGAGGTCACGCGTGGTGGCCACCTCGGGCAGCAGCAGGTGCCAGCGGACCAGCGTGGCGATCGTGGCGGCGTCGTGCCCGTCGAAGCCGAGTCGTCCGGCCGCGGCGGCGGCGAGCGGCTCCCCCGCCGCGCAGTGCTCCCTCGTGGAGCCCTTGCCGATGTCGTGCAGCAGCGCCGCCACGACCAGCAGGTCGGGCCGGGCCACGCGCCGGATCAGCCCGGCCGCCTCGATGCACGTCTCCACCAGGTGCCGGTCGACGGTGAACCGGTGCACGACCGAGGCGTGCGGGAGCAGCCGCACCCGCTCCCACTCCGGGAGGAGCCGGCCGAGGGCGCCGGTCTCGTCGAGCGTCTCCCAGACCGGGAGCAGACCCGGCCCGGCGGCGAGCAGCCGGACGAACAGTCCGCGCGCGTCGGCCGGCCACGGGTCCGGCAGGTCTGCGGCATCCCGCAGGAGCCGCGCCACGGTGTGCGGGGAGAGGATCAGGTCGCGCTCGGCGGCCTCCGCCGCTGCGCGGAGCAGGGTCGTCAAGTCGGGTCCGGTGGCCCGGTGGACGACGACCTCGTCGTCGGCCCGCGCGATCCCGGGGGCGAGCGGCACGAGCACCGGCCCGAGGGTACGGCGGTCACCGGGCCGGGGTGCCGCGAGCACGCCGTCGACCCGCCGCCAGGTCAGCCGGGAGAGGTGGGTGATCCGCCGCCCGATCTCACGGACCACCCGTTGGGCGCTGTCCGGCCCGTCGTGGCCGAGGGCGACGGCGAGGTCGTCCCAGGCCTCCGGCGCGATCCGGTCCGAGGCCCGCCCCGCCAGCGTGTGCACGGCGTCGCGGACGTCCAGCAGCGCCTGCCTGCTGCGCTCGAGCTCGGTGTGCGGGACGTCGACGAGCCAGGTGGCGACCAGGGCGTTGAGGATCGTCGCGTCGCGCAGTCCGCCCCCTGCCTCCTTCAGGTCGGGCACGGTGGCGTGCGCCAGCTCCCCTGCCCGTCGTACCCGCTGCTCGACCAGCTCGCGCAGCTCGGGCAGCCGGCCGCGGGCCTCCCGGCGCCACTGGGCGAGCAGGGCGGAGCGCAGCCGGAGGGTGACCGAGGGGTCCCCGGCGAGGTGGCGCGCGTCGAGGAGTCCCAGCGCGACCCGTACGTCCTGCTTGGCCGCCGCGGTGACCTCGGGCAGCGCCCGCACCGCGTGGTCGAGGTGGACGCCGGAGTCCCAGAGCGGGTACCACACCTCGGCGGCCACCGGGCCGACGTCGGCGTCCTCGGTGTGCACGAGGACCACGTCGAGGTCGGAGTGCGGCGCGAGCTCCCGGCGCCCGTAGCCGCCGACCGCCACGAGCGCCACCCCGGTGTCAGAGCGGCCCCCGAGGGCACGCGCGAACGCTGCCGAGCACAGGGCGTCGGCAGCGTCCGCGCGGAGCCGTCGTTCCTCGGCGGTCACGGGCTACAGAGCCGCCTCGTCACGGTCCCCGGTGCGGACCCGGACCGCGCTCTCCACCGGGACCACCCACACCTTGCCGTCCCCGATCCGGCCGGTCTGGGCGCTCTTGACGATGATCCCGACGATGTCGTCGGCGTCCTGGTCCTCGGTGACGATCTCGATCCGGATCTTCGGCACCAGCGCGACGTCGTACTCCGCACCGCGGTAGACCTCGGTGTGGCCCTTCTGGCGGCCGTAGCCGCTGACCTCGCTGACGGTCATGCCGGTGACCCCGAAGGTCTCGAGGGCCTCGCGGACCTCTTCCCACTTGTGCGGCTTGATCACCGCGGTCACGAGCTTCATGCGTTGACTCCTTCACTCTTCGCGGGCTCGACCGGAGCGGCTGCCGCAGCTGCCGCCACCGGCGACCGGCCGGCGCCGGACCGCGACACGAACTCGTAGGCGGTCTCCCCGTGCTCCACGAGGTCGATGCCCTCGACCTCGTCCTCGTCGGCGACCCGCCAGCCCATCGTGTGCTTCAGGGCGAGGGCGATGACGAGGGTGATCACCCCGGACCAGAGGACGGCGAACAGGGCGATCACGGTCTGCACGACGAGCTGGGACACTCCCCCGCCGTAGAACAGCCCCGTGGTGGTGGACAGCAGCCCGATCGCCACCGTGCCCACGAGACCCGCCACGAGGTGCACGCCCACGACGTCGAGCGAGTCGTCGTACCCGAACCGGTACTTCAGGCCGACCGCGAGTGCGGCGACCGCGCCGGCGACCGCGCCCAGGCCCAGCGACCCCACCGGGCTCAGCGAGCCGCAGGCCGGGGTGATCGCGACCAGGCCCGCCACCACACCCGACGCGGCACCCAGGCTGGTGCCCTTGCCGTCGCGGATCTTCTCCACCAGCAGCCAGCCGAGCATCGCGGCGGCGGCCGCGGCGGTCGTGTTCACCCACACCAGCCCGGTCTCGCCGACGAAGTTCGTGGCGAACTGCACCGAGTTGTCGAACGCAGCACCGGCCTCACCCGCCACCGAGGGGGTGGCGGCCGGGACGAACGAGCCGACGTTGAAGCCGTACCAGCCGAACCACAGCAGCCCCGCGCCGAGCATCGTGAACGGCAGGTTGTGCGGTCGCATGACCTCCTTGCCGAACCCCCGGCGTGCGCCGATCACCAGCACCAGCACGAGTGCCGCGACGCCGGCGTTGATGTGCACGACGGTGCCGCCGGCGTAGTCGACCGGGGCGACGCCGTCGTAGAACCAGGTCGCCAGCGCGCCCTCAGCGCCGCTGAGGAAGCCGCCGCCCCAGACCATGTGGGCGAGCGGGAAGTACGACAGCGTGACCCAGATCGGCACGAACACCATCCAGGTGGAGAACTTCACGCGGTCGGCGATCGCGCCGCTGACCAGGGCCGCGGTGATGATCGCGAAGGTCAGCTGGAAGGCGACGCTGAGGTAGGCGCCCGCGTCGAGGTCGGCGAGGCCGAAGAGCTCGAACGGGTTGCCGAACAGACCGGCCTTGTCTGCACCGAAGGCGTCGGTGCCGTACGACATCGACCAGCCCCACAGGATGTAGACGACCGTGACGATGCCCATCGCGCCGAAGGACATCATCATCATGTTCAAGACGGACTTGGATCGCGTCATGCCTCCGTAGAAGAACGCCAGCCCGGGCGTCATCAGCAGGACGAGGGACGCGGAAGTGAGAACCCAGGCTGCGTGGCCGGTGTCCATGGAACCTCCAGAGTTGCTCGGGGAGGGTGGACCGCCACGACCACGGTGTCGCGCCGCCCCACCTCGATGACCACACCTTCGTGCGGGGAGGTTTCGTCCGCCGGCGCGTGCTGTTGCGTCCAGGTGACGTCTGTGCGCGTTGTGTTACGCGGAGGTGACGCATTCCTTTACCCGAGCGGGCGACAGAGTTCCGGATACCCGGGTATCGTCTTTCCCATGGCCACCGAAGCCCCTGCGACCCCCGAACAGCCCGTACGTCGAGGCCGCGGGCGTCCCCGCGACCCGCAGACCGACGAGCGGATCATCGAGGCAGCGGCGGCGCTGCTCCGCAAGCGCGGCTTCGAGCGGATGACCGTCGACGACGTCGCCGCCGAGGCCGGCGTCGGCAAGGCGACGGTGTACCGCCGCTGGCCCAGCAAGGACGATCTCGCGGTCGCGGCGATGGAGCGGCTGTACTCGGTGGAGATGCCGCACCCCGACACCGGCTCGATCGTCACCGACCTGACCGAGAGCTACCGCGCTGTGGTCAGCTTCGTGGGCTCGCCGGAGGGCTCGGCCTATCTGAAGATGTCGATCGCCGAGTCCGTCCGTGACGAGCGGATCGCGGCGCTCTACCGCACCGCGACCGAGCGCACCGAGGACCAGGCGCGACAGATGTTCCAGCGCGCGATCGACCGCGGCGAGCTTCGCCCCGACATCGACCTCGACTGCTGCGTGCAGTGGCTCGGTGGCGTGATCGCCGCCCGCGCGATCACCAACCGCCCGCTGCCGACCGCGGCCGACGTCCCCCACCTGGTGAAGATGACCTTGCGCGGCGCTCTCGTGGAGAACGACCAGAAGGACTGACCCCCTGGCGCCCCCGGCTAGGAGGCCGTGCGCCCGAGCAGCGCGTCGGCGAACGCCTCCGGCTCGAACGGCGCCAGGTCGTCGGCGCCCTCGCCGATCCCGACGAGCTTGACCGGCACGCCGAGCTCACGCTGGACCGCGACCACGATCCCACCCTTGGCCGAGCCGTCGAGCTTGGTGAGCACGATCCCGGTGACGTTGACGACCTCGCTGAACACGCGGGCCTGCACCATGCCGTTCTGCCCGGTGGTCGCGTCGAGCACGAGCAGCACCTCGGTGACCGGCGCCTGCTTCTCGATCACCCGGCGCACCTTGCCGAGCTCGTCCATCAGGCCGGCCTTGTTCTGCAGCCGGCCCGCGGTGTCGACGATGACCGTGTCGGCCTCCTGCTCGACCCCGGTCTTCACCGCCTCGAAGGCCACGCTGGCGGGGTCGCTCCCCTCGGGCCCGCGTACGGCGGGCACCCCGACGCGCTCCCCCCAGGTCGCCAGCTGTTCGGCCGCCGCCGCACGGAAGGTGTCCGCCGCCCCGAGCACGACCTGCTTGTCCTCGGCGACGAGCACCCGGGCGAGCTTGCCGACGGTGGTCGTCTTGCCCGTGCCGTTGACGCCGACGACCAGGACCACGCCGGGGCGTCCCTCCTGGCGGCTGACGTTCAAGGAGCGGTCCATGGACGGGTCGACCAGGGTGACCAGCTCCTCGCGGAGGATGTCCTCCACACCGGCGGAGGTCTTCCCCTCCACCTTCATCCGGGTCCGCAGTCGGGCCACCAGCTCCTGGGTCGGACCGACGCCGACGTCGGCGGTGATCAGGGTGTCCTCGATCTCCTCCCACGTGTCCTCGTCGACGACGTCGCGGGACAGCAGCGCCAGCAGGCCGCGGCCGAGCGGGCCCTGCGAGCGGGCGAGGCGCTCGCGGAGCCGGACCAGCCGGCTCGCTGCCGACTCCGGCTTCTCGATCGCCGGAGCGGGGGGCGCTTCGGGGAGGGTGGTGTCCTCGATGGTCCGGGTGGGGGTGTCCCGGGGGGTCTCGGGCTCCTCGCCGACCGCGGGCTCCGGCGGGGCCGCGACCTCCGTCGAGGGACGCTCCTTCTCGAGCGTGCCTGCCCTGCCCCGGCCTCGCGTGCGGGTCGTGACGAGACCGACGACGAGAGCCAGGAAGACGACGGCGATGCCGATGACGAGATACAGATACTCACCCACGGGCACCATCCAACCAGACCGGTTCAACGGTCCAGAGGCGCGTTCAGACCCGGTTCCGCAGGTAAGTCCTGACCTGCTCGGGGTGTGAACGCAACAAGTGCCTTCCATTTCGGCAAGATCGCGGTTGTCGAGACTTTGATCTGCACCGAGTGAAAGGCACCTGTTGGGTG
>JBMOMG010000231.1:0-7712 GCA_049323155.1 Actinomycetota bacterium | reverse complement strand
GCCTCGGCCGCGGCCTCCTTGGCCTCGGACTTCTTGGCCTTCTTGGTCACCGCCTCGGCCTTCGGCTCGCTGGCGGCCTCCTTGAGGGCCTCGTTGAAGATCTCGGCCTTGTCGCGCTTGGGAGCGGCGGTCTTGAGGGTGCCCTCGGCACCCGGCTCGCCCTTGAACTTCTGCCAGTCGCCGGTGACCTTGAGGATCGCGGCCACGGCCTCGGAGGGCTGCGCGCCGACACCGAGCCAGTACTGCGCCCGCTCGGACTCGACCTCGATCAGCGAGGGCTCCTCCTTCGGGTGGTACTTCCCGATCTCCTCGATGACCTTGCCGTCACGCTTCTTGCGGGAGTCGACGACGACGACACGGTAGTGCGGCGCACGGATCTTGCCCATGCGCTTCAGACGGATCTTGACTGCCACGGGTGTGGTGTCTCCTTGAGAGCTTGTGAGTTGATGAGCGTCCCGCACCAGGTGGGGCCAGGCCGAGATCGCTGCGCTTGGTCGAGCGTGGCCGGGTGAGAGGGTCCGGCACGCAGGACTCGGTCGGCCATTCTGCCAGACCGCCCCGCCCCGGCTCCAATCGAGCCGGGGGGCGGGCGTCAGGACACACCCTCCTGGGCGAGCAGCGCGTCGCGCTCGCGGCGCCGCTCCCGCTGCTCGTCCGGGTCCGGCACGGGTACGGCGGCCACCAGCCTGCGCGTGTAGGGGTCCTGCGCGTCGAACACGATCTGCTCGCGCGGACCCACCTCGACCAGCTTGCCGTGGTGCATCACCGCGATCCGGCTGGCCAGCATCTCCACCACCGCGAGGTCGTGGCTGATGAACAGGCAGGCGAAGCCGTGCTCGCGCTGCAGCTCCTGGAACAGCTCGAGGACCCGCGCCTGGACCGACACGTCGAGCGCGGACGTCGGCTCGTCGGCCACCAGCAGCTGCGGCTCGAGGGCGAGCGCCCTGGCGATGCCGACCCGCTGACGCTGGCCGCCGGAGAGCTCGTGCGGATAGCGGTTGCGCATCGCCCGGGGCAGCTGCACGTCGTCGAGCAGGGCCTCGACCCGCTCGTTGAGCTGCTTGCCGCGGAGCTTCTCGTGCAGGTAGAGCGGCTCGCCGATCGACTCCCCGATCGGCAGCCGGGGGTTCAGCGAGGAGCCGGGGTCCTGGAAGACGATGCCGACCTTGCGTCGCAGCGGCTTGAGGTCCTTGCCCTTGGCGTGCGTCATGTCGACGCCGGCGACCTTGAGCGAGCCCCCGGCCACCGGGAGCAGGCCCACCACGGCCCGGCCGATCGTGGTCTTGCCGGACCCGGACTCGCCGACCAGGCCGACCACCTCACCCTGCGCGATGGTCAGGTCGACCCCGTCCACGGCCCGGAACACCGGCTGCGACCCGCGCTTGGGGTACTCCAGGACCAGGTCCTTGATCTCGACCAGCGGGGTGCCGCGCTCCGTCTCGGGTGCGGGCTCCGCGACCGCGGCACCGCGCCGGTAGATCTCGTCGCCGTGGCCACCCTCCTCACCCTCTGCCGGGGCTGCGTGCCGGCCGAAGTGGGGCACCGCCGCGAGCAGCTGTTGGGTGTAGGGGTGCTGCGGGTGGTGGAAGATCTGGTCGGCGGTGCCGGTCTCGACGATCCGGCCGTCCTTCATCACGATGATCCGGTCGGCCATGTCGGCGACCACACCCATGTCGTGCGTGATCAGGATGATGCCGGCGTCGATGCGGTGGCGGAGGTCCTGCATCAGCTTGAGGATCTCGGCCTGCACCGTCACGTCGAGCGCCGTGGTCGGCTCGTCGGCGACGAGCAGCTTCGGCTCGCAGGCCAGTGCCTGCGCGATCATCGCCCGCTGTCGCTGCCCTCCCGAGAGCTGGTGCGGGAAGCTGTCGAAGCGTCGCTCGGGCTCGGGGATCTCCACGAGGCGGAGCAGCTCCAGGGCCCGCTCCTTGGCCTCCTTGGGGCTCATCGTGAAGTGCGAGCGCAACGTCTCCACGATCTGGAAGCCGATCGTGTAGACAGGGTTCAGCGCGGTCATCGGCTCCTGGAAGATCACCGAGATCTCGTTGCCGCGGACGTCCCGCATCCCCGCCCCGGTGAGGCCGATCAGCTCCTTGCCGTGCAGCTTCGCGCTGCCGGTGGCCCGGCCGTTGGGCGGGAGCAGACCGACCAGCGACATCGACGACTGCGTCTTGCCCGAACCGGACTCGCCCACGATCGCCAGCACCTCGCCGGCGTTGACGTGGTAGCTCACGTCGATCGCGGCCGGGTACCACGTGTCGTCGACCCAGAACGAGACGTTGAGCTTCTCGACCTCCAGGATCGGACCGTTGCCGCCCGACGTGGGCGTGCTGGTGCTGCTGCTCACCGTTCACCTTCCTGCGTCGAGATGCGTGCGAGAGTTGGGCCATGGGAGAGACGCTGACCTACCGGTCCGGCTTCTCGCGTGGCCTCGCGGTGGTCGCCGTGTCGCTGGCTGCCGCGCTGCTGGTGTGGCTGGCCGTCACCGATCCGCCGGCGGCACTGAGGTACGCCGGCCCGGTCGGCCTGGTGGCGGCGCTGGCCTGGCTGGGTTTCTGGCGCCCCGCCGTGGAGGTCAGCGACGGTGGCGTGCAGCTGCGCAACGTCTGGCGCACCGTGCACGTGCCGTGGCCGGCGCTCCAGGACGTCGACAGCCGGCTGGGCCTGCGCCTGGTGACCGCCTACGGCAGCTTCCAGGCCTGGGCCGTGCCCGCGCCCCGGCGCACCCGCGGTGGAGGACCTGTCGCGCCGAGCCAGGCCGCGACCTGGGTGGTCGAGCGCTGGGACCAGCTGAAGGCCGCGGGTTACCTGGACCGTCCCCGCCTGGAGCAGCCCCGGGCTCACACCACGCTGCACACCGGCGCCCTGGCCCTGTGCACAGGCCTGCTGGCGCTGAGCGTGGTCGGTGCGCTCGTCTCCTGAACGCAGCGAACGCGCGCTCACGAGGTCCCCTTCCGCTCGGCCCGCTCGATCTCGTCGGCCGCCAGCGCCCGCTGCATGCGGCGGGCGGACGGGATCCGGCGCTGACGCGGGTCGAACGCGTCGCGCAGGCCGTCGCCGATGAAGTTCACCGACAACGCGATGATGATGATGAACAGGCCCGGCCACCAGAACAGCCACGGCCGGGTGCCGAAGGCCGACTGGTACTGCGAGATCATCGTGCCCAGGGACACGTCGGGACTCCTCACCCCGAAGCCGAGGTAGCTCAGCGCGGTCTCCAGCAGCACCGCCGCCGACATCAGCAGCGTGGTGTTGACGATGATCACGCCCATCGCGTTGGGCAGCATGTGCTTGCGGATGATCCGTAAGTTGCTCGCCCCGGCCACGCGGGCCGCATCGACGAACTCGCGTTCGCGCAGGGTCAGGAAGTCGCCCCGGACCAGGCGGGCCATGCCGGTCCAGGTGATCAGGCCGAGCGCGAGGGCCAGCCAGAACGCACCACCGGAACCGGCGAGCCGGCCGAGCACGGCACCGATCACGATCACCGGGAAGGTGATGATCAGGTCTGTCATCCGCATCAGGGCCTGGTCGACGGCTCCACGGTAGAAACCCGCAAGCGCGCCCACGGTGATCCCGACGAGCGTGGCGATGATTCCGATGATGAACATCACGATCAGCGACGTCTGCACGCCCTTCATCGTCCGCGCGAAGATGTCGCGGCCGATCGTGTCCTGGCCGAACGGGAAGTCGCCGATCGCGAAGCCGGAGCCGCCCAGCCAGCTGGGCAGCGACATCGTCGGGCGGCCACCGGGGTTGGCCACCTCCAGCAGCTGGTTCGGGCCCCACTTCCACCAGCCGGGGATCGGGCCGATGCCGATCGAGGTGAAGGCCAGCAGTGCGACGAGCGCGATGCTGATCAGGCCGACGATCGCGCCCTTGTGTCGCAGGAAGCGTCTCCGAACGATCTGTCCCTGGGAGAGCCCCTCGACCTCCTTGAGCTCGATGGCGTTCTCAAGGTGCTCGCCCGGGACGCCGGGCGGTGGCGTGTCGATGCTCATGCGTTCACCCGGATCCGTGGGTCGAGAACGGCGTACAGGAGGTCGGCCACGAAGTTGGCGACCACGGCGAGGATGCCGACGATCAGGATGTAGGCCATGATCGGGTCGATCTCGCTCTGCTCGAGGGAGACCACGAAGAGCCTGCCCATGCCGAACCAGTTGAAGATGGTCTCGGTGATGACGGCGCCGCCGATCAGCGTGATGATGTCGACCGGGACGATCGAGGCGAGCGGGATCAGCGAGTTGCGGAACGCGTGGCGCATGATCACGGTGCGCTCGGTCAGCCCCTTCGCCCGGGCGGTGCGGATGTAGTCCTGGTTCATCACCTCGAGCATGCTCGCCCGTGCGTACCGGGTGTAGCTCGCGAACGAGATCAGCACCAGCGCGAGACTCGGCAGGAGCAGGTGCGTGAACGAGTCGAGCGTCTCGACCCAGAAGCTGCCGGTCAGGCCGGGCGTCTTCGGCCCGATGGTCGCGATCGGCCGTCCCTTGATCAGGTTCGACTCGGAGTAGACCTGCCACACCGACATCACCCGGTCGGCGAACAGCAGGGCCGCCACGGGCACGGCGGCGAAGGCGGCGGTGCGTGCCGACTGCTTCCAGTCAGGACCGCCCCAGGCCCAGCCGACCAGCACCGCGACCAGGACCGTCACCGCCAGCAGCGCGAACATGATCGGCCAGCTGGCGCCGACGTAGTAGTAGAAGTACTGAAGGGGGTAGTACAGCGCGACCCCGATCGCCACCGTGGTCAGCGCTGCGTTGCGGGCCCGCTTGTTCCGCAGGCCGGTGGAGAGCTGGGTCGCCAGCAGGGCGATGCCCACACCGCTCACCGCGATCACCACGATGCCCAGGCCCGGGTCGCTCAGCCAACGGGTGACGTCGATGTAGACGAGCACCGCGAGCGTAACGGCGAACGCCACGGCGAGCACCTTCAGCTTCCGCGCCATCGCCCCGCCGGCCACGCCGGCCCAGATCGCACCGGACACCAAGGACAGCACGATCATCGTGGACCAGCTCAGGTCCGGGTCGTTGAGGAAGGTGTTGAACTCGATCGCGCCGTACTGCTTGAGCAGCACCGCGACCCAGAACACCGGGAGCGAGTAGAGCAGGAAGGACATGAACGTCACGCCGTAGTCGAACCCGGTGTACTGGCGCAGCGCGCTGACGATGCCGACCGCGACGCCGAGCAGGATCGCCATCAGCGTGGCGGCGGTGACCAGCTGGATCGTGGTCATGATCGCGCCGCCGAGCTGGTCGGTGACCATCTGTCCGGAGCGCCACGCGACGCCGAGGTCGCACTGGCCGATGACGCACTTGCTCGCGCCGGCCACCCAGTCGACGTACCTGGTGACCACCGGTTCGTCGAGGTTGAGCTGCGCGATGCGGCCGTCGATCAGGGCCTGCTTGTTCGGGGCGGTGCTGGTCCTCAGGTCGTCGAGCGGGTCGATCGCGAGGTCGACCAGGACGTACATGAGGAAGGTCGACGCCAGTACCACCAGGGTGGACGTGGCGAATCGCCTCAGGATGAAGGTGAACATCTCGAAAGGTGCCTCACGGTTTCTGCGTGATCAGACACATGGGCCCTGACGCCGACGTTGTGGTCGGCACAGAGCCCCCTTGCACCCCGCGGGGGTGCCGACGCCGGTCCGGCGCCAGCATCCCCACGTGGTCAAACGTGATGGGTCAAAGCCTAGAGGTGGCTCAGCCCTGGCCTGCTTCCCACTCCCAGAAGCCGTGGAAGATGGTCGGCGACAGCTCGATCGGGTCGACGTTCGAGATGTTGTCGTTGTAGGCGGTCACGCTCGGGAACTGGTAGATCGTGACGCCGAAGCCGTCGGCCCACAGCTCCTTCTCGACCTCGATCTGGATCTCGAGCTGACGGTCCGGGTCGGTGGTGGTCTGCAGCTCGTCGTAGAGAGCGTCGACCTTCTTGCTGCTGAAACCACCGAAGTTGTTCAGACCGTTGGTGCGGTAGTTCGCGTCGGACTCGGTGACCGCGGTGGAGGTGGACTGCCAGCCGAACTCGGTGGCGTCGTACGTGCCGCTGCCCAGGAGCGAGCCCCAGTCGGCGTTGCCCTTGTCGACCACGTTGAAGCCGGCCTGCTTGGCGGACTGACGGATCAGCTCGAAGGACTCCTCACGACGGACGTTGCCGGCCGCGTAGAGGAACCGGACGTTGATCGGGGTCTGCACGCCCGCGTCGGCGAGCAACTTCTTGGCACCCTCGATGTCGACCTCGTTGAACTCGGCCGAGCCGTTCTGCTCGATCATCTCGTCGTAGCCGGGGGCGCCGGGCACGATGTTCTGCGAGTTGCGCAGCTCGGCGTCGGGCTGCAGCGGGATGATCAGCTTGTCCAGGATCTCCTGGCGCGGGATCGTCTTGAGGAACGCCAGCCGCACGGCCTTGGCCTTCTCGGCGTCGCCGCCGTAGGTCTTCGGGTCGAACGGACCACCGTTGTTGTAGGTCAGGTCGACGTGCTCGTAGGTGGCCTCGGTGCCGGTCTCGACCTCGACGCCGTCGATGCCCTCGAGGGCCTGCAGCACGTCGGGGCTGGACTGGGGCGAGATCAGGTCGAGCTCGCCGTTCTGGAGAGCCTGCACGGAAGCGAGCGGGTCCTCGTTCCAGCGGATCGTGATCTTGTCGATCGCAGCCTTGCGGTCACCCTCGTAGTCGGGGTTGGCCTCCAGCGTCATGAACTGGTTCTCCTCGAACGCCGTCATCAGGTAGGCGCCGCTCGAGAGACGAAGCAGCTCGTCCTCGGGGTAGGAGGTGTAGTCGTAGCCGGTGTTCCAGAAGTTCGCGATCTTGGCGAGGGCGTCGTTGTCCTTCTCGTTGATCGCGCGCAGGAGCTCGTCCTTGGCCTCCTGCGGGTCGGTCACGTCGAGTGCCTGCATCACGGTCGCGTGGGCCGCGACGCCCATGTCGAAGGCGTCCTCCCAGTCCGCGAACGGCTTGTCGTAGGACAGCGTGATCGAACGGCCGTCGTCACCGACCTCGGGGGTCTGGGTGACCAGCGCCATGCCGGCGGTCTGGCCGTCGAAGAACACCTGGCCGGCGCCGCTGTCGGCCGGAGCACCCGTGTCGGGGTCGCGCTCGACCTTGTCCGCGTCGACGTTGTTGAGCGCACCGCTCAGGGCGGCCCACTGGAGCATCAGGTCGGCCGCGTCGACGGGCGTGCCGTCGGACCACTGCATGCCCTCGTTGACGGTGTACTTGACCTGGAGCGGGTCCTCGGAGACGACCTCGTAGGTGCCGAAGGACTCGTCCGGGGTGAGCTCGAGGTCGGCGTTGTAGTAGTTGAACTCGCCGTTCATCAGGTAAAGGATGTTGGCGTTCGCCGTGGCGTTACCCGTCGACGTGTCGTCGTTGTAGGAGTAGAACGGCTGGTTCCATCCGATGTTGACCGAGGTGTCGCCCTGAGGCGCCTGCTCCTCCTCCTCGGCCGGCGGCGCACAGGCCGCGGCGACCAGACCGAACGCGACCACTGCGGTAGCAGCCGTGATCCTTCTCATCTTCACGATTCCTCCAAGGCGGTGGTTCGCACCGCGCATCTCATAACAACAGGTCGGCCACGCGACGAATCATCCACCGGGCCTCTCCCGCGGAGACTAGTGCTGTGAGGCAGGTCCGCGGGTAGGGCAAGGACGACTTGGCGTCGCATTGTTACGCAGATGAGACCTGGGTCACCACGCCGGTGCGGACGTGGTGACCCA
>JBMOMG010000230.1:0-7752 GCA_049323155.1 Actinomycetota bacterium | reverse complement strand
GCGCCGACTTCTTGGGGTAGCGGATCTTGGCCTCGGCCGAGGCCTCTTCAGGCGCCTCGTCCGCAGCGGCGGCGCCGGCCTCGAGCTTGCGCGCCAGCATCTCGTGGGCCGAGTCCCGGTCGAGCGCCTCGGCGTACCTCGCCTGCAGCGGCGAGGCGGCGACGATGCCGTCCAGCACCTCCTGGTCGGCCGGACTCATCCGCGACTCGGGTGCGCGCACCAGGGTCCAGGCCACCGGCGTGGGCGCGCCGCGCTCGCTCATCACGGTCACCACCGCCTCACCGATGCCGAGGGAGGTGATCACCTCGCCGAGGTCGGCGTAGCCGGAGGTCGGGTAGGTGTTCACCGTCGCCTTCAGCGCCTTGGCGTCGTTGGGCGTGTGGGCGCGCAGCTGGTGCTGCACCCGGGATCCGAGCTGGGCCAGGACGTCGTCGGGTACGTCGGTCGGGCTCTGTGTCACGAAGAAGACCCCGACGCCCTTGGAGCGGATCAGCCGCACGGTCTGCGCGATCGCCTCGAGGAACGCCTTGGAGGCGTCCTTGAACAGCAGGTGCGCCTCGTCGAAGAAGAACACCAGCTTGGGCTTGTCGATGTCGCCGACCTCGGGCAGGTCGTTGAAGAGGTCGGCGAGCAGCCACATCAGGAACGTGGAGAACACCGCCGGCCGGTCCTGGAGCCGGGGCAGCTCGACGAGGGAGATCACCCCGCGGCCGTCGGGGGCGACCCGGATCAGGTCGGCGGTGTCGAGCTCCGGCTCGCCGAAGAAGGCGTCGGCGCCCTGGTCGGAGAACGCGATCAGCTCGCGCAGGATCACCCCGGCCGTCGACGTCGACAGGCCACCGAGGTTCTTCAGGTCGGCCTTGCCCTCGTCGGAGACCAGGAACTGCACCACGGCGCGGAGGTCGGCGAGGTCGAGCAGCGGCAGGCCGGCCTGGTCGGCGTAGTGGAACACCAGCCCGAGCGAGGACTCCTGCGTGTCGTTGAGGCCGAGCACCTTCGACAGCAAGGTGGGCCCGAACGACGAGATCGTAGCGCGCAGCGGCACCCCGCTGCCCTCGCCGCCGATCGCGAACAGCTCGACGGGGAACCCGGTGGCCTGCCACCCGTGGCCGACGGACTCCGAACGGGCCTGGATCTTCTCCCCGGCCTCCCCGGGCACCGCGAGTCCCGACAGGTCGCCCTTGATGTCGGCGGCGAAGACCGGGACGCCGTGCGCCGACAGCTGCTCGGCGAGCAGCTGCAGGGTCTTGGTCTTGCCGGTGCCGGTGGCCCCGGCAACGAGGCCGTGCCGGTTCACCATCGCCAGCGGGATGCGCACCGGCGCAGAGCCCACGACCTGGTCCGGGCCGAGCATCAAGGCTCCGAGCTCCAGGACCGGACCGTCGAACGCGTATCCGCTGGTCACCGCGGCGGTGATCGTCGCGGTGGGCTCCTCGCTGCTCATTGCCGCAGCCTATGCTGGCCGCTGTGATCTTCAAGCGCGTGGGCGAGAGCCGCCCCTACCCGGACCACGGCCTGTCGCCGCGGGACTGGGCCGAGCTCCCACCGCGCCAGGTGCGGCTCGACGAGCTGGTCACGACCAAGGACATCCTTCACCTCGGCGCGTTGCTCGACGAGGACTCGACGTTCTTCGGCGACCTGTTCGCCCACGTCGTCGAGTGGAAGGGCGAGCTCTACCTCGAGGACGGCCTGCACCGCGCCCTTCGCGCGGCCCTCCACCAGCGACAGGTGCTCCACGCTCGTGTGCACGTGATGGAAGGCTGACGTCATGAGCCCTCGTCACGTCACCACCGCGGTCACGATGTTCGTGCTGGTGGGGCTTCTCGTCCTGGGCGCGGTGTGGGGCTGGCGGTCGCTGTTCGCGGAGCTCCCCGAGACCGACGTCGTCGCCGAGGAGCCGACCCCGACGTGCGTGGTCAAGACGGTCGACGCCGGCGAGAAGATCCGCTCCGAGCAGATCCGGGTCAGCGTGTTCAACGCCGGTGGTCGCTCCGGGCTCGCCGGCCGGACCCTCGACGCGCTCATGGAGCGCGGCTTCCTGCCCGGTGACGTCGGCAACGCCCCCTCGGACGTCAAGGTGCGCAAGGTGGCCGTCTGGTCGACGGAGGAGAACGACGCCGAGGGCCGCCTGGTCGCTCGTCAGTTCGGGCCGAAGGTGAAGGTCCGTTTCTCCGACGAGGACCTCGGCGCCGGGGTCGACGTGATCGTCGGCAACGACTTCAACCGGCTGGCCAAGGCGCCTCGGTCCCTGACGATCAAGAACCCGGTCGAGGTCTGCGAGCCGGTCGCGCCCTCCGCACCGGCCGACTGAGCTCAGTCCTCGGCCCACCACCGCGCGAGCCGACCCGCGCGGGACACCTTGCGCAGCCGCTCCTCGGTCTCCTCGCGCAGCTTGCGGGGCGCGACGACGAGCAGGTCGTCGCCGCGCCGCAGCACGGTGCGGTCGGCCGGCACCAGGGTGTTGCCGTCACGCACGATGAGGGTGACCGAGGCCCCGTGCGGCAGCCGCAGCTCGCCGACCTCGACGCCGGCCAGCCGCGACTTCCCGGAGATCGTCACCACCAGCAGGTCGGCGGCGATCCGCTCCAGCGGCGCGGCCTCCACCTCGAGGTCGCGCGCCTCACCGGCGTAGGCGACGTGCAGCTTCTTGGCCACCCAGGGCAGCGTCGGCGCGGTGAGGAGCGTGAAGATCACGACCATCACGAACACGATGTCGAACAGCTCGGTGGCGTCTTCCACCTCGTTGGCCAGCGGGATGGTGGTCAGCACGATGGGCACGGCGCCGCGCAGGCCGGCCCACGACAAGAACGCCTCCTCGCGCCAGTTCAGGCGACACGCCCACGAGCAGGCGACGACCGACAGCGGGCGCGCGAGCACGGTCAGGATCAGGCCGGCGGCGACGGCGTACCCGACATGGGCCAGCGAGATCCGCTCGGGCGAGGCGAGCAGGCCGAGCATGACGAACAGGCCGATCTGCGCGATCCAGGCCACGCCCTCGGAGAAGGACCGGGTGGCGGCACGGTGCGGCAGCTCGGAGTTCCCGAGGACGAGCGCTGCGGTGTAGACCGCAGCGAAACCGGACGCGTGGATTGCGGCGGCCCCCGAGTAGGCCAGGATCGCGTGGGCGAGGACCGCGATCGGGTAGAGCCCGGAGGCGGGCAGCGCGATCCGGCGCATCACCCAGGCGCCACCGAACCCGACGGCCAGGCCGGCCAGCACCCCGACCACGAGCTCGTAGACCACGATCCCGGCGAAGCCCAGGACGCCCTGGTCGAGCGCCGCGCCGGTGCTGACCAGGGTCACCAGCAGCACGGTCGGCGCGTCGTTGAGACCGGACTCGGCCTCCAGCACACCCAGCACCTGGCGGGGCAGGGGCACCCGCCTGAGCACCGAGAACACCGCGGCGGCGTCGGTGGGCGAGGTGACCGCCCCGAGCAGGACCGCGAGCTGCCAGTCGAGCCCTAGCAGGTAGTGCGCCCCGACCGCGACGACCGCGACGCTGACGCCTACGCCGAGCGTCGCGAGCGCAGCGCCCATCCGCATGGAGGGCTTGATCTCCTGCCACTGCGTGGTCAGGCCACCTTCGGCGAGGATCACGACGAGGGCGGCGAACCCGAGGGCGTGCGCGACGTTGGCGTCGGTGAGGTTGAACCCAGGGCCCATCTCCCCGAGCAGAACACCCATGAGGAGGTAGATCAGCAGGCTGGGCAGGCCCACCCGGACCGAGGCCCGGACCGCGAGGATCGCAAGGAGCATCACGACGGACGCGGCCAGGAGTACGACGTTGAGCTGGTGCACGTCGAAGCTCACGCGCACCTCCGACGTCGCTGGTCCCTGGGGCTTCATCCTATGGCGCGCGGTTACGGTGACCCTTATGCAGCACGCCGACGCACACCGCCTGAAGGTGGCCGCCCGGGCAGCCGTCCCACCGTTCCACGTCATGGACCTGCTCGCCGCGGCGGCCGAGCGGCAGCGCTCGCACGGGGACCTGCTGAACCTCGTCGCCGGGCAGCCGTCGACCCCGGCACCGCGCCCGGTGAAGGAGGCGGCGAAGCGGGCACTCGAGGAGGACGTCCTCGGCTACACGGTCGCACTGGGGATCCCCGAGCTGCGGCAGGCGATCGCCGGCCACCACCGCCGCGTGCACGGGATCGACGTCGGCATCGAGGACGTCGTGGTCACCACCGGCTCCTCGGGTGGCTTCCTGTTGGCGTTCCTGGCCGCGTTCGACGCCGGCGACCGGGTGGCGATCGCCCGCCCTGGCTACCCCTGCTACCGCAACGTCCTCACCTCGCTGGGCGTGGAGGTGGTCGAGCTGCCCACCGGGCCGGAGTCACGCTTCCAGCCGACGGTGGCGATGCTCGAGGCCCTGGACCGCCCGGTCGACGGGCTCGTCGTGGCCAGCCCGGCGAACCCGACCGGCACGATGCTCGCCCCCGAGGAGCTCGCCGCGCTGGCTGGATGGTGCGAGGCCAACGGTGTGCAGCTGGTGAGCGACGAGATCTACCACGGCATCGAGTACGCCCACCCCAAGCAGCACGCGTCGGCCTGGCAGACCTCGCGCGAGGCGGTGGTGTTCCACTCCTTCTCGAAGTACTTCTCGATGACCGGGTGGCGGCTGGGCTGGATGCTCGTGCCGGAACGGCTGCGCCGTGCGGTCGACGTACTCACCGGGAACTACACGATCTGCCCCCCGGTGCTGTCGCAGCACGCGGCGGTCGCGGCGTTCACGCCGGAGTCGTACGCCGAGGTGGACGCGCATGTCGCGCGCTACGCGGAGAACCGCGCGCTGCTCCTCGACGGGCTACCCCGACTGGGGATCACCCGGCTCGCCCCGGCCGACGGGGCGTTCTACGTCTATGCCGACGTGTCCCACCTGACCGCCGACTCGATGGGCCTGTGCCACCGGCTGCTGGCCGACACCGGCGTCGCCACGGCGCCGGGCATCGACTTCGACACCGTCGACGGAGGCAAGTTCCTGCGGTTCTCGTTCGCCGGGGCGCCCGCGGAGATCAGCGAGGCGCTGGAGCGCATGGACTCCTGGCTACCGACCATCGTGAGCTGACGCAGCGAGACGATCGTCCGCTCGAGCAGGCCGACCAGCTGCTCCTCCGGCTCCGGGACGCAGGCCTCGGAGAGGCCCAGCACCGCCTGGTGCACGACGGCCGGCGCGCCCCGCACCACGAACGCGTCGCGCCTGCCCATGGTCATCTGCATGAAGTCCCGGGCCCACTTCTCGGCCTCGGGCACGAGCGCCAGGGTCGCCTGCGCCCGGGGCGAGAGCCAACCGCTGGGCAGCCCGTCATGCTCGGCGAGCGCCGCCTCGCTGCGGAGGATGCCGACGGCAGCGGCCCGCTGCCGCGACATCGAGACCAGCGGCAGCGCGGTGAGCGCCGCCTCGCGCGCGATCCACACGTCCATCCGGCGGTCGTCCCCGTTGAGGTGGACCACCAGGGGGATCAACGGAACGAGCCGCTGGCGGGCGGCGTCGCCGATCCGGTCGTTGATCTCGCGGGCCATCGCGGCCAGCAACGGGTGGGTGCAGCGGGGATGGTCCGACCAGCGCTCGCCGGCCAGGTAGGAGGCCATCTCCATGAAGCACGCCCCCTTGCGGGGGTTGCGGTGCCGGCCCGGGGACAGCGTCGGCATGAAGTCGGGGACACGCGTGGAGTTCGGCATCGGACCAGCTCCCTCACCGGAGTTCGCGGACCCTTACCAGTAAACGACTGATCCTCGCCCAGGGGAAGACGCCGGAGTGAGACAGGGGCTGGCCCACGTCCGGGAGGGTGGGCCAAGGTGGCCGGATGGACGCAGCAGTGCGCAACCCGGTCCGGTACGACCCGCTGGACCCGGAGTTCCTTGCCGACCCCTACGCCACCTACCGCGAGCTGCGGGACCACGACCCGGTCCACCGACACGAGGACCCGCCTTTCCTCGCGCTCTCCCGGTTCGAGGACGTGTGGGACGCCGTGCGCGACCCCGGGCTGTTCTCCTCGGCGCAGGGGCTGACCTTCTACCCCGACGAGATCGAGGCGCTCGGCCTGGCGCCCACGATCGTGATGCTCGACCCGCCCCGGCAGACCCAGCTGCGCCGGCTGGTCAGCCACGGCTTCACTCCGCGCCGGATCGCCGCGCTCGAGGAAGGTATCCGCGAGTTCGTCAACGGCCGGATCTCGCTGATGGAGGAGAAGGCCGGGACCGGTGCGCCGGTCGACCTGCACCAGGACCTCTCCGCGCCGCTGCCGACCTTCGTGCTGGCCGACCTGCTCGGCGTCCCCGCGGCGGACCGCGCCCGGTTCGGGCCGTGGGTGAAGGCGCTCACCACCCTGCAGGACAACGGCTTCGACAGCTCCTCGATCGTCGCCGCGCCCGATGCGGTCGCGGAGATGTTCGAGTACTTCACGCACGTGATCGCTGCCCGCCGCGCCGAACCTCGTGACGACCTGATCAGTGCGCTGGTGACCGCCGAGGTCGACGGCGAGCGGCTCGGTGACTGGGACATCCTCGGCTTCTGCTTCGTGATGGTCGCCGGCGGCAACGACACGACGGCCAACCTGATCTCCCACGGCGTGATGCTGCTCGACTCCGACCACGCGCAGCGCGAGCGGCTGGTCGCCGACATGTCGCTGGTTCCGAACGCGGTGATGGAGTTCTTGCGGCTCGAGGGTTCGGTGCAGGGCCTGGCGCGTACGACGACCGCCCCGACCGTCGTACGCGGGGTGGAGATCCCCGCGGGCGCCAAGGTGCTCCTGATGTACGCCTCGGCCAACCGGGACGAACGGGAGTTCGGGCCGACCGCCGACCGGCTCGACATCACCCGCGACATGCCGCGGCACCTCGGCTTCGGCAGCGGACCGCACTTCTGCATCGGCAACCACCTGGCGAAGCTGCAGGCCCGGGTGGCGTTCGAGGAGCTCCTGCGACGCCAGCCGGGCATCGGCGTGGACGTCACGGCCGGCGAGCGGGTGCGCGCACCGTTCACGCGCGGCTGGGTTAGCCTGCCCGCCACAGGCGTGAGCTGCTAGGCCGGCTGCCTAGGTCTGAGCGCCGGCGAACAGCGCCGACAGGTCCAGCGAGTGCACGTGCCGCCGGCTGGCGAGCTCGACGTACTCCCGGGCGAGCGCGTCCTTGCCGAAACCGAGCACGGTGCTGAGCAGACCGATCGCCTCGGCGAGCTCGTCGGCGGGGACGTCGGCGACGACCCGCGACCACGCGGCGCCCTCGAGGGCGTTGAACGCGGCCTGGACCTCGGCGATGTCGAAGCCCTGGTTGAAGCGCTCGGTCGCCACCTGCGTGGCGTAGGCACTGATCGCGGCCAGGTCGCGGGCCTCGATCGCGGCGACCACGAGCCGGAACAGGTCGGCGAGTCGGTCCCGGGTGAACGCCTCGCCGGCGGTCTCGTAGTGGGTGCTGTGCACGCGCTGAAGGGTCGAGTACGCCTGGTCGAGGACGTCGTGCTCGGCGTCGCGCAGCAGGACATGGAGCTGCATGGGGGTGCCTCCTCGGTTCAACTCCATCGTCCCAGGGCAGGCCGGATCGCGCGGCGAACGTGACGCGTCAGACGCCCGCCACCACGGGCTTGTCGAGCTCGACGAGGTAGCGCCACAGCGGCAACCGGCGGGCCCCGCTGCGCGTCGTGGTCAGGACTCAGGAGTGGCCGGTCGGGCCGGCGTCTCCCGGGGCGTTCCTGGTCGGCTCGGCATCCTGGTCCTCGGTGTCGGCCGGGGTGCCCTCGACGGTCTGCCCTTCGGC
>JBMOMG010000229.1:0-7852 GCA_049323155.1 Actinomycetota bacterium | reverse complement strand
CGGCAACCCCACCAACCCGACCGGTGTCCTCCACCCCGCCGACCTGCTCCGCGGTCTGCGCCGGAGAGGTCGACTCGTCGTCGTTGACGAGGCCTTCATGGACGCGATCCCCGGCGAGACCGGCTCCCTGGCCCGCGAGCGACTCAAGGGCCTGGTGGTCATCCGGAGCCTCACCAAGCACTGGTCAATCCCGGGCATCCGAGCGGGCTACCTCGTCGGCGACCGCGCCCATGTCCGCTCGATGGCCGACCGGCAAACGCCCTGGTCCGTCTCGGCACCGGCCATCGCGGCAACCATCGCGTGCACCAGCCGGACAGCGACCCCCGAGGCCCGCGACCGCGCGGCCACGCTGGCGCGCTGGCGCGACTTCCTCGAAGGCGGTCTTCGCGGACGCGGGATCGACTACGCGCCATCGGCGGCGCCCTTCGTCCTGGCCAGGCTGGGACGGGGCGCTCATGCGGCGCTGAGGGCGCGCGGCGTCGCCGTACGCCGGGCCGACACGTTCCCGGGGCTCGACTCCACTTGGGTCCGCATCGCCGTGCGTCCGCCGGGGATGACGAACCAGTTCTTCACCGCGCTCGACGCGGTCCGCCTTCTCCAGCCCACCTCGTGAGGTCCGCCATGCCCTACGTCTCCGCCCCGTCCCACATCGCCCGCGACCACGCCGCCAAGCGCCTGGCCGCACTGGCCACCCCGGCCGGTGCCCTCGGCCGCCTCGGCGAGCTGGGCATCTGGCTTGCGTCCTGCCAGGGCCAGGTACCTCCGAAGCCGGTGAATGACGTCCGGCTGGTCATCTTTGCCGGCGACCACGGCGTCGCCTCGCACGGCGTCTCCGCGTTCCCGCCCGCGATCACCGGTGCGATGGTCCGCACCTTTCTCGCCGGCAAGGCGGCTGTGAATGCCTTGGCAGCCACCCACGGCGTCGCGGTCCGCGTGCTCGACCTCGGTGTCGACGACGACTTCGCCGATCTCGACGAGGCGACTTGCGCGGCGCTGACCGTCCACAAGGTCCGTCGGTCCAGCGGCGCCATCCATCTCGAGGACGCGCTCACGCCGGAGCAGACCCGGCAGGCCCTCGACGCAGGGGCGGCGATCGCGCGCGAGGAGATCCGGGCCGGTGCTCAGCTGCTCCTCGGCGGAGACATGGGCATCGGCAACACCACCCCCGCCGCGGCCCTGATCGCCGCCGGCCTCGGGCTTCCCGCAGCCGAGGTGGTCGGGCGAGGCACGGGGATCGACGATGTCGCGCTTGCGCGCAAGACCGAGGTGATCGACATCGCCCTTCGGCGTGCCGGCACCCGGGCCGGCGACCCGGTCGAGACACTGACGGCCCTGGGCAGCCCAGACCTGGCCGCCACCACCGGCTACCTCCTTGCCGCAGCCCAGGACGGCGTACCGGTGCTGCTCGACGGACTCATGAGCGTGGCCTGTGCCCTCACCGCCGACCGGATCGAGCCCGGCGCCGCCGCCTGGTACGCCGCCGGGCACCGCTCCACCGAACCGGCCCAGTCCCTCGCGCTCGCCAAGATGGGCCGAGAACCGCTGCTCGACCTCGGCATGCGGCTGGGGGAGGGATCGGGCGCCGTCGCCGCGGTCCCTGTCGTCCGCAGCGCCGCCGCCGTGCTCCGCGACGTGGCGCTGCTCTCGGAGCTCGGGGCCTGATGCTGCTCGACGCCTGGCGACTCGCCCTCGGCACTCTCACCGTCGTACCCGTCGCGCCACCGGGCGTCGTCGACCGACACCGGGCCGGTTTGGCGATGGTGCTCGCACCGCTGGCCGCCCTTCCGCTCGCGGGGACGGTGACTCTGGTGCTCCTGGCCGGGCATGCCCTGGGTCTGCCGATCCCCGTAGCGGCGCTGCTGGCGCTGGGCGCGGCTATTCTCGGCAACCGCGCCTTCCACCTCGACGGGCTCTCCGACACGGTCGACGGGATGGCGGCGTCCTACGACCGGGAGCGGTCGCTGGAGGTGATGAAGAGCGGTACGTCGGGTCCGGCCGGCGTCGTGGCGGTGGTACTGGTCCTCGGCCTGCAGGCCACAGGCCTGGTCGCAGTATTGGCCTCACCGCACCCTGTGCGCGCCGCCGTGCTGGCCGGCTGCGCGCTCTGCGTCTCCCGCGCTGCGCTCGCCATGTGCTGCGCCCGGGGGGTGCCGTCGGCACGGCCCGGTGGGCTCGGTGACACCTACACCGGCACCGTGGCTCGGCCGGTCGTGGTGCTCATGTGGCCGACGTGCGCCGCCGTTCTCTCGCTCGCCGGCGCCTGGGCTGGACTCGCCTGGTGGCGAGGAGCGCTGGCCAGCGCGATGGCGCTCGCCGTGGTCGCCGTCGTCGTCGCGCGAGCGGTGCGGCGGCTCGGCGGCGTCACCGGCGACGTCTTCGGCGCCGCGATCGAGCTGTCGCTCGCTGCCCTCCTGGTGGCGCTCTCGTGAGCGCCCGGGCGGCGGGTCTGCTGCTCGGGTTCGCCGCGGACCGCGTGCTCGGAGACCCGCAGCATCTCCATCCCGTTGCCGGCTTCGGCAACGCGGCCGCGGCGCTGGAGCGTCGGCTGTACGCCGACTCGCGGCCGCGGGGTGCGGCACACACGGCGGCACTCGTCGGGGCGGCGATCGTGGGGGGAGTCGTAGCGGATCGGGCAGCGCGGAACCCCGTCGCCCAGGCGGTGGCCACCGCCGTGGTGGCCTGGACGGTGCTCGGTGGGCGCTCGCTGGAGCGGGAGGCACTCGCGGTCGACGCGCTCCTGAGAGCAGGCGACCTCCCGGCAGCCCGTGAACGCCTCACCCACCTGGTGGGCCGCGACACCTCGGCGCTGGATGAGTCGGAGGTCGGGCGCGCGGTCGTGGAGTCCGTTGCGGAGAACACCTCGGACGCCGTCGTCGCACCGCTGCTGTGGGGAGCCGTGGCCGGGATGCCCGGGCTGCTCGGCTACCGCGCGGCCAACACCCTCGACGCGATGGTCGGCCACCACAACGACCGCTACGAGCGGTTCGGCTGGGCCGCCGCCCGCTTCGACGATCTGGTCAACCTGCCCGGCTCGCGGCTCGCCGGTGCCGCCACGCTCCTTGCCTCGCCAAGCACGGCACGGGCCGCTGTCCGGGCATGGCGCCGCGACGCCGCCGCCCATCCCAGCCCCAACGCCGGAGTCGTCGAGGCCACTTTCGCCGGCGCGCTCGGCATCCGGCTGGGCGGCACGAACCGCTACTACGGCAGCCGGCTCGAGCACCGTTCCGTCATGGGCGACGGGCGCGCCGTACGACCCGAGGACATCGGTCGGGCCGCCCGACTCGCACGCAGGGTCGGCATCATCGGTGCGGTCGTGTCGGCATCCGGCGCGTTGCTCGTGGCTCGGCGCACAGCGGGCCGGCGTGCGATAGCATCCGGCTCACGGGCACGAGGAAGCCGGTGAGAATCCGGCACAGTCGCGCTACTGTGACATCGCCTCCGGGCGGTGGAGTCAGACCCGAGTGTCCGTATCCATCCCATCGAACAGGGACGCACGTATCCCTGAGGAGGAAACATGTCGCAGCTCTCTGCGGCGCCGGTCGCTGGCGCCCCTTCCGTTCCCACCATCCCGTTGGGTCAGCTCGCGCCCTGGGCGCTGTTCTTCGGTCTCCTCGGGACGCTGGTGCTCTTCTTCGTCAGCACTGACCAGGGCGCGGTGTCCCTCCTCTCCGGGACGGCCATTCACGAGTGGGTCCACGACGGACGCCACCTCCTCGGCTACCCCTGCCACTGAGGCATGGCTGCGCGCGCTTTTCTCGTCCGCGGACTGATCGCCGGACTCGTCGCCGGCTTCGCGACTTTCCTCGTCGCCTACACCGCGGGTGAACCCCACGTCGACGCCGCCATCACCCTCGAGGAGGCCGGGACCGCCGAGCAGGCGCCGGCGTCCCACGACCACGGCGACGAGCCGGGCACCACGGCGGGCGCCGAGGTCTCCCGCGACAACCAGAAGACCTGGGGACTGCTCACCGGCACGCTCGCCGTCGGGGTCGCGCTCGGCGGCATCGTGGCCCTCCTGGCTGCCGGCACCGTCGGCCGCATGGGCCGGCTCCAACCCGGCCAGTCCACGGCCCTGGTTACGCTGCTTGGCTTCGTCGCGTTCGCCCTGGTGCCGTTCTTGAAGTACCCGGCGAACCCGCCAGCGGTCGGAAGTGGTGACACCATCGGCGACAGGACTGCGCTCTACTTCGGCTTCGTAGCCGTCTCGGTCCTCGCGGCCGTCGCCGCGACGTACGCCGCGGTCAGGCTGCGCAACCGCCTCGGCACCTACGGTGGCGTCGTCGCCGGTGCAGCCGGCTACCTGGCCGTCGTGGTCGTCGCCGGCCAGCTCTTCGCCACCGTCAACGAGGTCGGCGACTTCCCGGCCAACACGCTCTGGTTCTTCCGCCGGGCGTCACTGTTCACGTTGGCCACGATGTGGGGCGTGATCGGCGTGGTGCTCACCGGACTGGTTGGTCGGCTCTACGCCGCGCAGACGGAGCGGGCGCAGCGGCGCGCGCTAGCCGCGAGCCTCTGACGGCCCGCCCCGCGAACCAACCTGTCGGCTCCTGCGCTCAGCGCGGGAGCCGGCGGCTTTCCACGGGAGTGTCGGCCAGCAGGTGGTCGGACACGATCCGGCGGGCCGCGTGTGGATCGACGCCGCCGTACCAGACGTCGTCGGGCTGCACGCTGACAACCGGGGCCTGGTTGCAGGGGAACTGACAACCAGTGTGGGTGACCAGCACGTCATGGTCGCCGAGCCCGGCCTCCATGAGTGCGAGGATCAGCGCGCGGGCTGTCTCGTCGGATCCTCGGGCCGTGCACCGCGGACCGCGGCAGATGAGCACCTGGCCCCGGTGGCGGGTCACGTCCTCCCAGGCGGTCGAGGTCAGGCCCGGCTCGGCGCCGGAGATCGGCTTCAGGTCGGACAGCGCGACCTCGATCTCCTCGATCGTGGAGGCAAGGCGGGTCGCGACCTCGATCACCGGGCGGTGCCCGCCGCGCTCGCGCCACCAGTGGGAGGCGATCCTACGTAGCCATGACTGACCGGGGGCGAGCGGGCCGAGGCTGATGCCGGCGAGGCTGATCGTGGTGGCGCCGAGGTCGGCGAGCCGGGTGAGCTCGCGCGAGAGCGATGGGTCGCCCATCTGCAAGAAGGCGACGCTCGCATGGTGGCGGGCGGCCGCCGCGAGCAGCTCGTCGCGACGGTCGACATCGGAGACGGACATGCCCACGAGAAGCAGCGCGGCGCCTGGCTGGGTCATAGCCGGATCACCCTGCCTGCGATCACCAGGTGCACCTCGTCGCAGGCCGCGGCGATGCGCTGGTTGACCAGTCCGAGCAGGTCCCGGAAGAGCCGACCGGACCGGTGTTCGGGGACGACGCCCAGGCCGACCTCGTTGGTGACGAGCACGGTGTCCTCTCCCTGGTCGCGAACAGCGAGAACGTCCGCTGCCTCTTGCGCAACGTGTCCGATCACGTCGGTGATCTCGTCCGCCGGCGCACCCCAGAGGCCACGCTCGTCGAGCACTGCCGTGAGCCACGTGCCCAGGCAGTCGACCATGACGTGCCCGTCCGTGTGCGCGAGCACTCCGACGAGGTTGTGGGACTCGACGGTCGTCCAGTCGACAGGCCGCCGCGCCCGATGGGCGGCGATCCGGGCGGCCCAGTCGGCGTCGTCCTGGACCGGCCCTGGGGCGAGGTAGGTGACCGGTCCGGCCAGGAGCGACTCCGCATGACAGGACTTGCCGGAGCGGACTCCGCCGGTGACGAGGACTCTCACGACTGCTCCCTGACCCAGGCGACGGCATCGTCAACGTCGTGCACGGTCTGCACCCCGACCGGGCACGCGGGACGCCGTACGACGACCACGGCGACGTCGAGCTCGGCGGCGGCCTGCATCTTGGGCCAGGTGTAGCTGCCGCCTGAGTCCTTGGTGACGAGGACGTCGACGGCGTGCTGCCGCATCAGCGCGAGCTCGCCATCGAGGGTGTAGGGGCCACGGCTGGTCAGCAACGTCCACGTCTCGGGCAGGTCGAGAGCGGGACGGTCGACGACTCGCGCAAGCACGGGATGTCCGATCAGCGCCGGGAGGAAGCGAGAAAGCTCCTGGCGGCCGACGGTGAGAAACGGGCGCACACCGAGGGATGCGGCCAGCGTGCTTGCTTGCTCGTGGTCGTCGACGTAGTGCCACCTCGCGTCCGGTTCCCAACCGGGCCGCTCGAGCCGCAGCAGGGGGACGCCGTCGAGGCGACAGGCAACAACAGCGTTCGAAGTCATGCCGAGGGCGAAGGGATGGGTTGCATCGACCACGGCGTCGTACTCGGCGAGCGCGGCCTGCAGACCCTCGACGCCGCCGAAGCCGCCGATGCGCACCCTCCCGACCGGCAGACGCGGCTCGGCAACCCGGCCGGCCAGCGAGCTGGTCACCTCGACGCCGCTGTCGCGATCGCCGACCAACCGGGCCGCGAGGTCACGGGCCTCACGGGTGCCTCCCAGGAGCAGCAGCCTCACGGGGCACCTCCTGGGGGTAGGACGGGCAGTCCGGCGGGTGTGCCGTCGCGGGCGAGTGTCAGCAGTGCGTCGACGTCGAGGTGCTCCTCGACCAGGTCGCCGAGGCGGTCGAGCCGCGCGTCCCGGGCAGCACTGAAGCTCACCCCCGACGGTTCTCGGCCCAGCAGCTCGGACAACAGCGCACCCCGCAGCGCGTCGCCCTCGAGGCTTCCGTGCCACATCGTGCCGAGGACGTTGCCCGCGCGGGCGCCGCCGAGGAACTCCTCGCCACCGACGCGGGTGGTCCGGCCGTGGTGGATCTCGTACCCCGACGCGGGTGCGTCAAGGGCGGCGCCGGTAGGCAGGCGCAGCACCTTCTCCGCGGCGAAGTCGGTGCGGACGTCGAGCAGCCCCAGACCCTCGACCTCGGCACCCGGCACGCCCTCGACACCGGCAGGGTCCCTGATGGTCCGGCCGAGCATCTGGAAGCCGCCGCAGATGCCGAGCACCGAGCGACCACGGCGGGCGTGGTCGAGGATCGCGGCGTCGAGGCCTCGCGAGCGCAGCCAGGCCAGGTCGCTGATCGTCGAGCGGGTCCCCGGCACGACGACCAGATCGGCAGCGGCGACGTCGCGGGGGTCGGAGACGAAGGCGACGTCGAGGTCGGGTTCGAGGCCGAGCGCGTCGACGTCGGTGAAGTTGCTGATCCGCGGCAGCCGCACCACCGCGATCCGGAAGGCGCCGTCGCCGCGCGCACGACGACCGTCGAGGTCGAGGGCGTCCTCGGAGTCCAGCCACAGGCTCGGATCCCACGGCAGCACACCGAACACCGGACGGCCGGTGAGCCGCTCCAGCGAGTCCAGGCCGGGGGAGAGGAGCGCCCGCTCGCCGCGGAACTTGTTGACCACGAAACCGGCCACCAACCTCTGGTCGGCGGGCTCCAGGAGCGCAACCGTGCCGTACATCGCCGCGAAGACGCCGCCCCGGTCGATGTCGCCCACGACCACGGTGGGGAGCGCTGCGTGCCGGGCAAGACCCATGTTGACGTAGTCACCGGCGCGCAGGTTGATCTCGGCCGGGCTCCCTGCTCCCTCGGCTACGACGACCTCGAAGCGCGAGGCGAGGTCGTCGTACGCGGTGCGCGCGGCTGCGGCCAGGTGACGTCGGCCGGTCTCCCAGTCCGCCGACGAGACCTCGCCCGCGGGGTGGCCCATCAGGACGACATGGCTGCGCCGGTCGCTGCCGGGCTTAAGCAGCACCGGGTTCATCGCCGGCTCGGGTGTGACCCGGGCGGCCAGTGCCTGGACCCACTGTGCCCGGCCGATCTCGGCGGTCGTGCCGTCGGCGGCGGCGCAGACCATCGAGTTGTTCGACATGTTCT
>JBMOMG010000228.1:0-7987 GCA_049323155.1 Actinomycetota bacterium | reverse complement strand
GACCGGAGCCCGCCGACCGCTACAGTGACCACCGCCCAGGGTGGGGAACTTCGATGAGCATCACTGGGGAATTCCGGCGAGCGCCATCATCGCGGCGCCGCAGCAGCCGACGAGCTCGGTGCCGGCCTGGTGTACGCCGGGTTCTCCTTCGGCGTCATGATCGCCCAGCAGCTCGCGCAGACCAGACCCGGCGCCCGCGGCGCACTGCTGATGTACTCCTGCATCCCGGTCGCGGAGTTCGGGGAGGCATGGCCGGACGGAGTGCCGGTGCAGATCCACGGCAAGGACGGCGACGAGTTCTTCGACGAGGACCTGCCGGCCGCACGCGAGCTCGCCGCCTCCACACCGGCCGCGGAGCTGTTCGTGTATCCCGGCGACCAGCATCTCTTCGCCGACCCCTCGCTCGGCGACTACGACCCGGATGCAGCCGCGCTGCTCACGCAGCGGGTGCAGGCGTTCCTCGCCTCGGTCTGAGACCGCGCGAAGCCACGGCGCGCCGCGGTCGGCATGGAGATCTCTCAGCCTGCGCGCCAGTCTCCGCGAGAAATCGCGTACTCGACCTCACCGAGTTCGCTTCCCGGCAGCGGCTCCTCGAAGTCGAGGTGGAACGTGCGGACGTGCGTCATGCCGATCGAGACCATCGTGGCCCGCGATGCCTGGTTCACGGCCATCGTCTCGGCAAAGATCCTGGTCAAGCCCAGGTCCTCGAACCCGTGGCGGATAAGTTCGCGCGCTCCCTCGCTGGCCAGCCCCTTGCGCCAGTGCCGGCGTAGGAGTCGGTAGCCCAGTTCGGCCTGCCCCCGTGCCGGGCCCTGGTCCGGACGCTCAGGCGGCTCGAGGATCCACCAGCCGACGAAGACGGGCCCGACGAACCCTGCCCAGAAGCCCAGGCCCGGCGCGCGCGCCGCCACCGCGAGCCGGCTCTCGTGCAGCTGTTCGACTTCCTCGCGGGTGCGGGCGCGACCAGACCCCAGATAGCGCATGACCTCGGGATCCGAGTCGAGCTCGATCTCGTGCTCCAGGTGCTCGTCCGCCAACGGGACGAGGCGGATCCGACGCGTATGCAGCACCGCTTGTCTCACCCGTGAAGTATCACTTGGGTCGGTCCGGGAGCCCGCGGGCACGGCCCACTAGCGCCCGAGCTCCTTCCAGTGCCCTTCGGAGACCACCTCGACCGAGCCTTCGACAACCTTGATGGCCGTCTGTTCGTCGATGGCGTAGGCGGGGAGCCCGATGTCGGCGGCCCACCGCTCGGCGTGGGCCAGCGTGTTGGTCGGGAAGAGGTCCAGGTGCGGGAAGATCGAGAAGTCGACGATCCCCAGGGTGCGGTCGTCCGGCGCAGACGGCCACTCGACGAAGTAGTCGCCGATCCGGGGCGTCATCACCATGCTTCCGGCGCTCACTCCCACCCAGACCGTGTCGGACAGCGACGGGAGAAGGTCGGCCAGGCCGGACTCTCGCAGCCAGTGGCACAGGTACGTCGCGTCGCCGCCGTCGACCAGGAGGACGTCGGCCTCCCGCACCCAGGGCACCCAGCGGTCCGCGCCGATGCTCGGCAGCGCCGTGAGCTCGAGGACACCGAGCGACGCCCAGCCCAGGCCGGAGAAGTGGCGGAAGTCGGGCTCGGCGGCCACCAGGCCCCGCACCGACGCCGGTCCGCACATCGGATGACCCCACTGCGCCGTCGGGACCACCAGGGCGTGGCACTCGGCGACCGGCTTGCCGAGAAGCTCGACGAGAGCCGAATGGATGCTGGGGTTCGTGACGCCGCCTGAGGTGAGCAGGAGCTTCAAGGTGCCTCCGGAGTTAGCGGGCGAAACGTGGATGTCCCTGAGACCGGGGAGCAGGCCGGAAGTCATCGCGCCCGCCCACACAGACTCGCATCCGCAGAGGAGCGTGGAACGGCAAAACGCGGACCCGCCTGCGCGAGGATGAAGAAGATGGCACTGACGCCGGCCGGGTGGCACGCGGACAGCGGCAGATGAGTGCGTTCCCCGCCAGCCTCACCAGACGTCTAGCGACAAGGCGGTCCTGCGATACGGCTTCGACGAGCTGGGCCTGCACCGGATCGACCTGCGCGTCCTGGCCTACAACACCCGGGCGATCCGCTGCTACCTCCGGTGCGGCTTCGTCGAGGAAGGACGCGAGCGCGAGGCGGCGTACGCGAGCGGCGCCTGGCACGACGACGTGATCATGGGAGTGCTGGAGCACGAGGCGGCCCGACACTGAGCTCGGCGTCGCCGGCCCTGCCAAGCGAGAACCCCGCCCCCGCGGTGGTGTCTCCGCTGGTGGGACGGGGTTTCGGTGTGGTGGAGCTGAGGGGATTCGAACCCCTGACCTTCTCATTGCGAACGAGACGCGCTACCAACTGCGCCACAGCCCCAAAGCGGCCGGTCCACCCGGCCACCGCGTCGGAAAAGATATCACCTGCCCCGCGCGGTTTCGAATCGAGTCAGCTGTTGACCGCCCGCTGCTGCTCGGTCTCGGCGGCCTCCTCGGCAGCATCCGCGGTCGCCTGCTCGACGAGCGCGGAGTCGGCCTCGTCGCGACCGGAGGTCCAGGTGTCGGGTGCGCCGAGGTCGATGGTGCGGACCGTGCGGGCGGCGCGTGCCTTGTTGACGTACGTCGGCAGGGTGACCGGCAGCGGGTCCCACAGCGAACCGCCGTCGACGGTCTCCACCGCGACCGCAACCGTCTCGAGCTCCGAGAGCGGGATCGTGATCGTGTCCTCGTCGGGCGAGAACTCCTCCGCAGCGGCCGCGGTCTCGCGCGCGACAGGTGCCTGCACCGCGCCGTACGACGCCTCGACGCGGACCGCGCGACGCGGAGCGGACTCCTCGACACGGGCGGCGACCACGGCCGGGCTCCACAGCGCGTCCTCCTCGCGGCGTACCTGCGTCCGGCACAGCGCGAGGTAGAGCAGGGTGAGCGCGACCGGGATCAGCACGCTCCACCACGCAAGCACCGAGAACGCCGCGAGCACACCGACGACGAGGTCGGTGATCAGCAGGACCAGGGTGACGTGACGGCGGCGACGGGCGGCGGCACGAGCCGCCGCCCGGCGGGCCGCGATGCTGCGGCGGCGGGCCGCGGGGTCGATCGCCGGCGCGGGTGCCTCGTCGCGGTCGGACTGACTGGGCAGCAGGATGCGCTCGTTGTAGCGGGCGGGGGTCACGACGAGACGGGTGCTGCGCTTGTCGACGGGCTCACGCCGGGCGAGGACCCGCATCGCGGTGGAGAACCGGTCCACCGACCGGGTGCGCGCCATCTCCTCGTGGTGCCGGAGGGCCTTGGGAACCAGGTAGACAGCCCACGCGATGGCGAGCACGACGAAGATGATTCCTGACAAGTCCACGAGATGACCATAAAAGTGTCGGCGCGAAAGCAGCCGCAGGCGCGGCGGTGTGTCGTGAGACAACTCCTGTGACTCATGTGGTCAGGGGTTGTCGCGGGGCCCTTCGATCTTGTATCGGCGGAGCAGTCCGCGGGGGCAGTCCTCGGCCGTCAGCGCGAACAGCCGGTGGTCGCGCCAGTCGCCGTCGATGTGCAGGTAGCGGGGCGCGTAGCCGTACTCCAGGAACCCCAGCTTGTGCACCACGCGCAGGCTCGCGGTGTTCTCCGGGCGGATCGCGATCTCCACGCGGTGCAGGCCGACCTCGAACAGCACGTGGTCGACGGCCAGCGCCACCGCGGTCGGCATGACCCCCTGCCCGGCGTACTCCTGGTCGACCCAGTAGCCGATCTGCGCCCAGCGGGCCGAGCCGCCGACGATGTTGCTCACGGTCAGCTGGCCGACGAACGCGTCGTCCACGGTGACCGCGAACGGCATCGCCCTGCCGTGCCGCGCTTGGCGTCGCAGGTCGCGGACCATCGCGCGGAAGGTCGCCGGCGCGGTGTTGTCGCCGGGCGGCACGGTCGCCTCCCAAGGCGCCAGCCACTCGCGGTTGCGGGCCCGGACCTCGCGCCAGGCGCGCCCGTCACGCAGCGACAGCGGGCGCAGCCCGATCCGTCCGGACCGGAGCTCGACCGGCCAGCCGCGGCTCAGTGGTCGCTCCCCACGATCTGCTCGACGGCGTGCACGAGCAGGGGTACGACGACCGCGAGCCCGTCCTTCACGCCACCGCGCGAGCCCGGGAGGTTGACGACCAGCGCGTTGCCGGACACCCCGGCGAGGCCTCGTGACAGGGCGGCGGTCGGCACGCCCTTCGACACGCCGTAGGTCCGGATCGCCTCGGCGATGCCGGGCACCTCGCGGTCCAGCAGCGGCCGGGTCATCTCCGGGGTGAGGTCGGTCGGAGTCAGCCCGGTGCCGCCTGTGGTGAGCACCGCCCGTGCTCCGCCCTCGACCGCGGCCCGGATCGCGTCGGCGACGGGCTGACCGTCGGGCACCACCACGGGACCCGTGACCTCGAAGCCGAGCTCGACGAGCGCCTCGACGATCAGCGGGCCGGTCGTGTCCTCGTAGACGCCGGCCGCCGCGCGGTTCGACGCCGTGACCACCGTCGCCTTCATGACCGGGCCCAGTCCCCGCTCTTGCCGCCGGTCTTGGACTCCACCCGGATGTCGGTGATCACCGCACCCTTGTCGACCGCCTTGACCATGTCGACCACGGTGAGTGCCGCGACCGACACCGCGGTCAGCGCCTCCATCTCCACGCCCGTGCGGTCGCTGGTGCGCACCGTCGCGGTGATCGCGACCGCGTCGTCCTGCACGTCGAGGTCGACCGTCACCCCGGAGATCGCCAGCGGGTGGCACAGCGGCACCAGGTCGGGAGTGCGCTTGGCGCCCATGATCCCCGCGACCCGGGCGACGCCGAGCGCATCGCCCTTCGGCACGCCCTCGCCGCGCAGCAGGGCGACCACCTCGGCGGAGACGAGCACCCGCCCGGAGGCGACCGCGGTCCGCGAGGTCACCGCCTTGCCGGACACGTCCACCATCCGCGCGGCCCCGGTCTCGTCGACGTGGGTGAGCCGGTCCTGGCCGCTCATCAGAAGTCCCGGTCCAGGACCATGACCTGCACCATGGTGCCTGCATCGACCCGGGTGGTGTCCTCGGGTACGACGATCAGCGCGTTGGCCTCCGACAGGTCACCGACCAGGTGCGAGCCGTGGCCGCCGACGGGCACGACGAAGGCGCCCTTGGAGTCGATCTCGAAGTGTCCGCGGACGAACTGCCGCTTCGCCGGCGCCGAGGCGAACCCCTGCTGGCACAGCGCCCGGACCAGCGGTCGGCGGTAGGGCGTGCGGCCCATCATCCGCCGGATCGCCGGGACGACGTACACCTCGAACGAGACGTAGGCCGAGACCGGGTTGCCGGGCAGCGTGAAGATCGGGGTGGCATCCTCCCCCACCACGCCGAAGCCCTGCGGCTTGCCGGGCTGCATCGCGACCTCGCCGAAGTGGACGGTGCCGAGCTCGCTCAGCACCTCCTTGACCACGTCGTACTGGCCCTTGCTCACCCCGCCGCTGGTCACCACCAGGTCCGCCCGGACGAGCTGGTCGCTCAGCGCGTCGGCGAACTCCTGCGGGTCGTCGGAGACGATGCCGACCCGGTAGGCGATCGCACCGGCGCTGCGCGCCGCGGCGGCGAGCATGTAGGAGTTCGCGTCGTAGATCGAGTCGTGCCCGAGCGGGGTGCCCGGCTCGCGCAGCTCCGAGCCGGTGGACATGATCACCACGCGCGGCCGCGGCCGGGTGCTGACCTGCGCCCGGCCGACCGAGGCGAGCAGGCCGATCTGGCGGGGGCCGAGCACGGTCCCCTCCTCGAGCAGCACGTCGCCGGAGAGCACGTCCTCACCGCGCCGCCGGATGTGCTGGGCGAGCGTCGACGCCTTGTGGATCCGGACGGTCGCCACCCCGCCGTCGGTCGCCTCGACGGGCACGATCGTGTCGGCGCCCTGCGGGACCGGCGCGCCGGTCATGATCCGCACCGCCGTGCCGGGCGACATCGCGAACAGCTTGGTCTGGCCGGCCGCCACCTCGCCGACGACCGGCAGGTGCACGGGGTGATCCTCGGTGGCGGTGGCGATGTCGGCGTGGCAGACCGCGTACCCGTCCATCGCCGAGTTGTCGAAGCCGGGCAGGTCGACGCTCGAGACGACCTGCTCGCTGACCGGCAGGCCGAGGGCCTCGAGAAGCGGCTGGTCGTACGGCGGCAGCGGCGTGATCGACTCGAGGATCCGCTCGATGTGCTCGTCGACGGTGCTCCAGCGGTCGGTCGGGAAGCTGGCGGGCACTGGCATGGCTGAACCCTAACCCTGGCCGAGCGTGCTGCCCGGCGACACCTGGTCGGCGCCGCCGGCCGGCGCCTCGAGCTCGACGTCGCCGACCACGCTGACGTCGCGGCCGAAGGTCCAGTCACCGTGCACCACCAGGGACTCCGCCCGTCGCAGCGAGGGCGCCCCCTCGGGGAAGCGTGCGTCGAAGTCGGCGACGAACTTGTAGTGCGCGGAGTCCAGGTCGACGAACGGGATCCTCTCCGGCTGCTGCTCCAGCACGTAGCCGTCGCTGAGCTCGTAACAGTCCGAGCGCAGCACCAGCAGGTCGTTGGTGGTCTTCACCGGGACGAACCGGTCCCGGCCGACCTCGATCGTCCGCGCCCCCTCGAAGACCTCGATCGCGGCTCCCATCGCGGTCTCGATCTGGATCACCTCGGGACTCTCCGGGTCGGCCGGGTCGACGGTCTTGGTGTTCTTGATCAGGGTCAGCCCGAGGATCCCGTCGCGCCGGTCGAGCTCGTCGCGCATCGCCTCGAGGTTGAACCACAGGTTGTTGGTGCTCGTGAACCGGTGCCGGGACAGGTCGGCCAGCGCCGCCTTGTCCTCCTCCCGGGTCTGCGCGGTCTCGCGCAGCACGATCCGCCCGTCGCTCTTGCGGACCGCGAAGTGCCCGCCCTTGCGGTCCGACGGGGTACGCCGCACCGCCTCGATCGCGAACGGCGCCCCGGACCGGGCGAACCAGCCGGCCACCCGCGCGTCGGGGACGGCGCCGAGGTTGTCGGAGTTCGACACGAACACCTGCCGGTAGCCGGCGTCGATGAGCCGCTGGAGCAGGCCGGTGCCGCGCAGCGCGGTGTAGATGTCGCCGTGCCCCGGTGGACACCACTCCAGGCTCGGGTCGGCGTCCCACGTCACCGGGGTGAGGTCGTCGGCGCGGAGCTTGGGCTCCTTGTTCTGCAGGAACTCCAGCGGCAGCCCGTCGACGGCGAGGTCGTCGTAGCGGGCCAGCGCGGCCATCGTGTCGGCGGAGGTGCGGAAGCTGTCCATGAAGATCAGCGGCAGCCGGGCGCCGTACTCCTTGCGGAGCGCGAGCACCTGGCGGGCGATGATGTCGAGGAAGCTCAAGCCCTCACGGACCTCGAGCAGGGACTTGGCGCGGTCCATGCCCATCGAGGTGCCGAGGCCGCCGTTGAGCTTGATTACCACCGTGGACCCGATCGCCTCCCGCGCAACGTCGTCGGTGACCTCGACGTCGGCGAGCGCCTCCATGTCCAGCGGCTCGATCGTGGACTCGGGGATCATCCCGGTCTCGCCGCCCTCCACGAGCCGGTAGTAGTGGCTGAACACCTCGATCGCGACCGGGTCGACCCCGGCTGCCTGCATCTTCTCGCGCGCCTGCTGCAGTCCCTCGTCGCTCATGGCCCCGATGCTAGGGGGTGCCGGTAGCGTCGGGACCATGGCCGTCGGTTCCGTGGAGGCGCAGAAGGTGGCGCTGCGCGACCAGCTCCTCACCGCGCGCCGCCGTCACCCGTTGCTCGCGGCCCGTGCCGACGCCGACGCCATCGCCGAGCACCTGCTCGCGGCTCCCGAGGTACGGCGGGCAGCAACCGTGGCCGCCTACGTCTCGCTGACCAACGAGCCGGGCACCGGCCCGCTCGTCGAGCGGCTGCACGCGGCCGGCCGGCGGGTGATCCTGCCGGTGCTGCTGTCCAACAACGACCTTGACTGGGGCGTCTACGAGGGACCGGACCGGCTCGTCCCGGCCAGCCG
>JBMOMG010000227.1:0-8014 GCA_049323155.1 Actinomycetota bacterium | reverse complement strand
TCGGCCGCAGCTTCGCACTCGGCTTCGCCGCCCGGGGCTACCGGGTCGCCGTGGCTGACATCGACGAGGCCGGGGCCGAGGAGACCGCACGCCTGGTCAAGGACGCCGGGAGTGCGTCGTGGTCCGGGCCCGTCGACGTCACGTCGCCGGAGTCCACCACGGTGCTGGCCGAGGCCGTCGCCGACTTCGGCGGGGGCGCGATCGACGTACTCGTCAACAATGCGGCGATCTACGGCACGGTCACCCGCTCGCCGCTGGAGGAGATCGACCCGGCCGAGTGGGACCTCGTGATGGGGGTGAACCTCAAGGGTCCGTGGCTGATGACCCGGGCCTGCAGCCGCTACCTGCCAGAAGGTGGCCGGGTGGTGAACCTCTCCTCCGCCACGGTGTTCTCGGGCTCGGAGAACTGGGCCCACTACGTCGCCTCCAAGGGAGGCGTCATCGCACTCACCCGGGTGATGGCCAAGGAGCTCGGGCGGCGCTCGATCAACGTCAACGCCATCGCGCCGGGCTTCACGCTCACCGAAGCGAGCAAGTCCCTGATCGACGACGCCGAGCGGTACGGCGTCGACAGGGGGTCCCTGCGCCGCTCCAGCCAACCCGAGGACGTCGTCGGTGCGGCGCTGTTCCTCGCCGGCCCCGAGTCCGGCTTCATCACCGGCCAGACCCTGGTCGTCGACGGTGGCCGCCAGTTCATCTGAGCCGACGTCGATCCCGACAGCAGCAGATCAGCCCGTCCATCCCACAGGAGCACCCATGCCCAAGATCACCTACACCGAGGCCAACGGGGAGTCCCGCACCGTCGAGGCGAACGTCGGCGACTCCGTGATGGAGACCGCGGTGCGCAACGGCGTCCCCGGCATCGTCGCGGAGTGCGGCGGCTCGCTGTCGTGCGCGACCTGCCACGTGTTCGTGGACGAGGCGGAGCTTCCCCAGCTCCCACCGATGGAGGAGATGGAGGACGAGATGCTCTGGGGCGCGGCCGTCGACCGCCAGGACAACTCGCGGCTCTCCTGCCAGATCAAGGTGACCGACGAGATGGACCTCCACGTCACCACACCGGAAACGCAGGTCTGAGATGTCCGGTCACGGTCTGCTCATCATCGGTGCGTCACAGGCGGGCGTGCAGCTCGCCGTGTCGCTGCGCGCGCTCGGGTACGCCGACCCGATCACCCTGCTGGGCGATGAGAACCACCGCCCGTACCAACGGCCGGCGCTGTCCAAGGAGTTCCTGCAGGGCTCCATCACCAAGGAGTCGTTGATCTACCGCACCCAGGAGTACTGGGACGAGCACGCCATCACCGTGGTCAAGAACGAGCGGATCATCCGCATCGACAAGCGTGACGACGGCAGCGGGATCGCCTACTCGATGTCGGGCGCGGAGATCCCGTTCGACCGGTTGGCACTCACCGTGGGTGCGCGTGCCCGGAAGCTTCTCGTCGAGGGCGTCGACCTGCCGGGCGTGCTCTACCTGCGCAACGCCGACGACGCGCTGGAGCTGAAAGCACGCGTGCCGATGGTGAAGGACGTGGTCGTGATCGGCGGCGGCTTCATCGGCATCGAGGCTGCCGCGAGCCTGCACAAGATGGGCCGCACGGTCACCCTCGTCGAGGCCGGCCCGCGCCTTGTGGGACGAGCCGTGGGGGAGGAGACGTCCGGCTACCTCCACGACCATCACCGGCAGCAGGGCCTGGCCATCAAGCTGGGCACCCAGGTCACGCGGATCGTTGCCGGTGGTGACCGGGTGAGTGGTGTCGAGCTGTCCGACGGAACCACCGTGCCGGCCGATCTCGTGCTGATCGGTGTCGGAGTGATCCCGAACACCGAGCTGGCCGAGTCGATCGGCCTGAAGTGCGACAACGGCATCGTGGTGGACCGCTACTCCGTGGCTTCCGACGGGGTGACCGTCGCCGTGGGCGACGTGGCGAACCTGCCCAACCCGGTGCCGGGCGCTCCCGAGGGTGACCGGGTCCGCTTCGAGAGCGTCAACAACGCGGTCGAGCAGGCCAAGGTGGCGGCGTACGCGATCGTCGGCCGGCACGAGGAGTACGCCGGCATCCCCTGGTTCTGGTCCAACCAGGCCGAGCTCAAGCTCCAGATCGCGGGGCTCTCGGCCGGTCACGACAGGACGCTGGTCCGTCGCGACGACGCCAAGCAGAAGTTCTCCGTCCTGTACTACCGCGGTGACAGGATCCTCGCCGCCGACTGCGTCAACGCGCCCCTGGACTTCATGGCGGTGAAGGCCGCCCTCGCCAAGGGCGCCTCGATCCCCTTCGACCAGGCCAACGACCCCGACGTGCAGCTGAAGTCGATCACGGTCGCTTCCTGACCCCCACCGAGAAAGAGACAGCCATGCTGACCCACGAGCTGCCCGCCACCCCGGTTCCGGCGAACGGCCCCGTCGACGTGTCCCCGATCGCCCTGTCCCCGGGGCGGGACACGGACCTGGACCCGATCTGGAAGTCCGTCGTGCCCGAGTCGCGCGCGCGGAGCAACGACATCCACCTGCCGATCTCGCTGGCCTACGCCGAGCGCCTCTGCGACGCGCACCCGGAGGCCAACCGGCTCCTGGTCCGCGTGGCGATCATGCTCCACGACACCGGGTGGGGCCGGGTCGACGAGGACCGGATCATCTCCGAGGGATTCGGCAAGAACTGGCGCAAGGCCGCCGTCCGCTTCGAGCACGAGCGCCAGGGCTGCATCATCGCCCGCGAGGTGCTGCCGCCGCTCGGCTACGACGAAGACTTCGTCGAGGCCGTCACGACCATCATCGACGGCCACGACACCCGGAAGGAGGCCAAGTCGCTGGAGGACGCCCTCGTCCGGGATGCCGACCGGCTCTGGCGCTTCGACCACGCCGGGATCGCCCTCGCGTCGGGTTGGTTCGGCATGGACCCCGCGACGTACTGCGACCGGCTGGCGGCGGAGATCGTCCCCGAGCTGCTCACCCAGGCGGCGATCGCGATGGCCACCGCCGACCTCGAGCGCTCCAACGACCTGCTCAAGACCGCGGTGCTGAGATGAGCGACCCTCGTGCCCGGCTCGACCTGCCCTGGACCCATGTCGACGACCTGTACGTCGACGGCGCGTGGCGGCCTGCCTCGGGGCCGGCCCGCCGGCCGGTGCTCGACCCGGCCACCGCAGAGCAGTGGGGGTCTGTCCCCGAGGCCACCGCGGAGGACGTCGACGCGGCCATGGCCGCCGCCGACCGAGCCTTCCGCCAGGGACCGTGGCCGCGGCTGACGCCCTCCGAGCGAGCCGGGCACCTGCTGCGGATGGCCGACGAGGTCGAGAAGCGCGCGGAGCCGCTGGCCTGGACGAACACCCGCGAGAACGGCACGCCGGTGTCGGAGACCTTGGGGGCCGCCGCGAACGCCGCCGGGATCCTGCGCTACTTCGCCTCGCTGGCCGGCTACCTCGAGCAAGAGGATGTGCGACCGTTCCCTGCCGGGGGAGCGGAGTCCGTCGTACGCCGTGACCCCGTCGGGCCGTGCGCGCTGATCGCCCCCTGGAACTTCCCGATCAACCTCGTGGTGATCAAGCTGGCGCCAGCGCTGCTGGCCGGGTGCACCGCCGTGATCAAGCCGGCCGAGACGACGCCGTTGTCGATCCGGTTCGTCGTCGAGGCAGCCGAGGCCGCCGGCATCCCGGCCGGCGTGGTGAACCTGGTGACCGGGGGAGGCGACACCGGTGATGCGCTGGTCCGGCACCCACTCACGGCCAAGGTGGCCTTCACGGGATCGACGCCTGTGGGACGCAGGATCGCCGCCGCCTGCGGTGAGCTGCTGCGGCCCGTCACCCTGGAGCTGGGCGGCAAGTCCTCGGCCCTGGTGCTGCCGGACGCCGACCTCGACCAGATGGCGGGTGTGCTGCTCCGTTCCTGCATGCGCAACACCGGGCAGACCTGCTACATCTCCACGCGCATCCTCGCGCCGGCACAGCGCTACGCCGAGGTCGTCGACATGGTGACCGAGGTGGTCTCTGCAGCCAAGCAGGGCGATCCGTTCGACGAGGACACCGTCTTCGGGCCGATGGCGTCCGAGGCTCAGCTCGGGGTCGTGCTCGGCTTCCTGGAGTCGGCGCGTGCCGAGGGTGCCCGCGTCACCACGGGCGGGCGTCGAGCGGACCGCGAGGGCTTCTTCGTCGAGCCGACCGTCCTGGCCGACGTCACCCCGGAGATGGAGGTGGCACGCGAGGAGATCTTCGGGCCGGTCATCACCGTGCTGCGCTACGAGACCCTCGAGGAGGCGATCGAGATCGCGAACTCGACGGCCTACGGTCTCGGCGGGATCGTCTTCTCGCGGGACCCGGACGCCGCTCTGGCGGTGGCCGAGCAGCTCGACACCGGGTCCGTCGGGATCAACTTCTTCGCCTCGAACCACGCTGCACCGTTCGGTGGCCGCCACGACTCCGGCCTCGGCGTGGAGTACGGCGTGGAGGGCCTCAACGCATACCTGACCTACAAGTCGATCCATCGCCGGACCGCCGGCTGAGCCCGGACCGAGCGATGACGGAGCCGAAGAGAGCCGCAGCATGAGCGCGACCCAGTTTGTCGCGACGGCCAAGGAGGCGGTCGCGGACGTGCCTGACGGTGCGACGGTGATGATCGGTGGGTTCGGGATCGCCGGTCAGCCGGTGGAGCTGATCGAGGCGTTGATCGAGTCCGGTGCCAGGGACCTGACGGTGGTGAACAACAACGCCGGCAACGGTGAGGTGGGGCTGGCCGCGCTGATCCGCGAGGGGCGGGTGCGCAAGATCATCTGCTCGTTCCCGCGGCAGGCCGACTCCCACCACTTCGACGCGGCCTACCGGGCCGGTGAGATCGAGCTCGAGCTCGTCGCGCAGGGCAACCTCGCCGAGCGGATCCGCGCCGCCGGTGCCGGGATCGGGGCGTTCTTCACCCCTACCGGCTACGGCACCCCGCTGGCCGAGGGCAAGGAGACCCGGGTCATCGACGGCCGCGGGCACGTCCTGGAACACCCGATCCACGCCGACGTGGCCCTGGTCAAGGCCCACGCCGCCGACACCCTGGGCAACCTGGTGTACCGCAAGACCGCCCGCAACTTCGGCCCGGTCATGGCCACCGCCGCGGTCACCACGATCGTGCAGGTCCACCAGGTCCGACCGCTCGGCGGGATCGACCCCGAGCACGTGGTCACCCCCTCGATCTACGTCGACCGGGTGGTCGAGATCCCCGACCCCCACCTCACAGCCCGGGAGGAGCAGTCGTGACGATCACCCTCGAGCGCATGGACACCGACCAGCTCGCCGCCCTGGTCGCCGCCGACATCCCGGCCGGGTCGTTCGTGAACCTCGGCATCGGCCAGCCCACCAAGGTCGCCAACTACCTCGACCCGGCCGCCGGGATCATCCTGCACACCGAGAACGGCATGCTCGGCATGGGCCCCGAGGCCCACGGCGACGCCGTCGACCTCGACCTGCTCAACGCCGGCAAGGTGCCCGTCACCGAGCTACCGGGTGCGTCGTACTTCCACCACGCCGACTCGTTCGCGATGATGCGCGGCGGCCACCTCGACCACTGCGTCCTCGGCGCGTTCCAGGTCTCCACCCGCGGTGACCTGGCCAACTGGCACACCGGCCAACCCGACGCGATCCCCGCCGTCGGCGGCGCGATGGACCTGGCCACCGGAGCGAAACAGACCTTCGTGATGATGACCCTGCTCACTCGCGACGGCCGCCCCAAGCTCGTCCCCGAGTGCACCATGCCACTCACCGGCGTGCAGTGCGTGTCCCGGATCTACACCGACCACGCCGTGTTCCTCATCGAACCCGACCGCGTCGCGGTGCGCGACCTGTTCGGCATCACCTTCCCCGACCTCCAGGACCTCCTCGAGGTTCCGCTCACAGACAGGACGGACTCCTGATGGAAGTCACCCGAACGCAGGTCGGCATCGTCGGTGGGGGACCGGCGGGCCTGATGCTGTCGCACTTGCTGCACCTGGCCGGGATCGACTCGGTTGTCGTGGACAGCCGGCCGCGCAAGCTCATCGAGGACACGCACCGCGCGGGGATCCTCGAGCGGGACAGCGTGCGCATGCTCCTCGACACCGGCGTCTCGGACAGGGTGCTGCGCGACGGGCACGAGCACGAGGGCATCGACCTGAGGTTCGGCGGCGTCAGCCATCGCATCGACTTCCAGGAGCTTGTCGGTGCCTCCTGCTGGCTCTACCCGCAGACCGACGTGTTCATCGACCTCGCCGACGCTCGGGACCGCGATGGCGGCGACGTCCGCTTCGGGATCAGCGACGCCCGGGTCGTCGATCTCACCTCCGACCGCCCGGGGATCCTCTTCACCGACGCAGCAGGGTCCGAGCAGGAGGTCCGGTGCGACGTCGTCGTGGGTGCGGACGGCTCGAGGAGCATGACACGACGCGAGATCCCCGACCGCAAGCAGTACTTCCGCGAGTACCCGTTCGCCTGGTTCGGCATCCTCTGTGAGGCTCCGCCGAGCGCGCCAGAGCTGATCTACTGCCGCTCACCCCGGGGTTTCGCGCTCATCTCCCAACGCACCGAGTCGATCCAGCGGATGTACTTCCAGTGCTCGCCGACCGAGTCGGTCGACGACTGGTCGGAGGATCGCATCTGGGAGGAGCTGCAGGCACGGGTCTCCGGAGAGGACGGGTTCCGGCTCACCGAGGGGCGCATCTTCGAGAAGACCGTCCTGCCGTTCCGCTCCTTCGTGTGTGAGCCGATGCGGCACGGCAACCTTCTCCTGGCCGGCGACGCGGCGCACACCGTGCCGCCCACCGGCGCCAAGGGGCTCAACCTCGCACTGGCCGACGTGCGCGTCCTCGCCGAGGTCCTCGAGCGCGCGATCGGGAAGGGTGAGTCGGAGGCGCTCGACGAGTACACGGCACGAGCCCTCGGCCGGGTGTGGAAGGCACAGCACTTCTCGTACTGGATGACCTCGATGCTGCACCAGGCCGAGGGGGCGTCGGACTTCGACGAGCGTCGCCAGCTGGGCGAGCTCGACTCGGTCGTCGCCTCGCGGCACGGGGCGTCGTACCTCGCCGAGGCCTACACCGGCTGGCCCTCGTGAGCCGTTGCAGGTCGGTGCCAGCCACCGCTGCGCGCAGCATCGGCGGGCCGGCGGGCGTCAGCAACCGAAGCGCCGGCACGTCCAGGACGAGACGAGTCGTCGCATGCGGGGGGCGGTGAGCTCCAGTGGCAGCGCGCTGCCGGTCCCGGGCAGGACGTGGGTCGTCACGTCGCCGCCGGGGCGGTAGCCCTGCCTCTGGAGCTGGGACGCCTCAGGGCGGTTGAGCACGTCCTCGGCCCCGAACAGCAAGAGCACGGGTACGTCGACGGATCGGCTGGAGAGGTTGTTCTCGGCGACCATCGGACCCAGCGTCAGAGCGTCGCCGCAAGGATCCGGTTGTCTCAGCGCGGCGGCCCGCCTCTGGACGGCGGGAGTCGCGCTGTGGAACAGCAGGTCCGTGAAGTCTTCTCGGCTCTGCCCGAAGAAGGCGTAACCCGGCCGTCCGGCTCGGGGGTCCCCACCGGCCAGGCACACCTGCGTCTGGACGGCGGCCTCCCGGACCGCCCGCGCGGAGGGCCCCGAGTCGGCCCAGGACATGAGGACGAGGCCGTCCACGTCTGCGAACGAAGCCGCTTCGAGCTCGGCGATGGCCCCACCGACGGAGTGCCCTGCCACGACGACGCTCCGCGCACGTGGACGTGCCGACGAGCTGCGGTAGTCACCCGCCCGGAGCTGTTGTACGACCTGGTGCACCATGTCCGCCTGCGCCCCGAGGCAGGTTGCCGTGCCTTCGACGTCATGGTGGTCGGCGTACCCCAGCCGGTCGAGGACGAGAGACACGTGTCCGCCCCGTGCCAGGTTGCCGACATGGTCGTAGCGGCGGTCCGGAAAGCGCCAGAACCAAGCGCCGGTGGTGAAGTCGTGCACGTACACCGTGACCACCCGAACCTCCGCTCGCTGCATCAACCGGCGAGGTCCGACGAGTCGGCCGCGGAGGAGGTAGCGCTCTCCGTC
>JBMOMG010000226.1:0-8085 GCA_049323155.1 Actinomycetota bacterium | reverse complement strand
GTCCGGGTCCTGCTGCGCTCGCGGCGCGGCCGCTCGCTGCGTCCGCTGCCCGCCTCGCGCGACCTCGGCTCGCGGGCCGACGGCTCCGCGGGCTTCTCGGGCACGATCCGGCCCTTGGTGCCCGGCGCGATGCCCTGGTCGTGGAAGAAGTGCTCCGAGGTGGAGTACGTCTCCGGCGGGTCTTCGAACGGCAGGTCGAGCGCCTTGTTGATCACCTTCCACCGGGTGATGTCGGCCCAGTCCACGAAGGTGATCGCGATGCCGGTGGCGCCGGCGCGCCCGGTGCGGCCGATCCGGTGGACGTAGGTCTTCTCGTCCTCGGGGCAGCTGTAGTTGATCACGTGGGTCACGTCCGCGACGTCGATGCCGCGGGCCGCGACGTCGGTGGCGACGAGGACCTTGAGCTTGCCCTCGCGGAACTTGGTCAGCGCCTTCTCGCGGGCCACCTGGGGCATGTCCCCGTGCAGCGGGCTGCTCGGGAAGCCGCGCTCGGCCAGGTCGTCGGCCACCCGCTGCGCCTGACGCTTGGTGCGGGTGAAGACGATCGTGATCCCGGAGTTCTCCGCCTGCAGGATCCGCGCGAGCATCTCGGGCTTGTCGAGGTCGTGGACCTGGTAGATGAACTGTGCCGTCGCCGGCACGGTCTGCTCGTCGGAGGAGGACTCCGCGCGGATGTTCATCGGGTGGCGCATGTGGACGCGGGCCAGGCTCACGATCGCGGCCGGCATGGTGGCCGAGAAGAGCATCGTCTGCCGGGTCTCGGGCGTCTTCGCGAGCAGCTTCTGCACGTCGGGCAGGAAGCCGAGGTCGAGCATCTCGTCGGCCTCGTCGAGGACCAGGACCTTCACGTGCGAGAGGTCCAGCGACCGGCGGTTGGCCAGGTCGAGCAGCCGGCCCGGCGTACCGACCACCACGTCGACGCCGGCCGCGAGGGCGTCGAGCTGGGGCTCGTAGCCGACGCCGCCGTAGACGGTGAGGATCCGGGTGCCGCGGTCGGCGGAGGCCGTCTTGAGGTCGTTGGTGACCTGGAGGGCCAGCTCGCGCGTCGGCGCGATGACCAGCGCCTGCGGCTTGCCGGGCGCCGCGAGGTCGGCGAAGTCGGGGTCGTGCGGGGCCAGCGTGCGCTGGATCAGGGGGATGCCGAAGGCGAGCGTCTTGCCGGTGCCCGTGCGTGCCTGGCCGATCAGGTCGGTGCCCATCAGGGCCACCGACAGGGTCATCTCCTGGATCGGGAAGGGGGTCGTGATGCCGGCGCGCTCGAGGGCGTCGGCGATCTCGGGGAGCACCCCGAGTTCTCTGAAGGTAGTCAGGGGTCTTGCCTGTCTCTCTACGTAATGTCTCCCCGAGTCTATCGGTAGGCTGCGCGCATGACCGACTTGCCGCTGGAGCCCCCTGCTACGGAGCCCGTCCCCGGCGGTGCCGGACAGACCCCGCTGGTGTTCTCCGACCCGACCTACCGGGCGGCGGTGGTGGACCTGCTCGGTGCGATCGCCTACGGCGAGATCTCGGCGTTCGAGCGGCTCGCGGAGGACGCGAAGATGGCTCCGGCCCTGGAGGACAAGGTCGAGCTGGCAGCCATGGCCTCGCGCGAGTTCGGGCACTTCGTCAGCCTGCGCGACCGGCTCGCAGAGCTCGGCGCGGACCCGTTCGCGGCGATGGAGCCCTTCCGCGGACCGGTCGAGGCCTTCCACGCCCACACGGCACCCCGGGACTGGCTCGAGGGGCTGATCAAGGCGTACGTCGGAGACGGGCTGGCCGCCGACTTCTACCGCGAGATCGCTGCCTTCCTCGACGTCGAGACCCGCGAGCTGATCATCGACGCGCTCGAGGACTCCGGCCAGGCGGAGTTCGTCGTCGACCGGGTCCGCAAGGCCATCGACGCCGACCACCGGGTCGGGGGTCGGCTGGCGCTGTGGGGACGGCGGCTGATGGGCGAGGCGCTCTCGCAGGCCCAGCGGGTCGCTGCCGAGCGCGACGCGCTGGCCGCGCTGCTGTCCGGCGGCGTGGACCGGCCGGGCATGGACCTGGCCGCGATCGGCCGGATGTTCACCCGGCTGACCGAGAACCACGCCAAGCGGATGGCCGCGCTGGGCCTGGCCTCCTGACAGCCGCTGCGGTCAGCTGCGGAAGCCGACCTGGCCGATCGTGGGGGAGCCGAGCTCGACGTAGGCCAGCTTGTCGAGCGGAACGATCACCCGGCGGCCCTTGTTGTCGGTCAGGGAGAGGACCCCGCCCTCACCGGCCAGTGCCTTCTCCACGGCAGCCACGATCTCGTCGCCCTCCTGGTCGGTGTCGAGGACCAGCTCACGGTTCACGTTCTGGACGCCGATCTTGACCTCCATGGGAGGACCTCCTCGTTGCTCGCGCCGGGACCGACCCGGCGGTGATCAGGGAACCCTCGGCTCTCGCCGGGGCGTGTACGACGACCCTACAGTCGCCCGGGGCAGCGGCTGAGTCCGCAGGATCGACCCGTGCCTGCTCGGCCGGTCAGGGCTCCTCGTGGCGGGGGAAGCCGCTGATGCCTCGCCAGGCCAGGCTCGAGACCAGGTTTGCCGCGTCGTGCTGGCCGATCCCGCGCCGGTCGTCGAGCCAGAACCGTGCGCTGACCTGCGCCATGCCGACCAGGGAGACCGCGAGCAGCCGGGACTGCGCGTCCGGCAGGCCGGTGTCGTCGTGGATCACCGCGGCGACCAGCGAGGCGGTCTCGGTCGTCACCCGGTCGACCCGCTCGCGCACCGCCGGCTCGTTGGTGAGGTCGGACTCGAACACCAGGCGGAAGGCGCCGTGCGCGTTGGCGACGTAGTCGTAGAAGACCCGCATCGTCGCGGCGACGCGCTCCTTGTTGTCCTCTGTCGACTCCAGCGCCTTGCGGGTCGCCTCGATGATCGTGTCGCAGGACTGGTCGAGCAGCGCGAGGTAGAGCTCGAGCTTGCCGGGGAAGTGCTGGTACAGCACCGGCTTGGAGACGCCGGCGCGCTCGGCGATGTCGTCCATCGCGGCAGCGTGGTAACCCTGGGCGACGAAGACGCCGAGCGCGGACTCCAGCAGCTGGGCTCTGCGGGCCGTACGGGGCATGCGACCGCCGCGCGGCCGCTCCTCATCCATGGTGGACACGTGTCGTCGCCTCTTTCGGTTCTCGTGCCGACGGAGCAGAAGACTACTCTCCGGTAATCCTCGTATCCGGACGATGTCCGAGGACGCGCCCTCAGGTCCTCACCTGCCGTCCCCGGAACTCACTAGTGAACCTGGGCCATTTCGGCAGGACAAAGCCGGACGTAGCGCGACCGGGTGGGGCCATTCAGGTCCAACGGCCTTGTGGCCCGCGACGGGCAGGTCGATAGTGAGAGCAGGGGGTTGGAACCTTCGGGGAGGGGTCCCCGAAGGAAAGGTTGGGGGGCTACACATGCGCCCGACGACGTTCTCGGGCAAGCGACCGGTGCACGTCCGGTCGGGGGATCACTTGTGCTCACAGGCTCCATGTCGGCCTGCCCACGGATGCTCGCATCGGGCAACAGATGGGGTGGGATGGCGATGCGCACAACACGCAAGGCCCGGAGGCTCCGGGAACGGCTGACGGCCGTACTGGCGGTGGCGGGGGCCGCAACACTCATGACGGGGTTCATCGTCACCGGCACGGCCGGGACGGCTTCCGCCGAGGTCGGGAGCGAGGGACGCGGTGGTCAGGACCACTGGTACGTCTGCAAGTACGTCGGGAAGCCAGGGGTCGACGAGCGGCTGCAGACGGGGAACAACCCGATCCGGCTCGCAGCCCCGGCGATCAAGATCAGTCCTGTGGTTCCCGGGAAGTACTTCGCGGACGCGCAGGACGATTCCTATGTGCTGGTGAAGGACGAGGGGCAGCCAGCACCGACCGTGGCCGACTGCCCGGCTCCGCGACCGACCGTTGTCACACCGGCAGCACCGACCTTCACGGACCCGACGTGTGACAACAAGAAGGCGACCCTGACCGGTGCCGACGACACCGATGCTGTCGACTACACGGTGGAGGGTCCGATGGCTCCGGGCGGCACGGTGGTCGTGACCGCCCAGGCGAAGGCCGGCTACGCATTCCCCGAGGATGTGGTCACCAGTTGGTCGCACAACTATCCGACGATCGAGTCGCTGGAGTGCGGCGGCGGTCACCAGACCATCGTCGTCACGCCCGAGGGGGAGCCGGTGTTCAAGGACCCGTGCGGCACGAAGTTCGACAAGACGATCGTGCCGGAGGACACCCGCCTGGTCGACTGGGAGAAGACGTACGAGGGCAGCACGGTCACGGTGACCGCGCAGCTGCGGCCCAACCTGCCATCGCACTACGTCCTGGCCGAGGGGGACTGGACGTGGACGTACACGTTCACCGACGAACCCTGCTTCGTGAAGGTCGACCTTGACCTGAGCTTCGTGCCGGACTGTGTGGCCACCCACCAGTGGAAGGTGACCAACCCGTCCGACGTCGCGGTGACGGCCTGGTACGGCCTGGGCAAGTCGGTGCTGGTGCCGGCCCACGGGACCGCGACCTTCACCACGGATGCGGAGAAGGACTACGCGTGGATCTTCTGGGGTGGCAAGGGGACCGGCATCTGGCCGGGATTCGACAAGGAGCACGCCGGTGCCGACCGCACCGACTGCAACTACACGCCGCCCCCGCAGCCGGTGCTGATCCCGGTGACGCCTGAGATCACCTACACCGACCCGTGCGGCACCGAGGACGACACCGTCAACGGTGTGACCAAGGCCGGCTACACGTTCGTGGTGGACCAGGTCGCGGGCAAGGTCACGTTCACGGCAGCCCCGGGGTACTACATCTCGGGTCCGGCAACGTTGACCGCGCCGTGGACCGACGTCCCCTGCCCGGTCGAGGCGACCCCCGTGGCGCCGACGGTCGTGCAGTCCGACGAGTGTGAGGTCGAGGGCAGCTACACGATCCCGGACACCCCGGGTGTGCAGTACCTGATCGACGACGAACCGGTCGAGCCCGGCACCTACGAGGGTCCGATCGCCGCCGTGGTGACCGCGGAGGCGGTGGGCAACACCGTCCTGACGGTCGAGGACTGGTCGTTCGACCTGGTGGTCACGCCGGCCACCGACTGTGAGGTCGCACCGACCGAGGCCGCCGACGTCTGCACCAACATCAAGGGTGCCCAGACGGAGGTCCCCGAGGGGCACTCGCTGGTCGAGGGTCTGTGTGTCGCGGCCGAGGTCGCACCGACCGAGGCCGTGTCGCCGGCAGCGCCGGCTGTCGGACCGGTGGTCGTCCCCACCGCGGTCGACGCCGGACTGCCCGGCCCGACCAGTGTTGAGACCGGCATCGGATCGCCGCTCGGGCTCGGCCTGATCGGCGCGGGTCTGATGATGCTCCTCGCAGCCGGAGCGCTGCAGACGGGCCGACGTGAGCGTGGGACTCACGAGTTCTAGGAGGAGACGACCCGGGCGCGGAGGCCTCTCCCTGACGGTCTCCGCGCTCGGGCTTGCCCTGGCCGTGGTCGGTGGCGTCGTCGCCGCACGGTCGGGTCCGCCGCCGGAAACGGCGGTCGCCGAGCCGGGGTCGCAGCAGGTGCCGCCGTTCGTGGCGGCGCCGCGGGTCCGGCTCGAGCCCATCAGCGGGAAGCGAGCGCGACCTCATCCGGGCCGGCCCGGGGCTGATCGGGCGCGTGGTGTCCCGCTCAGGCTGGCGCTACCGCGGCTCGGCGTCGACGTCCCGGTCGTCGAGACGACCGCCCCGGCAGGGATCCTCGAACCGCCGCCCGATCCCCAGGTGCTCGGCTGGTGGGCCGACGGCGCGGTGCCCGGGGCCCGCCGAGGCTCGGCGCTGGTCACCGGCCACACGGTCAGCACCGGTGGCGGGGCCCTGGACGACCTGGAGCTGATGCGGGTCGGCGACCGGGTGAGGGTCCGTACGGCGGCCGGCGTGATCGGCTACCGGGTGACCGGGGTGCGCACCTACCGCAAGGCCAGCCTGGCCCAGGACGCGCACGAGCTGTTCAGCCAGACCGTCCCGGGTCGCCTCGTGCTGGTCACCTGTGAGGACTGGGACGGGTCCGTGTGGCGCAGCAACGTGGTCGTGATGGCCCGGCCGGTCGGCTGAGGGGCCGCCCCGGACCGACACAACACGCGACGCTCCACCGATCGGACAGTGCGGCGGCGCCGTACGACCGGCGTACGGGTCGACGTTCGGCCGACCGGTCTAGGGAGAGCGGACCACGCGCGACCGGCCGAACGGGTGATCTTTGCGCGACACAAGCCCACCAATCCGGACAGGTCGGACTTGGTCGTCTCGCAGGCGATTGTCGCCACTGCGGGCCGACGGAAGACTGACCCGTGGGGGGGCAGACCGACAGGATCGGTCACGGCGGCCGTGTCGCATGCGCGCAGGCAGCCGGCCCTGGGGAAACCAGTGGGGTGGATTCACATGCACAGCAGGACTCTGCGTGCGCGCAGCCGTCGCAACGTCCTTCGCAGGACATTCGCGACCGGCGGCGTCGTCGCGCTCCTCATGAGCCTCTTGGTCATCGTCGGCGCCGGCACCGCGCAGGCTGCCGGAACGCCGGCCGCCGGTGGCGCGAAGACCGCCACGGCCTCGATGACCTGGGGCAGCGACTGCTACTCCAAGGCGGTCGTCAGCCGGACCAAGTCCGGCAAGGTCAAGCTGACCGGCGGGGGCCACGACAAGTGGGGCGGCAAGGACAAGTGGGGCAAGGACCACGACAAGAAGTGGGACTGGAAGGACTGGGACTGGGACAAGAAGAAGAAGGACTGTCCGCCGCCCAAGAAGCCAGACCCGATCGTCAAGGAGGTGCCCTCCACCACGGTGGACTGCGCCAGCGAGAAGGTCGTCACCACGATCACCCGCACGACCATCGACTGGGTCCTGGTGGGCAAGAAGTGGGTCCAGACCGCGCCGGTGGTGACCACCAGGACCGAGTCCCGCCCGGCCACCAAGGCCGAGCTGAACCAGGCGAACTGCCCACCACCGAGCAAGCCGGACCCGATCAGGTCGGCCGTGCCCTCCGAGCGGGTGGACTGCACCTCGCAGGAGGTCATCACCACCACGAGGTTCACCACGATCGACTGGAGCTACGACGCCGCGAGCCGCACCTGGGTCAAGCAGGCTCCTGTCGTCGAGGAGCGAATCACCGGCCGTCGTCCGGCCACTGCCGCGGAGCTGAACCAGGCCAACTGTCCGCCGCCGACCAAGCCGCGGCGTGAGGTGACCGTCGAACGGTCGAGCAGGGTCGACTGCACGAGCAAGAACGTCGTCACCACGACGATCACCACCACCGTCGAGTACGTGTACAACTCCACGACCCGCACCTGGGTCAAGGGGACGCCGGTGGTCACCCGGGACACGGCGAGCCGCCCGGCGACCGACGCCGAGCTTGACGCCGCGGGATGCGAGCAGCCCGAGGAGCGCCGGCCGATCGTCCGGTACGACGTCGTCGAGACCGTCGACTGCACCGCGGACGTGGTGACCACCAAGACCACCCGGACGACGAGGACCTGGTCGCAGGTCAACGGCACCTGGGTGCTCGGTGACCCGGTCACCGTCGTGGTCGACACCAGCACCCGCAAGCCCACGCAGGCCGAGTGCCCGGACGAGGTCGCGGGTGTCGAGACCGAGGCGCCGACGCCGTCGCCGGTGGCCCCGCCCACGACGTCGTCGCCGACGCCGATCGCCCCCGTGGTGGTCGCGCCGACCCCGACGCAGAGCGTGGTCGTCCCCGAGGCCGTGCCGACCTCCGTCGCGGCCGGGGTGGACAGCGAGGCGGCACCGTCCCGTGCCGTCGAGGCGATCACCCGCAGCATGGTCGGTCCGCTGCTGGTGGGCGCCGGACTGCTGGTCATCCTCGTCGCGGTGCACCTGAGGCGTCGCGGACGTGGCGTCCACGAGGTCTAGGCCGACGTCCGGGCGCGGGGGCCTGTCCCTGACGGTCTCCGCGCTCGGGCTCGCCCTCGCGGTGAGCGGTGGCGTCGCGACCGCCCGGTCGGCGGACGGCTCACTGCGCGCGGGCGAGGGTTCGCGGGCATCCCTGCCGCCCTACACGGTGGCGCCCGCGGTCCGGTTCGAGGCGGCTAACCCCCCAGGGC
>JBMOMG010000225.1:0-8254 GCA_049323155.1 Actinomycetota bacterium | reverse complement strand
ACGCTCAACACGATCCGCAGCTTCTTCTCCGCCGGGATCACAGGTGGTCTACCCATCGTGCTCTTGTCTCGCTTCCATGCTCAGAGGATCAACTAACTCCTCTGCCACGAAGTCTGACGCGCGACACCGGCAGGCCGATGATGATGCCGACGATGGCGAGGGTGGCGAGGAGCCCGGTCAGCCGCTGGCCGAGCGTGGGATTGGTGGGCGTGGTCTGCGCGGGGTTCACTGTTCGATGCCTCCTTGGGCGCGGATGAGCCGTGCAGACGCCTCCCCGGTGACCCTCATCGAGTCCAGCCCGATGATCCCGAGGAACTTGCTGTCGTAGGTGTCGGTGGTGCGCACAATCAGGGTGTCGCCGCCTGTGACGGTCACGGTGCCCTCCACGCCGGCGGCGTTGAGGTAGCCCTGCGCGGCGGACGTGGCGGCGTTGATGTCGACGCGGAGCTCCTCGCCGCGGATGGCGGTCGAGCCCTGGACCTCCTGGGCGCCGGTGCGGGCGGCCTGGGCCGCGGCGCTGCGGGCCTGCTGCTGGGCGTGCACCTTGCCGTCGAGGTCGACGGCCATCCCGACCAGGATGATCATCACCAGTGACGCGGTGGCGAACCAGACGCTGATGGCGCCGCTCTCGTCGCACTGTCGCGGGAAGAATCGCTGGGCCGGGTGCCTCATCATCTTCTCTCCCGGTAGGCGTCGACGGGGCTGCTCGCGGTTGCGGTGATCGTGCGGGTGCCGGGTACGCCGGGGATGCTCAGGTCCGACAGGTCGACCGTGCAGGTCAGCGTGACGTTCACCTGGGCGGTCTCGCCGATCGGGGCGTTGAACGCCGCCGCGTTGACCGTGATGTTCGTGCTGGTGCAGTTCACGTCCTGGTCGTGCAGGCTGCTGGTGGCCGAGGACCTGCCGGCGGCGATCGCCTCGGTCTGGGTTCGCTCGATCGAGGCCGCCCGTGCTGCCTCGTACGCGGCTGCTTCCACGGACTGCTTGGCGATCTCGACGCGGCCGCCGAGGATGATCATCGCCACGAACAGCCCGAAGGCCGGGAGGCCGATCGCGGCCTCGATGGCCACCGATCCGCGCTCGTCCGGGCTGCGGTTAACGGCGCGTGCCCATATGTGAGTCATGTGAGTCTCTCGACGGGGACGCTGGCGCTCTGGCTGACGGTCACGTGCCAGCCGGGGATCACGCTCATGGACTTGCCGGTGACGGTGATCGTGGCCGTTGTCGTGGTCCGTGACCCGGAGACGCTGGTCGACGTCATCACGTCGGATCCGCCGGCGTCGGCGAGGAAGCCGTTCGCGGTCGCCACTCCGGACTCACGGGTGCCGTTCTCGCTGCCCGCCTCGCGTGCGCCCTCCTGCGCGGCCGCGAGCGCTACTTCGCGGGCGTGGTAGTACAGCGCGCCCTGGACACCAAGGAACATCACCGCGAAGAGCGCCGGCATCAGGAAGACCATCTGGATGGCCACTGAGCCGCGCTCGTCCCGGCGTCGGCGGCGGGAGCTGGAGAACATGGCGAAACTCGGTCCCGCCTACTTGATCTTTCCGGCCTCGCTGGTCACGAACGCCCTGATCGCGGCGACGACGATGCCGACGATGAGGATGACCGCGCCGGCCCAGATGACCTGCTCGATCGTGACCGAGCCGTGCTCGTCGCGTCGGTGCTCGACGATGCGGTCCTCCATGCTGGCGATCACGGCCAGGGCCGTCACCTGGAGGGTGATGAAGAGCTTCAACATCGCCTCTGTTCCTTTCTGGGTGGTGGAGTTCGGGGTGTCCGGGATTGACGTCGGTGTTAGCTCGCGAGTCGGAGCATCGAGGGGGTGACGAGGATCGCCATGAAGACGATGCCGAGCAGGCTGGCGGGGATGTACATGCGCTCGGAGACGGCGTTGGCCTTGCCGAGTTCGGCGCTGAGCATCGCCGAGCGGAGTGCGGCGGCGCGGGCGCGGAGGTTGTGGTAGATCTGGGCGCCGTCCTGGCCGGACTGCTGCATGATGTCGGCGAGGTCGTCGAGCTCGGGGACGCCGAGGTCATCGGCAAGCCCGTGCAGGGAGTCCCAGGGGGCGCGGGTCATGTAGCGGGCGCGGCGCAGCTCGGTCTCGATCCGCTTGAACACCCAGCTGTCGCCGACCTCGGCCGCGGAGCGCAGCGCCTGCTGGCCGCTGGAGCCGTCACGGACTCCGGTGGCGACCATGTCGATGTAGGCGCCCAGGGCCCGGCTGAACTCGATGCGGGTCTTCTTGGCGTCATCAGTGGCGTTGTAGTTGGGCATGAACCAGAACAGTGCGGTCAGCGCGAGGGACCCGAAGGTGGGGATCACGAACGGGAGCGGGAGCCCGATCAGCGCGAAGAACGCCGCGAACAGCGGCGGCATGGTCAGGCCGAGCAGCGCCCAGACGACCTTCTCGCCGTAGAACCGCGTCTCGCTGATGCCGAGGATGGCCAGGTCCTTGCGGGGCGTGTGTGCCCACGCTCCCCCGGGTAGGTTCTTGATCGCCCACACGCCGATCCGGTCGACGAGGGATCCGGATTCGGTGCTCTTCTCGACGTCGAGCGGGCTGGCGCTGCGGCGGGGTACGACGTGGCCGGGCGAGAGCCGGTCCAGAGCGTCGGTGAGGTCGGGGTCGGACGGGGCCAGGCGCCACACGAGCAGGGCAACCGCGAGCCCGAGGAGGGTGCCGCTGGCGAGCGCGAGCTGGAGGCCGGTCATGCGCGTGCTCCTTCCTTCTCCCCGTGCGTCGCTCGGTGCGCGTTGCGGGCCTGGAGTACTTCAGTTCCATCCAGTTCGTTTCTGGCCGGTTTGTCCGCGCTGGCCTGTGACCTGCGGCGATGGACCACACGTACGGCGTGCACTGAGTACGACCGACCTTCACGATTCCCGACAACTCTGCTACCTTCGCGACAGTTCACTCCGACTCCTGAAGCGGTGGTTCGGTGACTCTTACCGTGGTCCGGTCGCTGGACTCCGCGCGCAGCCTGCGGAGCAGCGTCGATGTCGAGGAGTTCGAACAGGAGCTGATCGACCAGTACTCGCTGTCGTTGTCGGCGGTGGGGATCAACGACAAGACCGCCGCGGCAGATCGTTCGGTGGTCTTCGAGTTCGCGCACTTCCTTGGGCGACCGCTGTGGACAGCGCAGGCCGAGGACGCCGACCGGTACCTGCGCGCAGCACGCCGCGAACGCCGGCTCGCCACGTCGACCGTGGCGGGCAAGGCGGCCGCGTTGGCCAAGTTCTACGAGTTCGTCATCGTGCGCTACCAGGGCGACATCCACGCCGTCTTCGACCAGGTCGTGGTCCAGCCGATCGACGAGTTCAACCGGCCTCGAGCGGTCGGTGCGGCGACCGCCGGCCGGATCCCTCCACGCGACGACGAGGTCCGCGACCTGTTCGAAGGATGGGCCGAAAAACTGCCCACGGTACGGAAGTACCTGCCGGCCGCCCGGGACTACCTCGCGGCATCGCTGTGGCGACGGATCGGCCTGCGGATCAACGAGACCGTGATGCTCGACATCGGCGACTGGCATCCCGAGCTCGGCAACCACGGCAAGCTCCACATACGCCACGGCAAGGGAAGCCGCGGCCGCGGAGCCAAGGTCCGCATCGTTCCGGCCATCGATGACGTTGACGCGCTGCTGGAGTGGTGGCTCAACGACGTGCGACCCCAGTACGGGGACGAATACGACGACCCCAACGCACCCCTGTTCCCCAGCGAACGACACGACCCGATGACCGGGCACTGCACCCGCATCCGCGCCGAGGCTCTCCGGACCGGACTGGGCGAGGCCGTCGGCCGCTGGCTGCCCGGATGGTCTGGCCGCCTCTCGCCACACGTGCTGCGGCACTACTGCGCCTCCCACCTCTACGAGCAGGGCATGACGCTCAAGGCGATCCAAGAACTGCTGGGACACAGTTGGCTCTCGACGACCACCCAGTACATCCACGTCAAGACCAACCACATCGAGACGTCCTGGGCCGAGTCGACACAGCGGACCCTGGCCCGCCTCGGCGCGACCAGCCCGACGAGCGACCAGCCGAGCAGCACGAGCGGCAACGCGCGGACGAACGAGGAGGAATGATTCAATGCGCTGGAACATGAGGATGAAGGCCGCCGAAGCCGGGATCTGGAAGTCGACCCAGCTACGCCAGATGTTCGCCGACGCAGGGCTGGAGATCAGCGCGGGAAAGATGTCGGGCTGGTGGGCCGGCACCCCGACCACGATCAGGCTCGAGGACCTCGACGTGATCTGCTTCGTGCTCAACTGCACACCCACCGACCTGCTGATTTGCGAGCCCGAAGCAGTTGCGGCCCGCAAGCCTGAGAAGCAGAGGGCAGCCGCGGCGCAAGGGTCGAAGAAGACCACGCGACGCCCGGCACCAGGACGGACCCGCACCAAGCCACCCGCGTGACCAAGCCCCAGATATGCCACGGCTGCGGGCTCAAACCGCAGGCCTACCACGGCAGGCGCTTCTGCTACGACTGCAAGCCCGGCACCAACGGCCGACCGCTGCCGTGCCGGCGCTGCGGCGCAGTCGGCGACTACTGGTCCGAAAGACTGTGCCGGCGCTGCCACCCGGCCGCACCGCAGCTGCCCGACTCCTGTCGCGACTGCGGTCAAGTCCGCGGGCGTGGTGTACGAGGTCTGATCCTTCGTCGTTGTTGTTCAGGCTGTGATGGCCTGGATGGTGAGCTGGTCGGTCACCTCCTCGGTGGTGCTGGTGTCGACGGCTTGGGCGCGGGCGAGGACGTCGAGTCCGAGGTAGCGGCGGCCTTCGGCCCATTCGTCGTGTTGCTCGGCGAGGACGGCGCCGACGAGCCGGATGACCGAGTTGCGGTCGGGGAAGATTCCGACGACGTCGGTGCGGCGGCGGATCTCGCGGTTGAGCCGTTCGTTGGGGTTGTTGGACCAGATCTGGCGCCAGATCTCTTTGGGGAACGGCGTGAAGGCCAGGATGTCGGCTCGGGCGGTCTCGAGGTGCTCGGCGACTTTGGGGAGCTTCTCGGTCAGGGCGTCGACGACGCGGTCGAACTGGGCGTGGACCGCGTCTGCGTCGGGCTGGTCGTAGATTGAGTGCAGCAGCGCCTTGACCCACCCCCAGCTCGACTTCGGGGTCACCGACATCAGGTTCGCGGCGTAGTGGGTGCGGCACCGTTGCCACGACGCCCCGGGCAGGGTCGCCTCGATCGCTGTGACCAGGCCGCGGTGGGCGTCAGAGGTGACCAGCTTGACCCCGGTCAGGCCGCGGGCGGTCAGATCCCTCCAGAAGGCGAGCCAGCCGGCGCCGTCCTCGCTGCTGGTGACCTGGACGCCGAGGATCTCGCGGTGGCCGTCGGCGTTGACGCCGGTCGCGACCAGCACGTGCACCGGCACCACCCGGCCGCCCTCGCGGACCTTGAGCACCAGCGCGTCGGCGGCCACGAAGATGAACGGGCCGGCGTCCTCCAGGCGCCGGGTGCGGAACTGCTCGACATGCTCGTCGAGCTCACGCGCCATCACCGAGACCTGGCTCTTGCTCAGCCCGGTGATGCCGAGGGTCTGCACGAGCTTGTCCATCCGCCGGGTGGAGACCCCTAGCAGGTAGCAGGTCGCCACCACGCTGGTCAGCGCCCGCTCGGCACGCTTGCGACGCTCGAGCAGCCAGTCGGGGTAGAGCGAGCCCTGACGGAGCTTGGGGACTGCGACGTCGAGGGTGCCGACGCGGGTGTCCAAGTCGCGGTGGCGGTAGCCGTTGCGGGAGTTGACCCGCTCGTTGCTGCGCTCGCCGTACCCGGCGCCGCACACCGCGTCGGCTTGGGCCGAGAGCAGCGCGTTGACGAACGTGGTGAGCAGCTCCCGCATCAAGTCAGGGCTCGCCTGCGCCAGCTGCTCATTGAGGAACTGGGCAGGGTCAATACTGGGTCCAGCGGTCATCGTGGTGTCCTTCTTCGAGTCGGTTGTGAGAGATCACTCGAAGGATCCACCCGGTGGCCGCGCCTACGTTGGAGGCACGCTCACCCGGGGCCGTCGTACACCACTCTGCTGGACTCCACTGCGACTGCCTGGCCTGGGGCGCCACCCGCACCCTGAAGTGGCTGTGCGCGGCGTGCGTCGGCTGGCGACACCGCAACCGAGAGGTCAGCGAGTGCATCTCGTGCCGACGCGAGCTGTCCCTCAACGAGCACCAGGCATGTCGGCTGTGCTGGCTGCAGACCTTCCACTACCAAGCCCAAGCAGGGCTCCCACGCGACGTGCGCGCCGCCAACCCGGGCAGTCAGCAGCTCTGGCTGGCCAACATGGTCGGCTACCGCAACGGCTACACGCCGCGTCCCCGGCGGGACTACAGCAGGCCGGAGGACCAGATCCATCCATCCGGCCACGACCCGCGGTTCGACGAAGCCGCGCAGGAGCTCGTCCGACCACGGCCTCCCGTCGATCCCGACCAGCTCGACCTCTTCGCCTACGACCGCGTTGAGGACACCGCCCGCCGCTTCGGGTTCGGCGAGCCGCCCAGCATCCGCTTCGCCGAGACCCTCGACCGACTCGCAGTCGACCACGCCGCACGGCACGGCTGGACCGCACGCCAAACCGTCAGGACCCGGATCACCCTGCGGGTCCTGCAAGCCCGACACCGCCTCACCGCCGGTCCGATCAAGGCCAGCGACGTGCACGGCCTGACGGACCTGGGACTCAGCGTTCGGCTGCCGCTCGTGGTCTTGGCCGACAACGACCTGCTCCTCGACGACACGATCCCCACCCTGCACACGTGGTTCGCCCGCCAGATCGCCGACCTGCCCGCCCCGATGGCCAGCGAACTGCAGACCTGGTTCAACGTCCTGCACCTCGGCAGCACCACTCCACCCCGGAGCCGACCCCGCCACGACGTCACCATCAAGACCCGGACCCTGTGGGCCATGCCCACCCTGCGCGGGTGGGCACAGGCTGGTCACCGCTCCCTGCGGGAGATCACCCGCGACGACATCCTCGCCGTCCTGCCCGCCCAGGGCAGTCCGCGCGTCACGCTCGGCAACGCGCTGCGGTCGATCTTCACCACCCTCAAGCGCCACCACGTGCTGTTTGCCAATCCGATGGCAAGGATGCGGATCGGCAACCTCGAGCGCCGGATCCCGATGCCCATCGACACCGCTCGCATCCGTCAGGCGTTCGAATCCACGGACCCCGCCACTGCTGCGATCACCACGCTGATCGGCATCCACGGGCTGCGACCGGGCGAGGCGTGCGCACTGCAGCTGACCGACGTCCGCGACCACCGCATCGCGCTGCCTGACCGAACGATCCTGCTGGCGCCCCAGACTCAAGCCAAGCTCGACGCATATCTCGCCCACCGCCACGACCGGTGGCCCGGCAGCATCAACCCGCACTTCCTGATGCACAGCCGCTCTGCCGGCACCCTCGAGCAGGTCAAGGTGCCCTGGCTGACCGACAAGCTCGGCATGTCGGCCAACACCCTGCGCCAAGACCGCATCCTGGCTGAGGTCCACGCCGGCGGCGACCTGCGTCAGATCTGCGACTTCTTCGGTGTCACCATCGCCACCGCCGAGCACTACGCGAGCACCATCAACCACCCAGAGCTCGACGACTTCACCACCGGACCCTCCGGTTCGTGAACCGACACCCCATACTGAGCGCGACATCACGCACCCACCCTCGGGTTCCCACCGGCATTGGCTTCAGTTATCGCGAACCGAGCGGAAGTGTCGAGGAACCGCGGGAGCGGCTTGGCAACGGCCATCCGGCGCATCCAGAGGAGGGTGGCCACGTACGCGGTGAGCAGGACGGCAAGGACGACCTGGCCCAGCGGGGTGCCGTAGGGCTCGATGTAGTCGCCCGTGAAGGCGAGGATGCCGAGCACACCGAGGGTGATGACGGTGACGGTGCGGGCGGTGGTGCGGGGCTTGGCCTGGTCGGCGGCGATCTGGCGGCGGGCGCGCACGTCGCCCGCGACGGTCTCGGCGAGGGCGTCCAGTGCCTTGGCCAGTCCGGCCTGTCCGCGGCCGCTGGCGGCGAGGATCAGCTGGCTGGCCACGACGTCGCCGGTGGAGTCGTTGAGGTCCTCGGCGAAGGCGCGCAGGACGTCCTCGGTGGTGGCGGTGTTGTTCCAGAGCCGGGAGACCATCAGGCCGACCTCGCGCTCGATGGGTGCCGGCACCGACTGCAGCGACTTGATGAGGGCCGAGCGCAGCGACTGCCCGGCCGTCAGCTTGCCGGACAGTGACCGGGTCCACTCCTCGAGCGCCTCGAGCTTCTCGACGCTG
>JBMOMG010000224.1:0-8320 GCA_049323155.1 Actinomycetota bacterium | reverse complement strand
GGGAGACCCAGCACACCAGCCCAGGGCCGTCGTACGACGACCGGCCGACGGTTGCGGTGATCGGCGGCGGCATCTCCGGCCTCACCGCCGCCTACCTGCTGCAGCGCAGCCACCACGTCACGCTGTTCGAGGCCGACCCGCGGATCGGCGGCCACGCCCACACCCATGACGTGCCGGTCGCCGGCGGGACGGTCCCGGTGGACTCCGGGTTCATCGTGCTCAACGACCGCACCTACCCGCTGCTGCGGCGGCTCTTCGACGAGCTCGGTGTGCGCACCCGGCCGACCGAGATGAGCATGAACATCTCCTGCTCCGGCTGCGGTCTCAGCTACACCGGCGGCCGCCGCGCCGACGGGATCTTCTCCCAGCGCCGGCGAGCGGTGGACCCGTCGTTCTGGCGGCTGCTGCTCCAGGTGCGCTCGTTCCAGAGGCAGGCGTTGCGTCACCTCGAGGAGCAGGCCGGCTCGGAGCAGACCTACGGGGAGTTCCTCGCCGAGCACGGCTTCGACCAGCACTTCGTCACCCACTACGCCTTGCCGGTGGTCTCCTGCGTGTGGTCGATGGGGCACACCGAGGCGCTGGCCTACCCCGCGGCGTACCTGTTCGCCTTCCTGCGCCACCACGGCTTCCTCACCCTCGGCGACGCCCCCACCTGGCACACCGTGGTCGGCGGCTCGCGGTCCTACGTGCACGCGGTGACCGAGCGTCTGGACGTCGTCCGCCCCGGCTCCCGGGTCACCGCGGTCAGCCGCAAGCCCGACGCGGTCGAGCTCGACGTACGCCCAGCCGGCGGTGGGCCGAGCGAGCACCACAGCTTCGACAAGGTCGTCATCGCGACCCACGCCGACCAGGCACTGGCGCTGCTCACCGATGCCGGGGACGAGGAGCAGGAGGTGCTCGGTGCCTTCGAGTACTCCACCAACGTCGCCTGGCTGCACCGTGACGAGAGTGCGCTGCCGGCCACCCGTCGGGCCCGGGCCAGCTGGAACTACCGGCTCGAGGACTGCGACACGCCCACCGACCGCACGCGGGTGTCCTACTGGATGAACCGGCTGCAGGGGCACCCGGAGGCCGAGCCGCTGGTGGTCACGCTCAACCCGGACCAAGGCCCCGCTCCCGAGCACGTGATCGCGACGATGACCTACGAGCACCCCACCTACACCGCGGCCTCGGTCGCCGCCCAGCAGCGGCTCGCGGGGCTGAACAGCGACCGGCTGGCCTTCGCCGGCGCCTACCACGGCTGGGGGTTCCACGAGGACGGCTGCCGCGCCGGTGCCGCCGCGGCCGAGGCGCTGGGAGCGAGCTGGTGACCGTGCCGGCCGCGGTCGGGGCGCTGGTGCACCACCGGCGGCTGCACCCGTTCCGCTACGAGTTCAGCCACCGTACGACGATGTGGCTGGTCGACCTCGCCGACCCGAACGCCGCCTTCCCCCGCTGGCTGCGGCCGCTGGCGTCCATCCGCTCACAGGACCACTTCGACCCCGCCGACCGACGCCCCCTGGCGCACAAGGCACGCGCCGCGATCGCCGAGCACGGGCTTCCGTGGACGGCGCACCGGGTGCTGCTGCTGGCCAACGCCCGCAGCCTCGGTTACGTCTTCGACCCGCTGAGCACCTACTTCGTCCTCGACGAGCGAGGCGAGCTCGAGGGGGTCCTGGCCGAGGTACACAACACCTACGGCGAGCGGCACTGCTACCCGCTGGCCGTCGACCGCGGTACCCCGGCGCGGGCCACCGCGCCCAAGGAGTTCTACGTCTCGCCGTTCTTCGCCGTCGAGGGACGCTACGACTTCCGCACCAAGCTGACCGACGACGAGGTCGCGGTCGCGATCACCCTGACCGCACCCGACGGCCGGCTGCTCTTCACGGCCGCCGTCCACGGAGACCTGCGCCGGGCCTCACGCAGGCATACCCTCAGGAGAGTGGCAGGCAACCCACTGCCCTCCCACCGCGTCTCCGCCCTGATCCGCTGGCACGGAGTCCGGCTCTGGCTGCGCCGGCTCCCCGTGGTCCCCCGCCCCCAGCACCCGGCTCCGAAAGGCGTGTCATGACCTCCTCCCCCGTCACCTCCCGCCTCGGCGCGGCCTCGGAGCCGGGCACCGACGCCTCCCGGCAGCTCCCGCCGGCGCCGTCGCTCGCGGTCCGCGGTCGCCTGGCCCGGTTCGCCGTCCGGCGGATCCTGGGCAAGGTGCCGGTGACCGTCCGGCTGGCCACCGGCGAGGTGTACGGCGGAGCCGGCCCGGTGCTCGAGGTCGCCGACCCGGACGCGTTCTTCGCCCGGCTCGGGCAGAGCCCGCTGATCGGGTTCGGGGAGTCCTACATGGCCGGCGAGTGGCGCACCGCGCCGGGCACCGACCTCGCCGACGCGCTCACCCCGTTCGCCCGCCGGCTCACCGAGCTGGTGCACCCGACGTTCTACCGGCTGCGCCACGCGGTGCTCCCCCGGGGGCTGAACCCGGAGAACACCAAGGCCGGCGCCCGCCGCAACATCGAGCACCACTACGACCTGTCCAACGAGATGTTCGCGGCGTTCCTGGACCCGTCGCTGTCGTACTCCTCCGCGCTGTTCGCCAGGCTCGACCCCGCTCCGACGCAGGCGGACCTGGAGGACGCCCAGCTGCGCAAGGTCGACGCGGTGCTCGACGCGGCCGGGGTCACCGAGGGCAGCCGGGTCCTGGAGATCGGCACCGGCTGGGGCACCCTCGCGATCCGGGCAGCACAACGCGGCGCCCACGTCACGACGATCACGATCTCCACCGAGCAGGCCGCCCTGGCCCGGCAGCGGGTCGACGCCGCGGGTGTCGGCGACCGGGTGGAGATCGCGCTGCGCGACTACCGCGACCAGACGGGTGAGTTCGACGCGGTGGTCAGCGTGGAGATGATCGAGGCGGTCGGCGAGCGGTACTGGCCGACGTACTTCGCCGCGATCGACTCACTGCTGGCGCCCGGGGGCCGGGCGGTCGTCCAGGCGATCCTGCTCGAGCACCACCGCTACCTCGCGACCCGCGACAGCTACACGTGGATCCACAAGTACATCTTCCCCGGCGGGCTGCTGCCTTCGCGTGAGGCGATCGAGGGCGTCGTCGCGGACCACACGAGGCTGGCGGTCTCCGGCTTCTCGCCGATGGGTCGGCACTACGCACACACCCTGCGACTGTGGCGGGAGCGGTTCCTCGACCAGTGGCCGAGCGTCGCGGCGCTCGGCTTCGACGAGACCTTCCGCAGGATGTGGGAGTTCTACCTCGCCTACTGCGAGGCGGGCTTCCGGGCCGGCTACCTCGACGTCGCGCAGATCACCCTGCGGCGGCCCGGAGACGGTCGCTGAACCAGTCCCGAGCCAGGGCGGCGGCCTGGGCGAGGGTGCCCGGCTCCTCGAACAGGTGGGTCGCCCCCGGTACGACGGCCAGCCGGTTCTCGCACGTCAGGTGCCGCTGCGCCTCCCGGTTGAGGTCGAGCACCATCAGGTCGTGCCCGCCCACGATCAGCAGGGTCGGCGCCTCGACCTCGGGCAGCCGCGGGATCGCCAGGTCCGGCCTGCCTCCGCGTGACACCACCGCGGCGATGTGCTGCTCGGGGTCGGCGGCCGCCCACAGCGCCGCCGCCGCGCCTGTGCTCGCTCCGAAGTAGCCGACCGCGAGCCCGTCCACGGCCGGCTGGGTCCTCAGCCACGCGGTGGTGCGGGCCAGCCGGGTGCCGAGCAGGTCGACGTCGAACACCATCCGCCGGTCGTGCTCCTCGGCGGAGGTGAGCAGGTCGAACAGCAAGGTCCCGATGCCGGCGTCCTGCAGCACGGTGGCGACGTACCGGTTGCGCGGGCTGTGCCGGCTGCTGCCGCTGCCGTGCGCGAAGAGCACGACGCCGATCGCTCCCGCGGGGACGGTCAGCCGTCCGTGGAGCGTGAGCCCGTCAAGGGTGATCTCCACGTCCTCGTCCACCGACTGCGTCTCCGCGGCTGCGTCGGCCGCGACCGCGTCCGCGAGCTCGTCGGTGCGTCGCTGCAGCAGCGTGGTCACCTCGTCGTCCGTGGTCTGCGAGAAGTCCACGTAGAACTGGCCCACCGCGTAGAACTCGTAGGGCTGGTCGGGGCAGACCACCTCGTCGGCCTCGCTGCGGAACCTGGTCTCGACGTCCGCCGGGCCCACCGGGACGGCGAGCACCACCCTCGCCGCGCCCAGGGCCCGGGCGACCCGGCACGCGGCACGGGCCGTCGCTCCGGTGGCCACACCGTCGTCGACGATCACCGCGACCTTGCCGTCGAGCGAGCGGCGCGGGCGTCCCGAGCGGAAGCGGCTCGCCCGCTCCTGCACGACGACCCGTTCCCGACGCTCGACCGAGGCCATCTCCTCCTCGCTGATGTGGGCCATCCGGACCACGTCGGGGTTGAGGACGAGGACGCCCTCCTCCCCCACGGCACCCATCGCCAGCTCCGGCTGGAAGGGCACGCCCAGCTTGCGCACCACGATCACGTCCAGCGGGGCCTCGATGGCCCTGGCCACCTCGTAGGCCACCGGCACCCCACCGCGTGGGAGACCGAGGACCACCGTCTCCGGTCCCCTCAGGTGCTCGAGAGCTCGGGCCAGCTTCCGGCCGGCATCGACCCGGTTCGCGTACATGCGGCACCTCCCCGCCGTACCTGTGCCTGCGTCCACGCTAGGAGCGCGGAACGCGCGAGGGCAGGGGCGGAGGTCCCGCGGGTCAGCGCTGGAGGACCACGGTGCCGACGGCCAGGTCGTGCAGGCCGCGACGGTCGGAGTTGAACACCAGCGGCGGGACGACCAGCAGGATCAGCACCGAGCGGCCGAGCGCCCGGAGTACGTCGACCGGCCGCCCGTCGAGCCGGACCACGGACACCCGCACCAGCAGCTGTCCGAAGGAGCCGCCCATGAAGGCGGTGAACAGCGCGCGCTCCACCACGAACACCAGCCATGGGCTGAACCCAACCCAGCCCTGTTGGCCGACGGTGTCCCCGAACCACTCGTAGCCGAACAGCGCGACGGCGGCCAGCGAGCTGGCCACCCAGTCCACCGCGAGAGCGGCGAACCGGCGGCCCCACCCCGCAACCGAGCCGGGTCCGTGCTCGGGGAGGCCAAGCCGCTGGCCGGGGTAGGCAGGGGTCGGGCCGGCGGCGGACGACGGGGGCTGGCTCACCCGGCCAACGCTACCCGGCTGCCCGGCCGGCACCTGCCTGGACCGCCTGTGATCCTCCACCCAGCTTGTTACATGCTCGAAACAAACCGGATACGGTCGCTTAATCGCCCCTTCATAGGTTCCGGGGCAGTGGTGCAGCGTCGCATCGCTTGGAGCTGAGAGACATCATCTGGACCGCACCACGCGGCCGAGGAGGACGAATGTTCGCGAACGCCGACGAGCTGTTGAAGTACATCAAGGACGAAGGCGTCGAGATGATCGACGTACGCTTCTGCGACCTGCCCGGCGTGATGCAGCACTTCACCGTCCCGGTCTCGTCGTTCGACAAGTCGGTGTTCGAGGACGGCCTGAGCTTCGACGGCTCGTCGATCCGTGGTTTCCAGGCGATCCACGAGTCGGACATGTCGCTGTTCCCCGATCCGACCACGGCGTACCTCGACCCGTTCCGCACCCACAAGACGCTGATTGTCAACTTCTTCATCCACGACCCGCTGACCGGTGAGGCCTACAGCCGCGACCCGCGCAACATCGCGCGCAAGGCGATGGCGTACCTCAAGAGCACCGGCATCGGCGACACCGCGTTCTTCGCGCCCGAGGCCGAGTTCTACGTCTTCGACTCGGTCCGCTTCGAGACCAAGGCGAACGCCGGTTACTACCACATCGACTCCGAGGCCGGCGCCTGGAACACCGGGTCGGAGGACAACAACCGCGGCTACAAGGTGAAGTACAAGGGCGGCTACTTCCCGGTGCCCCCGGTCGACCACTTCTCCGAGCTGCGCGACGAGATCACCGTCGAGCTCGAGCGCGCCGGCCTGCAGGTCGAGCGCGCCCACCACGAGGTCGGCACCGCCGGCCAGGCCGAGATCAACTGGCGCTTCGACGAGCTGCTCGCCTCCGCCGACGCGGTGATGAAGTTCAAGTACCTGGTCAAGAACGTCGCCTGGCGCAACGGCAAGACCGCGACCTTCATGCCCAAGCCGATCTTCGGCGACAACGGCTCGGGCATGCACGTCCACTCCTCGATCTGGAACAACGGCGAGCCGCTGTTCTACGACGAGTCCGGCTACGCCGGCCTGTCGGACATGGCGCGCTACTACATCGGCGGCCTGCTCAAGCACGCCGCGTCGCTGCTGGCGTTCACCAACCCGACGGTGAACTCCTACCACCGCCTGGTGCCCGGCTTCGAGGCTCCGGTGAACCTGGTCTACAGCCAGCGCAACCGCTCGGCCTGCATCCGGATCCCGATCACCGGCGCGAACCCGAAGGCCAAGCGCGTCGAGTTCCGCTGCCCCGACCCCTCGTCGAACCCCTACCTGGCGTTCTCGGCGATGCTGCTCGCCGGCATCGACGGCATCAAGAACAAGATCGAGCCCCCGCAGCCGATCGACAAGGACCTCTACGAGCTCCCGCCGGACGAGCACGCCGACATCGAGACCGTGCCGGCCAGCCTCGGCTCGGTGCTCGACGCGCTGGAGGCCGACCACGACTACCTGCTCGAGGGTGGCGTGTTCACCCCCGACCTGATCGAGACGTGGATTCAGTACAAGCGCGACAACGAGATCGCCCCGATCGCCCTGCGTCCGCACCCGCACGAGTTCGAGATGTACTACGACATCTGACCTCCGCCGGCCGAGCCCGCCGGTCGAGCTCGTCGAGACCCAGGCCCCCGTCCCGCTCAGGGACGGGGGCCATGTCTGTGCGACGGAGCGACCGTCGAACATGCAGCCAGCTCCGGATCAGCGCCGCTCCAGGCGTGCGACGCACCCCGGAGCGCCCCAGCTGCATGTTCGAAGGGCGGAGCCGGTGACCCGCCTGGGCCGCGGGCAGGTCAACGGGCGATGAAGCCGCCGTCAACGTAGAGCTCGAGACCGGTGACGAACTTCGCGTCGTCGCTGGCGAGGTAGGCAACGCCGGCCGCGATGTCCTCCGGCTTGCCGAGGTGACCCATCGGGGTCAGCGCGGTCATCGTGTCCCAGTACTCGGTGCCCTTGGTCTGCTCCAGGATCGGGGTCTCGATGAAGCCAGGGTGGATGGAGTTCACCCGGATGCCCTCGGTGGCCCAGTGCAGGGCGGCGTTCTTGGTCAGCGTCCGGACCGCGCCCTTCGCCGCGTGGTAGGCAGGCGAGGTTCCGAAGCCACCGCTGGTGCCGAAGATCGAGCTGATGTTGACGACGGAGGCGTGCGCGGAGCTCTTGAGGTGCGGCGCGGCGACCTTCATTCCCAGGAAGACACCGGTCTGGTCGATCGCAACAGTGCGGTTCCACTCCTCGACAGTCGTGTCCTCGATCGTCTTGAGGTCACCCATGCCCGCGTTGTTGACCAGGATGTCGAGACCGCCGAACAGCTCGACCGCCTTCGCCGTCGCGCCCTTCCAGTCACTCTCGCTCGTGACGTCGTGGCGGAAGAACGCCGCCTTGCCGCCGGCGTCGTTGACCGCCTTCACCGTGGCCTCCCCGATCTCCACAGCGATGTCGGTGATGAGCACAGAGGCGCCCTCGCTCGCCAGGCGTTCGGCAGTCGCCTTGCCGATGCCACTCGCCGCTCCGGTGACCAGGGCCACACGTCCATCAAGCCTCTTCATCGTCTGCTCCTTCTCTCGAGGTGATCCTGATAGTTGAACATTCTACTATCAGGATGCATTCCCCGCCGCGGATCCTGGAGGCGGGGAGGTCGAGGGGGTGGCGCTGGCCGACGCCGTCGTACGACGGGCGCTGGCGACCACCCACGAGGCGCACCAGGCGGTGTGGGACCAGCTCTCGACCGGGAAGAAGGCGGTGCTCGTCGCGCTCGCGGAGGGTGACTCGCCGACCGGGACGACGACGTCCCGGCGCCTGGAGACCTCCCGCGCGACCTTGCAGAGCGCATTGCGCGAGCTCGCCCGGGAGGGCCAGCACGTCACGCGGGACGAAGGCCCGGCCGGCCCGGGCCCGTGGCGCTACGTCGACCCGCTGCTCGCGATCTGGGTCCGGCACCGCGGCCGCTGGTGAGACCGGCCGGATTCCCTGAGGGCTCCGGGGCGCTCGGGGCACTGGGAGCGCTCGGGGCCGTGGGGGCGCTCGGGGCACTGGGAGCGCTCGGGGCCGTGGGGGCGCTCGACGCGCCGCAATCGTTCAGCTGAACGGTTGTGACGTCTGTTTCGGCCACATCGGAGGTCACAACCGGTCAGCTGAACG
>JBMOMG010000223.1:0-8347 GCA_049323155.1 Actinomycetota bacterium | reverse complement strand
CCGCGGTCGCCGTTGCGATGCCGACCGCCCAGCGGGCCAGGCCCGTGTGCTCGTGGCCGGCCGGGAGCGGAGCGCTCCTGGGAACGGGGTCGACCGACATCGACCTCACCTCTCTCCTTCTCGCTCCCATCGTCGCCCGCGGGCCTCACCAGCAGCAGAGGACAACGGCCCTGCTGCTCCCCGGAAGCCAACGCCCGGGGCGGTGCAGGTGCGGGTCACGCGGGTGAGCGCCGGGAGTCCAGCCAGCGGTCGAAGAACGGCTCGAGGTCGCGACCGGCCTGCTCGGACCACCAGCGCACGAGAGCATCCCGGTCGCTGTTGGTGTGCAGCCGCGACTGCGGCCAGCGTCGGGTCAGGCGGTGGAACGTGGCGCTCCCCAGCTGACGTCGAAGGTGTTCCCACATCAGGGCTGCGGAGTAGTACACGTTGACCGAGCCGAACTCCCCGCGCTCGAAGCGCCCGGGCGGTCCGTAGAGGTCGCGATACCACTGGTCCGACGCGGTCCACTCCGCCAGCGTCCACCGGAATGCTTCGGCCGGCCCGCCGTGCTCGGCGTCCCAGCGCGCCTGGAGGTAGGTGGCCATGCCCTCGTTCATCCAGAGGTCGCGCCATTGCGAGGGGGTCACCGCGTTGCCCCACCAGTGGTGGGCGAGCTCGTGCACCACGGTCGACCGGACGTGCCGGGCCCCGAGACCGAAATTGTCGGTGCCGAAGGTGACCATGGTCTGTGTCTCCATCGCGGAGTCGCCGGGGGTCAGGACCACCCCGGCGCTCTCGAAGGGGTAGCGCCCCAGCCGCTTCTCCAGCCACCGGACGGCAGCGGGGGTGCTGAGCAGCGGTCTGACGAGCTCGGGCTCGTCGCGCGGGACCCAGTGGGTGATCGGCAGCCCGCGGGGCCCCGTCTGGCGGAAGGCCCGGTAGGGCCCCACGGCGAGAGTGAGGAGGTACGCCGGCATCGGGTCCCGGTTGGTCCACCGGGTGACGGTGCGTCCATCACGAGTACGACGGCTCGCCAGCGTGCCGTTCGAGACACCGACCCATCGGCCGGGGGCGCTGACCCGGACGGTGTAGAGCGCCTTGTCGGAGGGGTGGTCGTTCACGGGGTACCACGTGAACGCTCCGAACGGCTCCTGCATCGTCCACAGCCATCCGTCGAGGGTGACCCGCATCCCGAGCCGGGCGATGTCGGGGCGGCTCGCCGGACCGGCGGCCGGGCCTGGTGTGCCCCGGTAGGTGACCCGGACGGTGCGGCGCTCGCCCTCGTCGACGAGCGCGGGGACGACCAGGTGGTTGCCCTCGTGCCGGAACGCCGCCTGCTCGCCGTCGAGGTGCACCGACGTGACGTCGAGCCGGCGGGACAGGTCGAGCTTGAGGACGACGTCGTCGCGGGCCACCCGGAGGTCGATCGTCGCGACGCCGCGCAGCGTCCGTGCCTTCCGCAGCCAGGTCAGGTCCAGGTCGTAGTGCAGCGCGTCGACCGTCGGGTCGCCCTTGGCGGGGTAGTAGCTGTCCTCGACTGGTCGGGAGACCGCCCGCTCGTCACCCGGGGCAGCGCCCGTGCCCGACGTCGCGGCCGCGCCGGCCGTCCCCACTGCGGGCAGGACGGGGCCGGCGAGCGCCAGCGGCAGCACGAGCGCGAGAGCGGCCGCGGAGGCGCGCACGGATCGGGACACAAGGGGTCTTTCTGGAGACGGGACGCCTCGAGTCTAGGTTCGCGCGCACGACGCCGCGGGCGATCGGGCGAGCGAGAGGGTCAGCTGCCTGCGCGACGCTTCAAGGCGGTCGCCATCTCCGTCAGCGTCTCCGCGCTGCTGTGCTGTGGTCGCCAGCCGAGCCGCTCCTTCGCGCGGGTGGTGTCCATCAGCACCGGCACCCGGGCGACGTGGATCCACTCGGCCAGCGACGGCACCCACGGCAGCTTGGCGACGACCCCGGAGGCGAGCACGGCCGCCTGGCGGGGCACCGGCACGGTCCGGGCGCCCAGCGCGGCGACCACGTCGCCGAAGCTCACGGTGCCGTCGGCGGCGAGGTTGTAGGCCCCGGGCTCTCCGCGTCCCACGGCAGCCGCGGCGATCGCCTGGGCGACGTCGTCGTGGTGCACGAGCTGGAGCTCGTTGCCGGGGTCGGGCACGACCATGCGCATGCCGGGCACCCGGGCGAGTGCCGTGCGCACCACCGACGGGAGCCGCTCGGCGACCTGGCGCCACGGCATCGAGTCGGCGAGCGCGGTCGCCTGCGGTCCGGCGACGATGCACGGGCGGAGCACGTACACCTCGAGCCCCCGGCCGGCCGTGGTCTCCTCAAGGAGCCCCTCGCACTCGGCCTTCTGCTGGGAGTAGTAGTGCTCCTTCGACCCGCGCGTCGGCACGTCCTCGGTGAGCGGCTGCGGGTTGTCAGGGTGGTAGCCGTAGGCGGCCACCGAGGAGGTGTACACCAGCCGGGTCGGGCGCTCGGCTGCCGCGGTCGCCTCGAACACGTTCCGGGTGCCGTCGAGGTTCACCAGCCGGCTGTCGGAGCGCGAGCCCATGATCACGTAGGCCAGGTGGACCACCACGTCGGCCTCGGCGACCAGCTCCTCGACGGCGTCACGGTCGAGGATGTCGCCTCTGCGGTACTCCGTCTTCACCCAGCCGTACGAGGCCGGATCGAACGGGCGCCGCGCCATCCCGATGATCCGCTCCACCTCCGGCTCGCGCTCGAGCGCGTCCACGGCCGGAATGCCGATCTCGCCGGTCGGGCCGGTGACGGCGACGATCAGCCCCATCAGGTCTCCTCCTCGTACAGCACGCCTCGGATCTCCTTGCTTCTGCCCATGAACGTCGCGACCACACCTGCGGCGTTGCACACCTCCACGTCGTAGGTGCCGTCGCGGCCCTCCCGGTGTCGTTCGGACGCGGTCGCCGTGAGCACGTCGCCGAGCCGGGTCGGGGCGTGGAAGGCGATCTCGCAGGCGTGCGCGACCGTGCTGCGGTTGTAGCTGTTGCACGCGAACGCGAACGCCGAGTCGGCCAGGGTGAAGGTGAACCCGCCATGGCCGATCCCGTGACCGTTGACCATGTCCTCGCGCACGGTCATCTCGAGCGTCGCCGAGCCCGGCCCCACCGCGAGCAGCCGCATCCCGAGCCCCTGGCTGGCCGCGTCGCCGGCCCACATCGCCTCGGCGCTGCGGCGGGCGCGCTCCTCGGGGGTGTCGCTCATGACAGCTGCTTCTCCATCAGCGACACGAGGTGCGCCTCGTCGCCGAGCCGGCCGACCTCGACGTAGCCGCGACGGTCGTGGAAGGCCAGGGAGGCGTCGTTGCGCGGCACGAGGTTCACCTCGAGGGCGAGCCGGCCGTACGGGCGCGCGACGTGCTCGAGCTCGTCGTACACGAACCCGCCGAGGCCCTGCCGTCGGTGGTGCGGCTTGAGCACGATCCGGTCGAGGTAGTAGAACCGGTCGCCGTGCCGCCGGCTGAACCAGCGGTAGTTCTCCGAGTCGTACGACGTGCCTGCGGTGAACGTGATCACGAACCCGCCGAACTCCCCGTCGACGTCGATCACGTCGAACCGGTCCGCCAACGCGTCGAGCTCCTCGAGGCGTGCCCGGTCCATCGGGGCGAGCTTCACGACGTTCGCCTCGTTGAGGGCGAGGACGTCGGCGTGGTCGGCGGGTCGGATGCGTCGCAGCTTCGGCACGTGCACAGCCTGCCACCCCCGCGGTTCGAGTCCCGCGGAGGTGGTTTCGAGTCGCTCGGCCCTCAGCCCACGGGTCTGCTGGCCCGGTGGGCGGGGACGTCGAGGCGGATCTCGGTCCCGCCACCGCGGCGGGGTACGACGCTCAGCCGGCCGCCGACCAGGGCGGCCCGCTCGCGCATCCCGAGGATGCCGCCGCGCTCGCCGTTCGAGCCGATCCCGACCCCGTCGTCGGTGACCCGCAGGACGAGCGTGTCCTGCTCGCGACGAAGCGAGATCTCGACCTTCTGCGCCCTCGCGTGGCGCCCGATGTTGTTCAGCGACTCCTCGGCGACCCGGTAGATCACCAGCTCGGTCTCGTCGTCGAGGTCGTGGAAGGGGCCCTCGATGTGCCGTTTCACGCGCACCCCCGCGGAGCGGGCCGCCAGGTTGCTCGCCAGGAACCCCAACGCGCTGTGCAGGCCGAGGTCCTCGAGCGTCTCCGGGCGCAGCCGCCGGCCGATCTTGCGGATCTCGACGAGGCTGAGCCGGGCGTTGTGCTGCACGGTCTTCAGCTCCGCGGCCAGCTCGGGCGGGGCGTGGTCGATCGCCTTCTTCAGTGCCACCAGCGCCGCCGAGAGGTTGTCGCTGACGTTGTCGTGCAGCTCGACGGCCATCCGCTGACCGTCGTACTCGCGGCTGGCGAGGTTGCGCGCGGTCTGGGTGCGGTGCTCGTTCTCCCAGCGGCTGCGCAACGTGCCGATCGTGGACATCAACGGCGTCAGCGTCTGGCGCAGGTGCCGTGTGTTCACGGCGAAGATCGCGGCGACCCCGAGCACCAGGGCCAGCAGTGCGGCCGGCCCCCGCTCGTGCTCGGGGGCCAGGGAGGTGATTAGCACGCCGCCGGCGAAGACGAGACCGTTCACGAGGACCAGACGCATGTGCAACGGCATGGTCTTCGTCCTCACGCGAGACAGCCTAGGAGTCCGTCGGACCGGGGGCGGGAGACCTCCCCGATTCCTGTGTGATGTGACACACTGTCGCGGCATCCGTCGGCACCTGTCACAACGGGCGATCCCCGGGACGAGGACACCATGAGCCACGAACTCTTCGAGCGGCACCGCGACCTGCTCGAGCGGGCGGTGACCGCCACCCGCACCCGCGAGTACTTCTCCGCCTTCGACGAGAACCCGTCACCTCGGGTGTACGGCGAGGAGGCGGCCCCCGCAGGGAAGGCAGCCTTCGAGAGCCGGCTCGGCTCGACGTTCCCGCTCCGAACGCCGGGCGCCGACGGCACGGTCACCGGCGAGAAGTCGCCGTTCGGGTTCAAGCTCGAGGTGGCCTACCCGCGGATGACCGAGGCAGGCCTGGACACGCTGCTGTCCGCGGCGCAGGCGGGCATGAAGGCGTTCCGCGACGCCGGCCCCGAGGCGCGGGTCGGCATCTGCCTGGAGATCCTGCACCGGCTGCACGAGCGGGTCTTCGAGCTGGCCAACGCCGTGCAGCACACCTCCGGGCAGGCGTTCGTGATGGCCTTCCAGGCCGGCGGTGCACACGCGCTCGACCGGGCGCTCGAGTCGGTGGCGTACGCCTGGTCGGCGATGACCCAGGTGCCGCGGACCGCGGTCTGGGAGAAGCCCGGACGCGGCGAGCCGATCCGGATGGAGAAGACCTTCACCGTCGTGCCCCGCGGCGTGGCCCTGGTGATCGGCTGCAACACGTTCCCGACCTGGAACTCGTGGCCCGGCCTGTTCGCCTCGCTCGCCTGCGGCAACCCCGTCGTCGTCAAGCCGCACCCGGGCGCGGTGCTGCCGCTGGCGATCACGGTGCAGGTGGCCCAGCAGGTGCTGTCCGAGGCGGGCTTCGACCCCGACCTGGTCACCCTGGTGGCCGAGGACCCGGCGGACCGGCTGGCCGCCGCGATCGCCGTGCGCCCCGAGGTGAAGCTGGTCGACTTCACCGGCTCCAGCGCGTTCGGCAACTGGCTGGAGGAGCACGCGCGCCAGGCGGTGGTGTTCACCGAGAAGGCCGGCGTGAACACGGTCGTGATCGACTCGACCGACTCGTTCCGCGGGCTGTGCGCCAACCTCTCGTTCTCGTTCTCGCTCTACGCCGGCCAGATGTGCACCGCGCCGCAGAACGTCTTCCTGCCGGCGTCCGGCATCGACACCGACGAGGGCCACAAGTCCGTCGCCGAGGTCGCCGAGGGGATCTCCGCCGCGCTCGACCGGCTCCTCGGCGAGGACGCCCGAGCGGTCGAGCTGCTCGGTGGAGTGGTGAACGACGGGGTGCTCGACCGGCTGGCCGCCGTACCGACCAAGGGGGAGGTGCTCGTCGAGTCCCGGGCGGTGCGGCACCCGGCGTTCGAGGGAGCGGTGGTCCGTACGCCGGCCCTGGTCGGTGTGCCTGCAACAGACGCCGAGGTCTACCAGGAGGAGTGCTTCGGGCCGGTGTCCTACCTGATCTCCACCGCCGGTACGGCGGAGTCCGTCGAGCTGTTCCGTCGCACCGCGACCGAGCACGGCGCCATGACCGCCTCGGTCTACAGCACGTCGCCGACGGTGGTGGAGCACATGCGGGAGGCGGCGCTGGAGGCAGGGGTCTCGCTGTCGGAGAACCTCACCGGACAGGTCCTCGTGAACCAGTCGGCGGCCTTCTCCGACTTCCACGGCACCGGCGCGAACCCGGCCGCGAACTCCTCCTACACCGACCTGGCCTACGTCGCCTCGAGGTTCCGGATCGTGCAGTCCCGCCGTCACGTGTGACACGCCGACGTCCGGTTTCGGGCATTTAGCAGAACTTTTTCGTTTTGCATACCCTCTGCGGTTACTTGTCTAGACTTCTCGACGTCACCGCGCCCCGCCCCCGGCGGAGCCAGTCCCGTCTCGCAGAAACCGCACCGCCTTGCGTCGTCGTACCCTCCGCGCGAGCCTGCGCGCCCTCGTCCTCACCGCTGCCGTCTCCGTCGCCCTGGTTCCGCAGTCCGCCGTCGTCCAGAGCCTCGAGGCCGCGCAGAGCCTCGAGGTGCTGCAGGGCGCGAACCCTGCGGTCATCGAGCTCGACGAGGCCACGCTGGCGCCGGCTCGTGGCAGCGCCAGGCGTCCCAACGTCATCCTGATCACCTCCGACGACCAGGCCGTCAGCGACCTCGACTACATGCCCTACACCGAGCGGCTCCTCGCGCGGCAGGGCGTCACCTACGACAACTTCGTCTCCCCGCACCCGCTGTGCTGCCCGGCCCGCGCGGAGATGATCTCCGGCCAGTACGGCCACAACAACGGCGTGCACCACAACCACGGGACGTGGGGTGGCTGGCAGGCCTTCCGCCGTCCGCGGGCGAACGTCGGAGCGTGGATGCAGGCGGCCGGCTACAACACCGGCTTCACCGGCAAGTTCCTCAACGGCTACGAAGAGGCCATGGACAAGGTGCCGGGGTGGACGTTCTTCGACCCGTCGGTGAGGAACGTCTACGGGCCCTACGACATCACCCTGCTGAACAACTACCAGCCCGCGACGTACGAGGGTGTCTACACCGCCGACCTGGTCGACATCCGCACCCGCGCGATGATCCGTGAGTTCGCGGCGCTGGACCGGCCGTTCTTCATCTACTCCTCGCAGATCGCCCCGCACGGCATGAAGGTCGACCGGAAGTGGCGCCCGCCGGTGCCCGCCGAGCGACACGCGAAGATGTTCGTGCACGCCAGGCCCCCGTCGATGCGGAAGCCGTCGTACCGGGAGGCGAACCTCTCGGACAAGTACTCGAAGTACCGGGTGCCCACCGTCAAGGGCGACCACATGATCCTCCGCCTGCACCGCCAGCGGATCAGGTCCCTCCAGGCGGTCGACGAGTCGGTCCGCAACATCGTGCGCGAGCTGGGCCGCGTCGGCGAGCTGGACAACACCGTCATCATCTTCACCTCCGACAACGGCTGGCTCAACGGCGAGCACAACTACGTGGGGAAGACCCCGCCGTGGGAGGAGTCGCTGCGGATCCCGATGGTGGTCCGCGGGCCGGGCATCCCGAAGAACGTCCACCGGCGGCAGACGATGACCCTGCTCGACCTGGTGCCGACGATGCTCGAGCTGGGACGGGCGAAGGCGACGGTCCGGCTGGACGGCAAGTCGCTGCTCCCGACTTTGCGCTCGGCGCGGGCCAAGGGGTACGACTCGCACCTGATCCAGTCCGGGGACACCACGACGCCGTGGGAGTACCGCGGCGTGCGCACCGATCGCTACACCTACGCCCGGTTCACCGACGGGTTCGTCGAGCTGTACGACCGGGAGCGGGACCCCTTCCAGCAGCGCTCCGTCACCGACAACCCCCGCTACCGGCCGATCCAGCGCGAGCTCGGCCGGCGCACCAGGATCCTCCAGAAGTGCGCCGGCCCGGTCTGCCGGACGAGCTTCGGGCCGCTGCCCGAGCCCAAGCCGCTGCCGAAGCCGCCGGCCGCCGAGCGACGGAAGCGTCCGGCCGACCGGTCCTGACCGCCGGCCCGAGCGCCGAGGCACGAGGAGCTGGGGCGACTCGGCGTCACAATCGTTCAGGTGACCGGTTGTGACAGCGTTCGGCGCCGGTTCGGCCGTCACAACCGTTCAGGTGAACGATTGTTGCTGGGGCCGCCCGGCCGCCCGGCCACCCGCCCGCACCGGCCGGCCACCCGCCGGACCGGCCGGCCGCCCGCACCGGCCGGCCC
>JBMOMG010000222.1:0-8372 GCA_049323155.1 Actinomycetota bacterium | reverse complement strand
GTCGAGCTTGTCGAGACCCCGAGACCCCGAGACCCGCAGAACCCAGCCCGAGGAGAGCCCATGCCAGCCACCCGCGTCATGCCGACGGCCGAGGCCACGGACCTGATCGCGCTCACCCGCGAGCTCGTGGAGAAGGAGCTCGCGCCGGCGGTCGCCCAGGCGGAGGCGACCGAGACCTTCCCGCGGGAGGTGTTCCGGATCCTCGGTCGCGCGGGGCTGCTCTCACTGCCCTACCCGGAGGAGTACGGCGGCGGTGGCCAGCCCTACGAGGTGTACCTCCAGGTGCTCGAAGAGATCGGTGCGGTGTGGTCCAGCGTCGGTGTCGGCGTCTCGGTGCACGCGCTCTCCTGCTTCGGGCTGTTCTCCAAGGGCACCGAGGAGCAGAGGCAGCGGTGGCTCCCGGAGATGCTGAGCGGCGAGCAGCTCGGCGCGTACTGCCTGTCCGAGGCACACGCCGGCTCCGACCCGGCGGCGATGCGGACGACCGCGCGCCGCGAGGGCGACGAGTACGTCATCAACGGCGCGAAGGCCTGGACCACCCACGGCGGTCAGGCGGACTTCTACAAGGTGATGGCCCGCACCGGCGAGGGCAGCCGCGGGATCTCGACGTTCCTGGTCCCGGCGGGCACGCCGGGCCTGGTCGCCGACCCGCCGGAGCGGAAGATGGGCCTCACCGGGTCCGCCACCGCCACGATGCGCTTCGACGACGTGCGGATCCCCGTCGAGCGACGTCTCGGCGAGGAGGGCGAGGGGCTGCGGATCGCGCTCGAGGGGCTCGACTCGGGCCGGCTCGGCATCGCCGCGGTGGCGACGGGGCTGGCGCAGGGGGCGCTGGACCACGCGATCGCCTACGCCAAGGAGCGCGAGACGTTCGGCAAGCGGATCATCGACCACCAGGGCCTGGCGTTCGTACTTGCCGACATGGCCGCCGCCGTCGAGTCCGCCCGAGCCACCGTGCTGGCCGCCGCCCGGCGCAAGGACCAGGGGCTGCCGTTCAGCAAGGAGGCGAGCATCGCGAAGATGGTCGCGACCGACAACGCCATGAAGGTCACCACCGACGCCGTGCAGGTGCTCGGCGGTTACGGCTACACCCGCGACTTCCCGGTCGAGCGCTACATGCGCGAGGCCAAGGTCATGCAGATCTTCGAGGGCACCAACCAGATCCAGCGGATGGTGATCGGACGTCACCTCGACCGCGAGAACAAGGGCGCGATCACCGTCGCCCGCACCAACTGACGACACAGGAGCACAACCAGATGAAGCTCGACAACACCGCCGCGATCGTCACCGGAGGTGCCTCCGGCCTCGGCGCCGCGACGGCCGAAGCCCTGGCCAAGCAGGGCGTGAAGGTGTTCGCGTTCGACCTGCCCACCTCGATCGAGAACGCTCCCGCGGTGGACGGCGTCGAGTACGTCGCGGTCGACGTCACCGACGAGGAGCAGGTCCGCGCGGGCGTCGCGCAGGCGGCCGGCTCCGGCGTACCCCTGCGCACGGTCGTCAACTGCGCGGGCATCGGTCCGTCGATGCGGATCCTCGGGAAGAAGGGCGTCCACGACCTCGCGTTGTACGCCAAGATCGTCCAGGTCAACCTGATCGGCACGTTCAACGTGCTTGCTCTGGCCTCGGAGGAGATCGCCAAGGCCGACGCGTTCGAGCACGGCCAGCGCGGCGTCGTGGTCAACACGGCGAGCATCGCGGCGTACGACGGTCAGGTCGGCCAGGCGGCGTACGCCTCGTCGAAGGGCGGCATCGTCGGGCTCACCCTGCCGGCCGCCCGCGACCTCGCGCAGTACGGCATCCGGGTCTGCACCATCGCCCCGGGCATCGTGGAGACGCCGATGCTGGCCACCGTGTCGGAGGAGTTCCGCGCCGGTCTTGCTGCGGGCGTGCCGTTCCCGCAGCGGCTCGGCCGACCCGAGGAGTACGCCCAGCTCGCGCTGGCGATCATCGACCACGACTACCTCAACGGCGAGGTCATCCGGATGGACGGCGCGCTGCGGATGGCTCCGCGCTGACGATCCACGCACGCCGCGCGACCCCGGCTCCCCTGTGACGATGACATCCGGGGGAGCCGGGGTCCTCGCCTGTCAAACGGTGCGGCGTCGCGCCGCGAGGAGCAGGACCCCCGCGGCGAGCAGCGTGATCCCGCCCAGCGCCGAGGTGACGACGCCGCCGGCGGCACCGGTCCAGGGCAGGATGCCGTTCCAGGGTGATCCCTGCGCCTCGGCAGGCGCCGCGATGACCGCGGGCGACTGCCGCTCGGCCTCCAAGCCGAGGACCTCAGGCTCCAACGACGGCGGCTTGCCGGAGTCGGTCGGAGCGGCGACGACCACGTCCTCGTCGGCGTCCTCGTGCGCCGGCGGCTCGACCTCGATCACGTCGACCGGCGGGACGCACCGGCCGTCCTCGCGCTGCATGTCCTCGGGGCACGGGCTCCCGGGGGTGCCCGGCGGAGGACCCGGGGGCGTGCTCGGCTGTCCCGGGGGCGTCGGCTTCTCCGGCTTGCCGGGCTTCTCGGGCTCCTCAGGCTTCGGGGCGGGCGGCTCGACCGGCGGCGTCGACGGGTTGCCCGTCGTACAGCCGGTGTGTGCCGGGTTGGACTTGCCGATGCCATTGTTGCGGTCGCACTCGTAGCCGGCGTTGCGGTCGCTGCCGTTCGGGTACTGGCCCTTGGGGTTCTTGTTGTCGGCCTTGCCGACACAGCCCGCGCACGGCTTGCCCGTCGCCTTGCCGCCGCCGTTGCCGTTCTTCGAGGCCGAGCCGTCCCGGGTCGAGCAGTACGCGTGCTTCGGACCGTCGACACACTCACCGGCGTTCGCCCCACCGGCGTTCTTGTCCGCGTTGCTCTCCGGCTGCGGTTCGTCGTACGGGCCCTGCGTCGAGGCGTTGCCCTCGGAGTGGTCGGACTTGCCCTTGCCCGGAGACGACCCCTGGCTCTGCGACTCGGCCTTCTTCTGCTGGCCTGGCGCCTGGTCGGACTTCCCGGGCGCAGCGTTCGCGGACTCCTGGGGCGCGGCCGCGCCCTCCGGCTCGGCCTTCTTGGCCTGGCCCGGTGCCTGGTCCGACCTGCTCTGGCTGTTGCCCTGACTGTTGCCCTGGCCGTTGCCGGGCTTTGCCTGCGCCGGGAGCGACATCCCGACCAGGAACACGGCTATCAGTACGACGAACGCGAGCCGCCACACCGGCATGCTTCGCGACATGGTTCGCACCATGTGATCAACCCCCACCTCCGGCTCCCCAGCCGGCTTCTGATTTCGGCGGCGCCCCCGCGTCGCCAGCCCCCAACAAGGTCCCGACACTAGGAATGGGTCGAATGCCCCCACAACCCCGCGCGCGGTGAGTCGTCCGAGAATTTACGAAACGTCGAAGTGTCGAAACGGACGGAAGGTGACCAACCGGGGCAAGGTGGCAAACGGTCGACCCGTCAGCCGGGGTGAGTCTTCGACGTCGGCCGCTTCAGGTAGGTGAAGACGGTCCAGCTGCCGACGACTCGCCAGCCGGCCTCCTGCAGTGCGGCCAGGGCGTCCGGCGAGGGCAGCACCAGCCGCAGGTGTTGCCAGGGGTGGTCGGACGGTTCGAGTTCGAGCCGGAGGACGCCGAAGTCCACGAGGTGGTATCCGTGCTGGCCCTCCTCCTCCAGGATCGACATCTCGCTGAGCGCCGTCGCCCTTCTGATCTTCCGCGTCGCGGTCTCACCCATACCTCCTTCCTACGCCTCGGGGCGACCTGCAGACGGGATCGGAAATGAGTTGGCTCATAGCCGCAGCCCAGCGAGCATGGGTGCATGAGCACGGTGCGGATCGTCGAGGTCGACGAGCGGGACAGCGCCTGGGAGGACTCCGACCCCAGGTTCCGGGTGTACCTGCACGGCAGCGGTGCCGACTCGACGCGCGGGTCGACAGCGACGTACGACGTCACCGGCGCCGACGTCCTCCAGGTGATCGACTGGGCCCAGAGGCAGGCGGGCGATCGGCTCACGTATGCCGTCGCGCTGGTCCGCGACCGCGGCGGCGACTCCGTCGCCCTGGCGCACGGTCGAGGACTCGTCTGGCTAGTGGGCATGGATGGCAACGACTCCGCGACAAGCGAGCAGGAGCGGGACGTCCAGTCGCGAATGCTGGCTCGTCGGGCAGACCCAGTTGGCATCACGTCGGCGGACCGCATGCCAGACGACACGCCCCGCCCTAGACCGCTCGTTCGACGGGCAGCCAGAGCTCGCAGGTCGCCGTACTGAAATCGTCCGTCCGGTCGATCACCGCCACGAGCGAGGGGCCGGGCCGCAGCCGCCACGGGTTGGACGGGAACCATTCGGTTGCGGTGGCAGCCCAGGTCTCCTGCAGCGCGGCCGGGTAGGCACCCGAGGACCGGAACGCCGCCCAGGTGCCGGCCGCGACGTCGATCGCGTCGAGGTCGTCGGGCACCGGAGTGTGGTCGCTGACCGCAACGCCGTGCAGGTAGGTGAGCTCGCTGCCCTCCGTGGCATCAGGGTCCACGCCCTCGCTCACCTGAAGCAGCCCGGCGGGCTCGGTGTTGCTCAGCTTCTTGAGCCGGAGGTGTTCCGCGGCGGGGAACGAGGTGACGTGCGCCTGGATGTGCGGGTTGATCCCCTCGTGGATCAGCGGCACGCGGGTGGCGTGGCCGATGAGGCGGAACGCTGGTCGTTCGACGATGCGGGTGTCCATGGGGGTGCTCCCTTCGACGGTCAGGCGGAACCTGAGCTGTGGTTGTGTCCGAAGGGGACCGCCGTCCCGGCGCGCGTCGCCGGGTCCGATGCCGTGGACCGCCCGGAAGGCACGGCCGAACGCCTCGGAGGAGCCGTAGCCGTACCGCACCGCGATGTTCAGCAGGTCGTCACCGCCGGCGACCACGTCGGCCGCAGCGACGGTCATCCGCCGACGCCGGACGTACTCCGACAGTGGCATCCCGGCCAGCGAGGAGAACATCCGGCGGACGTGGTACTCCGTCGAGCCGAGGCTCCCCGCGAGCGCGCCGACGTCCAGCTCGTCGGTGAGTCGTTCCTCGACGAGCTCGACCAGCCGGTTGAGCACTCCGATCATGCGGCCCCCTTTCACGGCCTACCCTGACCGACGACGCATGGCGCGCACCCGATCATCGCGGTCCGATCCGATCAGGCAACCACAAGGAGGTCGACGGGGTCTTCTCGAGTGCCCTACCGCGCACCCGCTACCGCGAGCTCCCGGTCGTGGGTCTCGCGCGACAGCTGCTCGACGAGCTCCCGGACGGTGTCGGGCCACTCGTCGTCGACGCACGGTTCGTCGGCCTCCTCGAACCACCAGGCGGGCGGCTCGTCCGGCACGGGCCACGCGACCGCCGGGTAGTCCGGCGCCGGCTTGCGGAAGACGGAACCGAACCTGCTGGTCCAGGTGTAGGACCCGTCGTCGTTGCGCACGACGGTGAACCCTTCGGAGTGCTTGACGGTGTGGTGGTGCTCGCACAGCGGCTGCAGGTTGCTCGTGCACGTGGGCCCGACCGGATGCGGCTCCCGGTGGTCGCACTCGCAGATCGTCGCCGGCCGCGTGCAGCCGGGGAAGACACACTCGGGATCTCTGGCCGCCACCTCCCGCCGTATAGCGGCGGTCGGTGTGTAGCTGTCGACCGACAGCTCCCGGAACCCTCGCTCCGGATCCACCAGCATGCGGTAGACCATCGCGTTGGGGTCGGCCGCGATCTGGCGGGCCAGGTCGGCGGGGATCGGGCTGCCCCCGAGCAAGGCCGGCTCGTCGCTGACCTCGATGAGCGAGGTCAGCGGCACGATCACGGAGAGCACGGGCCGAGCCCACTGCCCGACCAGGTCGCGCTGCTTGACCATTTCGCCGACAGCGGGACCCGCGTCGTCGGGATCCTCGAGCTGAGCGTCCGACGCCGACACGGCGATCCGGCCGAGTGCCAGGTCGACGAGCGTGTCGTCCCTGAGCTGCTCGAGGGTGCGAGTCTCACCAGGCTCCTCACGACGCCTCTTCGCGATGAGCGTGAGCCGGTAGTCCACCAGCATTGCCTCGTGCGCTGCCATCGTGGCCACGAGCGTGGACATGCCGTGCTCGCCGTCGCGGATGCTGACCCGCCGCTTCTTGAACGCCTCGGCGTATGACTCGTCCTCGCTCTTCTGCGGGAACTTCAGGCAGATCCGGCGCACCGCGCGCTGCACCTGGTATCGCTTCATCGGGAACACCGGCGCGTCCGGGTCGTCGTTGCGGTCCAGCCAGTCCTGGACCAGCTCGCAGTAGGCGGCCTTGTCCTCGTCGCTGGTGAGGTTGCCGAGCTGGGCGTGCACCACCTGCGCGCGGCTGATGTCCAACCGGCCGCTCAGGCATCGCCCCCACAGCTGGGGAAGCCAGTGCTTCAGGTCGTTGGTCAGGTCGATGTCGACCTCGATCCACATGTCGGACAGCGCGAGGAGCGGCCCGAACTCGGCCTTGGTGGCCTGCAACGGTGTCAGCCGGAAGTAGCCCGGCAGTTCCGACGAGGAGCCGCCAGCCGACGCTCGTGCCTCCACCTCCGCCACGCGCCTGGTGTGGAAGCAGGCCATCGCGTCGAGCATCTGCGCCTGGGACCGGTTCCGCATCACAGTGGCGGCCACCGCGGCCTCGATCAACGCGCGGTCGTGGTCGATGGCGCGATCGTCACTGGTATCGGGTGGAGCCTTGGGGCTCGCTGTCTCTGTCGGATCCATCCATCCCCCTCACGAGTCGGTTCGAACATTTGTTCGAACACTAGTGCCGGGCGCCGACAGTTTCGGGGTGATGTCTCAGGACTTGGGTGACCGGTGGCACCACGGGGGTGCTGCCCTGTCTCAAGACATCGGTGACAGTCTGTTGGCAGGGGTGGTGAGGCGCAGATGAACGCTCGGCAATGGACCAGTGAGATCGAGTCGATCCTCGACCGCGAGCGCGAGAACCGCGGACCCTTCTGGTCCCGCGAGGACGGAAACGTCCATGCCCCGGCGAGCTTCTCGACGCTCCTCGTGCTCAACGTCCTCGGCGAGCTCGGCGCCACCCGCGACAGCGACGAGCTGATCTCCGGCGCGGTCGAGCTCCTCTTCCGGAACCAGACCGCCGACGGCGCCTTCCGCTACTCCTCGACGAGCGCCAAGCTCCCCTGCATCACCGGGCAGGCGCTGGCCGCACTGGGGAGGCTCGGCGTTGCCCGAGACCCCCGCGCGGAGGCGGGATACCGATGGCTCCTCGACGGTCAGTGGGCCGGCGGCGGCTGGCGGTGCGCCACGGTGATGCTGGGCAGATCGCCGGAGACCGATGCGAGCAACCCCGGCGCGACGCTGTTCGTCCTCGACGCATTCCGGTTCCGCAGCAACCCACAGAAGGACGAGGAAGCCCTCGCAGCGGCGGTCGACTCGCTCCTGCGCCACTGGGAGACGCGGAGCCCCCTCGGGCCCTGCGCGTTCGGCGTCGGCAGCCGGTTCACGAAGGTCGAGTACCCCTTCTGGCGCTACAACCTCTTCTACTACGTCTACGTGCTGTCGCACTATCGAGCCGCGCGCGCGGACCCGCGCTTCCTCGAGGCCGTCGAGCAGCTCCGCTGCCACGTGGACGGTGACGGCCGGCTCGTCGTCGACGCGCCACCGCGCGGCTGGCAGCAGTACTCGTTCTCCCGTCGGGGCACCGCCAGCGAGCTGGCCACCGATCGCTGGCAGGAGATCCGCGCGAGCGGTCAGGACACCAGGACGACGTGAAGCGTGCGGGGTCCGTGCACGCCCTCGACCCGGTTCAGCTCGATGTCGCTGGTCGCCGAGGGGCCGCTGATCCAGGTCTGCGGCCGGGACGGGTCGAGTCGCGCGACGGCGTCGGGCACGCCGTGCACCACCTGTTCGGCGCGTACGACGCACACGTGCACGTCGGGCACCAGCGACAGCGCCCGCCGACCCTGGCCGGGGCCGTGGTCGAGCACGATCGTCCCCGTGGCGGCGATCCCGATCGCGGCGGCCGTCACGACGGCGTCCATCCGGTCCAGGTCGGCGGCCGAGAGCCCTTCGTCGAGCACAGCGCCCTGCACGTCGTACGGCAGGTCCACCGGCACCACCACGCGCCGCCCCTCGCCGAGCACGGACCGGATCGTCGTGGCAACCTCGCCGACGCCGCACGAGGTGACGCTCGCGCGGTAGTGCTCGACGCGCTCCACGAAGAGCCCGACCAGGTCGGCGGGGCCCGGCACGTCGCGGTAGCCGCGCGGCACGGTGATCTCGGACCGGTCGGCGTGCTCGAGGGCGCCCCGGACGCGGCCGAGGATCTCGTCCCGGGCGCTCACCGCCGGCCCCCCGTCGTACGCCGCCACCACGCTCGGAACGACTCCACCGGCGGCGCGGGCAGGTCGCGCGCATCGCTCCACGCCGAGCCGGG
>JBMOMG010000221.1:0-8411 GCA_049323155.1 Actinomycetota bacterium | reverse complement strand
CGCCGGTGGGGTCCGTCGAGTCGGTCACCCGCGAGCTCGGACTGGCGCTCCGCGCCACGGCCGTCTCCTTCCTGATCGCCGACCTGTCGGGAAGGGCGCTGGTCCGCCTCGCGCACATCCCGCTGCTCGCCGACGGGACGAGTCCGAGCCCGCTCGAGAGCGGCGAGCGACGCGAGGCGGCGGAGTCCGCGACGGTGATCCCCTTCCAGGGTGGGCCGAAGGAGCAGGCCGTGCGCACCCAGTCCGTGCAGGTTCTGCCGGCTGGTCCGGCCCCCGGCCTGTGGCGGGTGCTCGCGCCGGTCACCGAGCGCGGCGAAGCCATCGGTCTGCTGGAGCTTCTCCTCCCGGACCGTCCCGACGCGGACCACGTGGCGGAGATCGCGCAGCTGGCGCACCTGCTCGCCTTCATCGTGATCGCCAACCGCAGGCACACCGACCTCTACGAGTGGGGCCAGCGCACCCGGCCGTTGAGCCTCTCCGCGGAGATCCAGCGCCGCCTGCTGGCCGGACCGCAGACCTGCGAGGCGCGAGCGTTCACCCTCGCCGGATGGCTGGAGCCGGCCTCGGCCATCGCCGGGGACACCTTCGACTTCAGCCTGGCGCGCGACGTCCTTCACCTGTCCATCACCGACGCGATGGGGCACGGGGTCGCGGCCGCCCTCGACGCCACGCTCTGTGTCAGCAGTCTCCGCAACACGCGCAACGCAGGAGAACAGCTGCTCCAGCAGGCCAGCTCCGCCAACCAGGCCCTGGCCGAGCACACCACCAGCCGGGGACTCGAGGACTTCGTGACCGGACTCATCGGGCGCCTCGACCTGCACAGCGGTGTGCTCGAGCTGGTGAACGCCGGCCACGTCGTCCCCTATCTCGCGCGCGGATCTGAGGTCACTCCCGTCGAGCTACCCATCGACCTGCCCTTCGGGATGTTCGCCGACACCGCCTACCGCAGCACCCGGCTGACCTTGGAGCCCGGCGACCGGTTCGTCGCGGTCACCGACGGGATGCTCGAGCGCCATGCCGCCGGCCTCGACCTTCTGCGCGTGATCGGGGAGACCCGTGCGCTGCACCCCAGGGAGGCGGTCCGGGCACTCGCCGACGACGTCATCGCCGCCACCGGGGGAAGCCTCCATGACGACGCCACCGTGCTGTGCCTGGACTGGCACGGTGATCACGGCCTCGATCGAGACAGCTGCTACGGAGCCGACGTCGCCGGGCCGAGCGCGCCGTTGTGACGAGCCGCCGGAGGTCCTGACGCGAGGTCGGACCCGAGGGGTGCTACAACGCGGTTGCCCGGACGATCCCGGACGCCCGGCCCGCCGCCCGAACGGTGTCGGTCGGGGCAAGTACAGTCGGCGTGTCGCGAGCAGGCGCCGTGCCTCAGTGGCCATGCCGTGACGGACCACGTGGAAGGGGGAGCGGCGGTGTCGGAGGAGCAGGTCTCGGTCGCCCGCCGTGAGAGCAGCCGCTGGGACCCTCTGGCCGAGCGGCTTCGCGATCTGCGCGCACGGGCCGGCGAACCGTCGTACACCGTCCTCGCGCAGCAGGTGATGGACCGCCGGATCGCCGCGGGGATGCCGGCGCACTCCGCGCGCATCGCGCGCACCACCGTCTACGACTGCTTCAAGACGGGGCGGGTGCGGGTCAACCTCGGTCTGGTCCGCGAGATCGCGGCGGTGCTCGGTGCGGAGGACGGAGAGGTGGACGAGTGGGTCGCCCGGTGCCGGGAGGGCGCGCCGGAGCCCGCAGCGCAGCCGACGCGGGAGGAGTCGCCGAGCCTGCCTCCACGTCCTCAGGAGGAGGGGCCGCCCGCTGCGCCGCCCACGCGCCGGCTCCTGGTCCTGCTCGTCGTCGGGTCGGTGGGGCTGAACCTCGCCGGGCGCGGGTTCGAGGAGCTGCTGCACCTCCCGGTCTATCTCGACATGTCCGGGACCGCGATCGCGGCGATGGCGCTCGGGCCGTGGTGGGGAGCCCTGGTCGGCGCCCTCACGAACCTGGCCGGCGTCGCCGTCAGGGGACCGGCCTCCCTGCCGTTCGGTCTCGTGAACGTGGCGGGCGCCCTCATCTGGGGCTACGGGATCCGCCGCTTCGGCTGCGGCCGAACGCTCCCTCGCTTCCTCGCGCTGAGCCTTCTCGTCGCGGTGGTCTGCACGGCCATCGCCGTGCCGATCCTGCTGCTGCTCTTCTCCGGGTCGACGAACCACGGCCAGGACGCAGTCGGCGCGACCATCCTCCAACTGACCGGATCGAAGGCCCTGGCGGTGACCACCTCGAACCTGGTGGTCTCGGTCGGCGACAAGATGCTCAGCGGCTTCCTCGCCCTGGTAGCCCTTGCTGCCCTGCCGTTGAGCCTGCGCACTCGCGCGTCGATCCAGGTGTTGACGCCGGCCGAACGTCCTGACGCCGCGGGGTCGCAGGTCTAGCCCTCGATCAGGTCGGCGAGGCCGGCGACCACCCGGCGAAGGCCGAAGTCCCAGGCGTGCGCGGCGCTGTACGGCGCAGCCATGTGCTCGCCGGCCGCCCCGCCGACCCGTTGCGCCACCGGGTAGGAGTCCCCGAGGTAGCGAGCCAGCGGGCTCGCCGACTCTCGCCACACCTCGGCGAAGTCGGCGCCCTGCTCGGCCCGGACCGCTGCGGCTGCACTCGACCGCGTGAAGTCGAGGACGAAGGTGAGCGCGGCATCCCGGTCGAGGTCGGTCAGCCCGGTGCCGTCGAAGGCGCGCAGCTCGTGGTCGTACTTCGCGACCGTGCCTGGTCCGAGCGCGACCCGGTCGTCGGCCACCTGGAGCAGCCAAGGGTGTGCGCGCAGGAGGGCGAGGTTGGTCTCCGCCACCCGGCGGACCCTGGTCCGCCACGACGCTCGCCCGAGCGGGGCAAGGGGTGCGGCCGCGTGGGCGGCGTCGACCATGAGCACGAGCAGGTCGTCACGGCTGTTCACGTGGGTGTACACCGACATCGGTGACATGGAGAGGGACTCCGCAACCGCGCGGATCGTGACGGCGTCGAGGCCTCGGGCGTCCGCGATCCCGATCGCGCGGGTGACCACCTCGCCGGTGGAGCGCCGTGACCGGGGCCCGCGTGCGCCTCTGGCCGGGGCGTCCGGGTGGTCGCGCCAGAGCAGCTCGATCAGCGGTCTGCCCATCACGGCCCCTTCTGTTTGTGTCGGCGATTACACTGTACGAGGTACACAGTTTATCGTCCGGCGGTCTCGACGGACCCGACCAGCGGGGTCGGGCTCGACTGCCGGGGACGGAGGGCTCTGATGAAGGTCACTGACACCGCTGTTTCGCTGAACGTCCCCGACGTCGCGGCGTCCGCGGACTTCGCGAAGACACACCTCGGGTTCGAGGAGGCGATGGCTGACGAGGGCTTCGTGTCCCTCAAGCATCCCGATGGCGGCTTCAACGTCATCTTCCTCGCCACCGGGCTGTCGACGTTCAAGCCGGCCGAGATCGCAGGACCCGCCGGCCAGGGGCTGCTCCTCGCGCTGGTCGTGGAGGACCTGGACGCCGAGTTCGACCGGATCGCGGCTGAGGGTGCCCGGGTGGTCACCCCGCCCGAGACCGAGCCGTGGGGCGAGCGCTACTGCCAGTTCGGCGACCCGAACGGCATCGTCTGGCAGCTGGTCCAGTGGGTCAGCTGAGGTCCTGCTCCAGCAGCTCGCGAAGCGCCTCGGCCTCCTCGGCGCAGGCGCCGCACCCGGCCAGGTGGGCCTCCATCGCGGGGTCCACGTAGTCAGGCTCGTCGATGAGACGCTCGACGTAGGCGTCGACCTGGGCGAAGCACTCGTCGCACGACAGGTAGGGGTCGCTGTCGAGCAGCAGCTTGTCGATCGTCTCGGCGCTCAGGGAGCGGGTCGGCTCGGTCATCGTGGCCTCCGATCGGGCTGCGTCTCGAGAAGGCCACTCTCGGTCAGCGCAGCGCGCAGCCGGCGCCGGGCGTCGTGCAGGGTCTTGTAGAGGGCGTTGCGGGTGCTGCCCAGCCGCTCGGCCAGCACGTCGATCGGCACCTCGTCCACCAGCAGTGCCAGCACCACGCGCCGCTGGTGCGGCGTGAGCTCGCTCGCGATCGCGGCCTGGAGTGCCCGCGCGAGCTGCGAGGCTTCCGAGAGTGCCGCCGGCGTCGGCGAGGGGTCGACGAGGGTCATCGTGTCGGGCAGCGCGACCTCGCGGTGCCGCCAGGCCTGGCGTCGTACGGCGACGCCCGCGTGCAGGATGGCGAACTTGAACGCCCAGGTGGTGAAGCGGCTCCGGCCTTCGAAGGAACCCAGCCGGCGCAGCACGGCGACCAGGGCGTCGTCGGCGGCCTGCTGGGCCAGGTCCTCCAAATCGGCGGCGCCGGCTCCCGGCAGGAGGTCACGCAGCCGCCAGACCTGATGCCTCGCCGCCCGGAGCAGGAGCTCACGCAGCCGGCGCAGCGCCAGGTCACCGGCCGGCCCGTCGTCGGACAGGTCCGTCAGCCAGGTCTCGTTGGAGGTCGCCGGCGCCACGGCGGTGGTGCTCGGCTCGGCCGCGGTCATCGCGTCACCTCGGGAGGTAGGGGCGCCACGATGCGCGCCGCCAGCTCAGGCGGACAGCCGCGATCGACCAGCTGGAGCAGGGCGTGCAGGTCGAACCGCGGGTCGGACGCCACGGCGTCGGCCAGCCTCGCGGGGAAGCCGGCCTCGAGCAGCCGGCACCGGCGCCAGTCCTGTACGTCGATCGGCGGACCGCCGCCGCACCCCGGTGCGGCCTGCGCCTTGTGAAGGGTCATGCCCTGTGAGTGTCGCCGCGCCGGCGTGCTCTTACCCCACCCGACCGGCGCGGGTAAGAACCCTGCGGCTGACGACACGAACACGTCATGGCCCTCTCGACCTCGTCATCATCGGCGCCCGCGACGCGTGGGGTCAACGTCGGGTCGGGCCCCGCGCCGGCGAGCCGACCGGCGCTCCGGCTCCCACACCCGAGGAGACACCGTTGAGCCCATCCACCCTGCCCCTGCGCCGCCGCGGCTTTGCCACCCTGCTCGCCGGGCTGGCGCTGGCCACTGCGCTGGCCACCGGCGTGCTCGACGCCGGGCACTCGCCGTCCGCGGCCCACGACGGCAGCCACGCCGGGACTGCCACCTCCGCCAGGACCACGTCCAAGGCGGCCTTCCAGGACCGCATGCGCAAGCTGTGGGAGGACCACATCACCTGGACCCGGCTGGCGATCGTCACCTTCGCCGACGGCGCCGCCGGCTTCGACGCCACCGCGGCTCGGCTGATGCGCAACCAGTCCGACATCGGCGATGCGATCAAGCCGTACTACGGCAGGGCTGCCGGCAACGAGCTGACCGACCTCCTGGAGGACCACATCGGCATCGCGGTCGAGCTGCTGCAGGCGGCCAAGGCCGGCGACGGCGCGGCCTTCGACCGGGCCAACACAGCGTGGTACGCCAACGCCGACGACATCGCCGACTTCCTCGCCAAGGCCAACCCCCGCCACTGGCCCCGCAAGGCCATGCGTGCCGCGATGAAGGGCCACCTCGACCACACCCTCGCCGAGGCGGGCCACGAGCTGAGCGGGCAGTACGCCAAGAGTGTCGCCGACTACGACCGGATTCACCGCCACATCCTGGGCATGGCCGACGTCCTCAGCAGCGGCATCATCCGCGCGTTCCCGCGACGCTTCCGCTGACCCCCCCGGGGTGGCCGGGTCACCCGAGCACGGGTGGCTCGGCTGCCGGGAGCGCTCACTGCCGGCGAACGCGCAGCATCGCCTCGCGACGGTCGCGGACCTGCAGCTTGGCCAGGATCCGGCTGACGTGGTTGCGCACCGTGATCGGTGAGATGAACAGCCGCGCGCCGATCTCGATGTTGGTCAGCCCGTCAGCCAGCAGCTCGAGCACCTCCTGCTCCCGGGTGGAGAGCTCCGGCAGGTCCGGTACGGCGGCCGCCGCCTGAGCCGGGGCCGGCCCCGTCGGCTGCCCGAACTGCTCGAGAATCCGCCCGGCGAGCGACGGGCCGAACACGGCGTGCCCCGCCGCGACCGCGGTGAGCGCACTCACCACCTGCTCCGCGTCGGCGCCCTTCACCAGGTAGCCCGAGGCGCCGGCCCGCATCGCGGCCAGCACCGTGTCGTCGTCCTCGAACATCGTCAGCACGAGCACCCGGGCGCCGGTGTCGGCCACCGCGCGGGTGGCGGTGATGCCGTCCAGCCTGGGCATCCGCACGTCCATGACCACGACGTCGTAGGGCGTCGCCTGTGCCATCCGGACCGCCTCGTCGCCGTCGCTCGCCTCGTCGATCTCGCCGACCTCGGGTGCCTGGGCGAGCGTGAACCGCAGGCCGTCGCGGAAGACGGGATGGTCGTCGGCGAGGAGCACGCGCACGGTCATGGCTCTGTCCTCATGTCGGCCGCGGTCTGCGCGCTCAGTGGCAAGATCGCGCTGACCGTCGTACCTCCGTGCTCGGCGGGCCGGACCGCGACGGTGCCGCCGACCTCCTCGGCCCGCTCGGCCATGCCGGCCAGCCCGAGGCCGGGCGCCGCGGCAGGGTCGATCCCCGCGCCGTCGTCGGTGACCGTGACCAGGAGCAGGTCGTCCCCCTCCTGCGCGGAGATTCGCACGTGGGAGCTGCCCGAGTGACGGGCGGCGTTGGCGAGCGCTTCGGCGATGATCCGGTACGCCGCCAGCTCGACCGCCGCGGGCAACGGCCCGTGGGCGAGCCGCTCCTCGACCAGCACGAGCCCCAGCGAATCGGCCAGCTGCCGCACCGCGGCGTCGAGGCCGACCTGATCCAGCACCGGCGGGCGCAGCTCGTGCGCCACGCGACGGATTCCCTCCAGCGCTCCGGAGGCAGCCTCCTCGAGCCTGGCCAGCCGGTCGACCACGGTCGCCGGGTCGGAGCGCACCAGCGGCCGCAGCGCCCCGAGCTGCATCGACAACCCCGCGACGACCGGACCGAGCTCGTCGTGGAGCTCGCGGCCGAGGCGCCGGCGCTCCTCCTCGCGGGCAGCGACGACCTGGCGGTGGTGCTCGGCGACCTGGGTCGCGAGCCGCACCGCGTCTGCGGCGATGCCGGCGTGCCGGCCGAGCTCGGCCAGCAACCGGCGTTCGTCGTCGCGGAGCCGACGGCCCGCGTGTGGCGCCACGGAGATGGTGCCCACCTCGGCGTCGCCGGCCAGCAGCGGTGTGCGGACGACGGGGCCGCCGGTGTGGGGGCGACCGTGCTCGGCGGCGTGCCCGAACGCCTCGACCCGGACCCAGCCGACCCGCAAGGAGGCTGTGACCGAGGCCGCGACGGCCGGCAGCAGCTCGTCGAGCGTGGGCGCGCGGTGGGCGTGCTCGGCCAGCCGGCTCAGCGCGGAGTACGGGTCCCGACGGTCGCCGTGCAGCAGCCGGTCGACGGCCCGTTGCAGCCGGGTGCGCAGCGGCAGCACCGCCAGCGCCGCCCCGGCGGCGACCACCCCGGTGCCGAACGGCGGGAGGTCGGGGCCGGCGGCGACGATCAGCCCCGCCACGGCCAGGTAGAGCAGCGCGATGCCCAGCACGAGCGTCGCGTAGACGAACGTGTGGTGCACCACCACCGTCACGTCCTGCAGTCGCCGGCGGAGCACCGCCGAGACGAGGACCGCGGCGAGGAACAGGCTGGCCGCGACGTCGAGCAGGTCGGCCGCCGGCGGCCAGGCCGCGCGACCCACGACGACGACGGTCACGAACACCGCGAGAGCGAGGAGTACGACGACCAGCCGGTTGCGCTCCTCGACCGGCCCCCGTCGGAGCCGCAGGAACAGCACCGGCAGGCTCAGCAGCAACGAGACCTGGAGCAGCCAGTCGAGTCCGGCGACCGGCCCGCCCCAGGAGGCGGGCAGCACGCCCACCGGGTTGGCGAGGTCCGCGACCCCGGCGGGCCACGACGAGTCCGGAGCAGCGGCGGGTCCGCGCACCAGGGACCAGGCGCCGATGAGCAACAGCTGCCCGGTCACCGTGGCGATGACGACCGGCCGCCACCGCCGGGACGGCAGCCGGCCGTCGGGCAGGAGGAGCAGCGTCAGGAAGGTGCAGACGACCAGCACGGCGGAGGCGCGGTCGACGAACCAGACCGCCGTCGCGCGAGCGGCGGGGTCGCCGTACCGCACCCAGGACTCGGCCAGGCCGGACACGGCGAAGAGCAGTGCGACCGACAGCATCAGCCAGCCCACGGCCATCCGCGGCCGGCCGGCGGCGATGAGCGCGCCCGGCAGCGACCACAGCGCCGGCAGTGCCAGCGGCTTCCACGACACCGGGTCCCCGGCGGCGAGCGCGAGCCCTCCGGCGAGGACACCGGCGACCGTGGCCAGCGCCGCGAGCAGCCACGCCAGGAGCGCGAGCCGCAGCGAGGGGGCGTGTTCGGGACCCGCCATTGCGCCAGTATGCGCAGGTTCCGGGCCCCCCGTCCCCGGAACCTGCGCCAC
>JBMOMG010000220.1:0-8559 GCA_049323155.1 Actinomycetota bacterium | reverse complement strand
GCGGGCTTGTGCTCAGTGGCCCGGCCGTCGCGGCGACCGGCGCCTCGGCATCCGCGGTCGCCGTGCCGTCGACGGTCGCATCGGCATCCGCGGTCGCCGTGCCGACGACCGGCGAGGAGCCGGCGGTGCCGTCGCTCGGCATCGGCCTGCTCGACCGACCCGCCTCTGCGGCGGGCGACACGAGGGCCGAGCGGTACATCGTCGACCACGTCGCGCCCGGAGTTAGCTTCAGCCGACGCCTCGTGATCGCCAACAACACCCCGCACACTCTGGAGGTCGCCACCTCCGTGTCCGGTGCTTCCGTCGAGGACGGTGCCTTCTCGTTCGAGCCGAGCGGGTCGGCGGACGACCTCGCTGAGTGGATCAGCCTGTCGCGGCCCGCGCTCGCCCTCGAGCCGGGGACCAGGGCGGTCCTCCGGGCCACTGTCGCGGTCCCCGACGACGCAGCCGCCGGCGAGCGCTACGGGGTGATCTGGGCGGCGACCCAGTCGCCCGGCGCCGGCGGCGTGGAGGTGGTGAGCTGCGTCGGGATCCGGATCTACCTCTCCGTCGGTGCAGGCGGCGAGCCCGCGTCCGACTTCGAGGTCACCGATCTCCGCGGCGGGCGCAGCGCGCAGGGGCAGCCGCTCGTCCAGGCCACCGTGGAGAACACCGGCGGCCGCGCCATCGACGTCTCCGGCGAGCTGATGCTCACCCAGGGTCCGGCCTCCCTGACCGCCGGCCCCTTCCCCGCCACCAGGGTCGTGACGCCTGCACCGGGAGACTCAGCTGCGTTGACGGTGCTGCTCGACAGCGAGCTGCCGGCCGGGCCGTGGCATGTCCAGCTTGCGCTGACGAGTGGCCGGGTGCAGCGCAGCATCGAGGGCAGCGTCACCTTCCCAGGTGGCGGTCCTTCGGCGGCTCAGGTGGTGGCACCGTCGTCGGTGTGGTCGCATCCGGCGTACTTGGTGGCGAGCGGTGGCCTGCTGGCCGCCGTACTCCTCCTGTTCCTGGCCCGGCGGCGCAGGCGTCCGGCGCAGGCCGACGCGTGACGCGGGGGCTCGTTGTCAGCCGTGCCGGCTGAGCCGTCGGCGACCCAGCAGCACGATCCCACCGAGCAGCATGGCCACCGCGCCGGTGAGCGCCAGCTCCGTCGCATCCGGAGGAGCACCGGTCGACGGCAGCATCGGCTGCACGCCACCGGTCGGCGCCGCCGCGTCCTCGACTGCGGCGACCTCCTCGGTGCACGGCTGCAGGCCGCCCGCGACGGCGACCATGCCGGCGTCGCACGGGTCGTACGGCTCAGCCTCGGCCTGGACGCCGCAGATCGTCACCACCCCGGAGGGGTCGACCTGGGTGAGGCGTACGACGAGGGCGAGGTCGGCCGACGAGTTCTGTGCCGTGCGGCCCTGCAGATCGGGCAAGCTCAGCCCGACCTCGATGCGCTTCCACTCGCCCGGGAGCATGGTCGGGCTGGTCACCGTTGTCGTGCACCCGTCGGTAGTGATCTCACCGACGGTCTCCGCCGACTGGACCTTGCCGATCTTGGTGCGCACCCGAAGGTGCTTCGCGAGCTCGGTGTCGACCTCGGGCGCGAGCACCTTCACCGAGGCTCGGGTCGGGACGGAGGAAGCGTTCCTGACGTAGAACGAGCGGACCACGTCATCTCGTGGCACCAGCTTGCCGACGTCCTGGAACAGCGGAGCAGCGAGTGTCGTGCGCCAGTTCTTCCCGTCGCGGCTCAGCTCGATCCGGTCGGGCTCGGCGGAGGCTGCTCCCGGGAAGGAGAGGCTGAGTGCGGTCAGGAGGAGTACGACGAGGGCGCGGCGGATGTTCATGCCTCCACCGTCTCGGGCTGCGGCTCGGCCGGGTCGGCGTGCTGGCTCGTCCCGACGGCTCGTGCTGCGCGACGCCGCCGGTGGTCGCGCACGCCCGCGGCGATCAGGTAACCGCCGTACAGCAGGAGCGCGCCGGCCAGCACCTTCACCAGTGTCGCGCGCAGGTCCGCGTCGAACGCGTTGACGGCGTAACCGACAAGCGGGACCGAGTACCAGACCTTGCCGCGCACCTGCGGCTCCGTCACCGGGGCGGCGTCGGCGGCGCCGTTCGCGTCGCCCTGGGTGGTGAACGTGCGGCCGCCGTCGCCGCCGAAGCCGATCCCGACGATCCGGTGCGTGACCACGGTCGGGTCACCGGACTTCTCCTGGAAGGTGATCACGTCACCGATCTGCAGGTCGTCGACGTCGACCGGCCGGACGATCACCACACTACCGGGGTCGTACGTCGGGCTCATGGAACCCGTGAGCACGGTCAGCGGGACCGAGCCCGTGGCCTTGGGTACGCCGATCAGGGCGATGCCGAGCGCGACCACGACCGCCAGCAGGACTGCGCTGACGATCTTCCCGAAGCGCTGCACGTTCGGTGCCTCGAACCGTCGCGGCGCGCGGTGAGTGGCGACGTGGCTGGTCATCACCCACATCCCCAGGTCCAGAAGTCTCCAACGGTCTCGACGGACTCGCTTGGCTGGCTCTGGTGGCCGGGGGCGTAGGCGCGGACGAAGTACGTCGCCTGAGCCACAAGGTCGAGATCCTTGAGGAAGAGGAAGTCCGCTCGTTCATCCACAATCCCGTCACGGAGCTCCTCTGTGTCGGACGACGTGGTGCGGAAGACGCGGTACTCAGTCGCTTCGGCCACCGGGTCCCAGGTGATCCGCAGGACCCGGAAGATGCCTTTGTAGTCGATGGTGCAAGTAAGGTCTGCGGGCGCGGGTAGCTTGCGATTGGTCGTGACGCCCAGTGTGGGCGCGCTACTGGTGCTGGACCAGCCGATGGGAGAGCCATCGACGACCTGTCGCAGGCTCGCGGTGATGGACAGCGGGAAGGTCGCGGTGCCGAGCGGCACCCCGGTGGCGGGCTTGGCGGCGATCTCGACGCAGGCCTTCGTCAGCGTTGGGAAGATCGGATCGGTCAGCTGGAGCGGAGTGCCGTTCCAGGGCTCCCAGCCGTCAGCGGCGGCGAGCTCGGAGCATTGGCCGGAGCCCGCTTCCTTCGGTCGGAACCGGACGGTGAGCGGCCCGTTCGCGGTGAACCCGTCGACCGAGTCGATCGTGGTCACGGTGCGCAGGTTCTTGCCCTCGCCGCGAGCGTCGAGGGTCAACGTGGCGTACGCCTTCTGGCCCGGCTCCAGGGGCGCCACCGTCGTGGTGGAGAGGCTCGTGCTGAGTGAGAGGTCGCCGGTGCGAAGCACGCCGGCATCGACGGGGGCGGAGTCTCTCCAGGCAGCGACAGTAGCCCCTGTGAGGGCGCCGCCGACGGCGACGGCGCCCACCACAGAGGCCAGGAGGAGACTCTTTGCCTTCACGTCCGTCCTTCACGCCGGTTCGGGACTGCTGGACCCACTTCGGGTTCTACGCGGTTATCGGCAGGATCGAGAGCAGAACGAGTGGTTCGGTGCTCACTCGGTGAGCTGAGTGACGGTCACCTTGACGTCGTTCAGGTTGAACTCCGCAAGCTTGGTCGCTTCAGCGCCGGCCGGAAGCTCGAACTCGACCACCACGTCCGTCGCGTCGTTGAGGGCGGCCAGCTTCTCGGGTCCGAAGGTGAGCGTCGGGCTGGTGAAGGTCTCGTTGGCGTACTCGGCTCGCACGACGCTGAGCTCGCTGCCCACGAAGTCCCGGTCGAAGCCCTCGACGGTGAGGGTGACGCCCTTGAAGTTCTTGCCGTCGGCGGTGACGTCGAGCGGCTGGGTCAAGCGGATGTGGTCACCGGGGACCATCTTGTCGTTGTCGATGTCCCAGGCGGCGTTCTTGTTGACGTCGAACCACGACCGAGTGCCCTCGGAGCTGACGGTCAGCGTGCCGGTCTGGATCGTGCCGGCCTTGATGTCGGCGTCATCGCTCCACACCGCGTAGGTGCCGAAGCCACCCGCGAGAAGCGCGATACCTGCGGTGCCGGCGATTGCCCCGGTGATCATCTTGTTCATTGCTGTCTCCCCATCCCTGATGCTCTGCCTTGCTCCCCCCAGGAGCCTTGACTCAAAGGTATGAGGACGAAGGTTCCAAGCCGCCTACAGCAGCCGAAACCCTCGGATACAGATCAAAAGGGACATCGAGGTCAGTTCAACGCGGAGGCAACAAAAAGCTCATTCCGCAGACATGAGCCCGATCCTGTGATATCGCGCGGTTCGCTCGGCAACCAGCGTGGAGCGGTCGCGCTGCCACAGCTCGGCGAGCTCGTAACGCAGCACGTCGCCGAGCCGGCGGCAGAACTCCTCCGGCTCGTCGGCTGCGTCCGGCTTCTCCACGACGATCCGGTCCACGATGCCGGCCGCCCGCATGTCCAGCGAGCGCACGCCCTGGGCTCGAGCCATGTCGGGCGCATGTGCGACGTCGCGGTGCACGATCGCGCTCGCGCCCTCTGGTGGAAGGGGCGAGAGCCAGGCGTGCTGGGCGGCGATCACCCGGTCGGCCGGCAGCAGGGCGAGTGCGCCTCCGCCGGTGCCCTCGCCGAGCAGCAGCGTGAGCGTCGGTGCGTCGAGGGTGACCAGGTCCGCCAGCGAGCGGGCGATCTCGCCGGCGAGACCGCCCTCCTCGGCCTCCACCGACAGGGCCGCACCGGGGGTGTCGATCACCGTCATCAGCGGGAGGCCGAGCTCGGCGGCCAGCCGCATGCCGCGACGCGCCTCGCGCAGAGCACCCGGCCCCAGCGGGTGGGCCTCGGTCTGTCCGCGACGGTCCTGGCCGAGGAACACGCACGGTGAGCCGCCGAAGCGTGCCAGCGCGATCAGCAGGCCCGGGTCGGCCTCGCCCTGGCCGGTGCCGTTGAGGGGGATGACATCGGTGGCGGCGTACTTCAGGAGGCGTCGCACGCCGGGCCGGTCCTCACGCCGCGACCGGGTGATCGACTCCCACGTGTCGACGTCGGGCACGTCCTCCTCGACCGGGTTCGGGATGTCGGCCAGCGCCGTGCGTGGTGCGAGCAGCACGGTCAGCGCCCGGTCGAGGATGTCGGCGATCTCGCTCGGCGGCACGACGGCGTCGATCAGCCCGTGCGCATAGAGGTTCTCCGAGGTCTGTACGCCGGGCGGGAACGGCTTGTCGTACAACGCCTCGTAGACGCGCGGCCCGAGGAACCCGACCAGCGCGCCCGGTTCGGCGACGGTCACGTGCCCGAGCGAGCCCCACGACGCCATCACACCGCCGGTGGTGGGGTTGCGCAGGTACACCAGGTACGGCAGCCCCTCCGCCTTGTGCGCGGCGATCGCGGCCGAGATCTTCACCATCTGCAGGAACGCGACCGTGCCCTCCTGCATCCGCGTCCCACCGGACACCGGCGCGGCGAGCAGTGGCAGACCCTCGGCGGTCGCGCGGTGTACGGCGGCCACCAACCGTTCCGCCGCCGCGACGCCGATCGACCCGGCGAGGAACCGGAACTCGCACGCGACCACGGCCACCCGGCGTCCGCGCATCAGCCCCTCACCGGTGATCACCGACTCATCGACGCCGGACTTCTCCTCGGCAGCACGCAGCTCGGCGGCGTACTGCTCCGAGATCGGCCCGCGGACCGGTGGGGTGTCCCACGAGGTCCACGAGCCGTCGTCGAGGACGAGGTCGATCAGCTCGGTGGCGGAGAGGCGCTCGCTCATGCAGGCGATTGTGTCAGCGGCGCCAGGCGCGCAGGCACCGGCTGAGGTTCACCCGGACCTTGCCGCCACGATCCACGGCGACCTTGGTCGACTGCAGCACCTTGCCGTTGCGCTCGCAGGTGAGCGTGTAGCGCTCGACCTTGCCCGGAACGACCTTCACGCCGGTCACCTTCTCCTCGAGCACCGAGGCCTTGAGGGTGTAGGACGGCGAGGCCGCGGCGTAGTTGATGACCCGCAGGACGTAGTCGCCGGGCTCCGGGTCGGCGATCTCGACGACCTCCTTCTCGCCGGGCATGTTGCCCGACGTACCGACCTGCTTGAGCTCACCGCCCGCGGACTTGCGGTACACCTCCAGGTCGAAGTCGTCGGGCAGCGGCCAGTCGAGCTCCACCTTCAAGACGTCCGAGTCCGCCTCGGTGACCTCGAACTCGTGGTCCACGTGGCTGCCCGGCGTGGTCGCCTCGCCCTCGAAGGTCTCCTCGCGCACCGGCACGTCCTCGGTGGTCTCGACGCGCTTCTCCTGCACGATCGGCCGGGTCGACGGGTTCACGTGCCACACGAAGCCACCGCGACGCGCGGTCACCCGCATCGTCGACTCCAGCGTCTCCTCGTGCGAGCCCTCCCACGTCGGGGAGTCGAACGTCTTCTTCAGCCGCAGCACGGCCCCGCGCGGCGCCTTGCCGGTGATCAGCGAGTGCGTGCGGGTGTTCGCGGCGTTCTCGAGGGCGAGCAGGTACGCCTCACGGTTGCCCTTGCCGGCGTACTTGCCTGCGCCGAGGTACTCGTCGATCACCTCGGGGAACGGCGGGTGGAACTCGTCGGGGCCGATCTCGAAGGTGTAGCCGTAGCCGCCGGTGGCGTTGTAGGACCAGTCCTCGGTGGTGCCGGTGGTGTCGTAGAGCTCCCAGCCGTGGATGTTGGCGTAGCCGTTCGCAGCGGTCATCTTCGCGCCGAGCCGCTTGAGCCCGGCCTCGTCGGGTGCGTTGCCGACCGGCAGCCCGTCGGGACCGACCGTGTCGGGGTGCACGCCGTTGGGCCGCAGCACCAGGTTCGAGAACGTGTGGTTGGAGATCAGCGTGGTCACCTGGCGGCTGCGCACCAGCTCGCGGACGTTCTGGATCTCCGGCTCCGAGAACGCCTCCGGGCCGCGGTAGGTCGGGTCCGCGGGCAGCGTTCCCGCGCCCGGGCCACCCCAGAACCCACCGTAGTTGCGGTTCAGGTCGATGCCGACGCCGTAACCGCCCGGGCTGAGCGCCGCCACCGCGCAGCTGCCGTCGGGGGTGTCCTGGCCGTCGACGATCCGGCAGTTCTTGCGCTTGTAGGCGTTGCCCGGCGTGGCCAGCACCGAGGTCGTGCCGCCGAGCGGGTCGGACTCGTTGAGGTCGCGCAGGTCGATCATCGCGCCGTCGGTGCGGGACAGGTGGAAGCCGTCCACGTTGACGACGGGTACGACGACCACGCGGGCGCGCTTCAGGAGCCCGGTGATCCGCTTGTCCTTGCCGAAGCTCTTCACCAGGTCGGTCGCGAACTCCATGGCCAGCTCACCGGAGGGCCACTCGCGTGCGTGGTGCACGCCCAGCAGCGCGAACGTCGGCCGACCGTCGCGGGCCTTCACGTTGTGTGCGATCTCGACGCCGTAGATCGACCGGCCGTCGAGCGACTTGTGCGGCAGCTCGAAGGACCGCGCGATCGCCGGCTTGGCCTTCACCAACCCGGCCATGTCGGCGTTGTAGTCCTCGAGGGTCCGGTAGGCGTCACGGCCCGAGGGGAGCTTGGACCTGGTCGTGGCGGCGGCGAAGGCGGCGTTGATCCGGTTGATCTCGGCCTCGCGCTCGACCAGGTCGGGGATGCGCACGTCGTAGGTGAACGCCGCGTCGAGCAGCTTGGTCAGGTCCGCCGCGGTGTGGAGCACCACCTCGACGTAGTCGTGCCCGGCGTGCTCGGTCAGGTCCAGGCCCAGGCGTTGCAGGCGCTGCTTGTCCGCACGGGTCGGCGTGTCGACGGTGACCAGCTGCGGCGCGAAGACGTCGGTGGCCTGCGCGGTCGACGTACCCGCGATCGGCGCGAGACCGAGCAGAGCGATCGAGGCAGCTGTCGCGTAGACGGCCGGACGGGCGGGACGGCGCTTGCCGGGGCGCTTGGCTTCGGGGGCCATGGGTGGACTCCAGTCGCTGTGAAGGGATCTCCTTGCGCTCACTAACGACGGTTCGTCCTCCGGGTCACGAGCTGCCTACTGCGGTCTGGCGCAGTTGAGACCCTGTCCGGGGCAAGCCGGCTGTGAGAGGGTGGCATGACCGGTACGTCGAGCGAACGGGGAGATGCCATGCCGACCTGGACCATCGTGCTGATCTGGGTGGTCATCGCCGCGATCGTGGTGATCGCCGTCGGTGCCTGGCGCGAGCGCCGTCGTGGCGGATCCGGTGCCGGCGACCCCGTGGAGACGCAGGCCCGGGCCGAGGCGGAGATGCGCATGCACAACCGGGCCCAGCAGGGTTACCTCAACGGCTAGGCCCGGCTACTCCATCCAGAAGACCTCAGCAAGCAGCGTGGCGCCTGCGAGCACCGGGAACAGCGCCAACGGCAGCCGCAGCCAGCGCCACTGCTCGTGCCTGAGCTTCGCGACGGCCGCGAGCAGGAACCCGATGAGCGCGGCTCCCAGGCCACCGAGCAGGGCGAAGCCCGCGACATAGCCGACCGAGGTGTCGGAGACGGCGTCGTCGCCGCCGACTGCGTAGGCAACGGCGAAGATCGTGTACGACACGGCGACCACGGTTGCGGTCGCCGTTGCAATGCCGACCGCCCAGCGGGCCGGGCCCGTGTGCTCGTGGCCGGCCGGGAGCGGAGCGCTCCTGGGAACGGGGTCGACCGACATCGACCTCACCTCTCTCCTTCTCGCTCCCATCGTCGCCCGCGGGCCTCACCAGCAGCAGAGGACAA
>JBMOMG010000219.1:0-8578 GCA_049323155.1 Actinomycetota bacterium | reverse complement strand
GGCCTGTGCTCGCCCCCCGGCGCCTCGTCCACCGCGGGCTGCTCCGGGGAGGCCTCGGGCAGCAGGCCCTTCCTGGCAGCCTTGTGCGCGTCGCGCGCCAGCTTCGCCTCGGCCGCCGGGGTGCCGGGCGCCGGGTTGTTCCGGATCACGTAGAACTGCTGGCCCATGGTCCACAGGTTCGACGTGGTCCAGTAGATCAGCACACCGATCGGGAACGCGATGCCGCCGACCGCGAAGACCACCGGCAGCACGTAGAGAAGCATCTTCTGCTGCTGCGCGTAAGGACCGCTCATCGCGTCGGCCGGCATGTTCTTGCTCATCAGCTGCCGCTGGGTGAGGAAGGTGGTCGCGGTCATCGCCAGCACCAGCGAGAGCGCCAGCACCCGGACGGTCATGTCGCCCTCGGCGGCCAGGAACGTGTTGGAGATCTTGGCCCCGAAGATCTCCGAGTTGCCGAACGAGGTGGCCTGCTCCGTGGTGAGCACGCCGCGGGTGTCTCCGTGCGCGGCGCGGTCGAGCAACCGGAACAGCGCGAGGAAGATCGGCATCTGCAGCAGGATCGGCAGGCACGAGGCGAACGGGTTGGTGCCCGTCTCCTTGTAGAGCGCCATCGTCTCCTGGGCGAGCCGCTCCCGGTCGTGGCCGTACTTCTTCTGCAGCTCCTTCACCTTCGGCTGGAGCAGCTGCATGTTGCGGCTCGACTTGATCTGCTTGACGAACAGCGGGATCAGCGCCGCCCTGATCACCAGGGTCAGACCGACGATGGACAGCACCCAGGCCCAGCCCGAGTCATCCCCGAAGACGTTGCCGAACAGGCTGTGGAAACCGGTCAGGATCACCGAGGTGATCCAGTACAGCGGCGCCATGATGAAGCTGCCGATGTCGCCGAAGAAGTCGAACACTCAGGCTCCTAGAGTCTGTTCTGGTGGGGAGTCGGGGGAGTCCTTGCCCGTGCCGGGCACCGGATCGTAGCCACCCGCGGCCCACGGGTGGCAGCTCGCCAACCGGCGCGCCGCCAGCCAGCTCCCGCGCACGCTGCCGTGCACGGTGACCGCTTCGAGCGCGTAGGCGGAGCACGTCGGGTGGTACCTGCACACCTGCCCGTAGAGGGGGCTGATCAAGAAGCGGTAGGCCCTCAGCAGAGCGATCAGGATGTGCTTCACGCCATCACGCCCGACTCGCGGGGACGCGCAACGTCCCCCGCCGGGTGTCGTCCACGGGGGACTGCATCCGGCTCAGCGCGCGATCGAGCGCGGCGTCGAGGTCCGCTCCGAGCTCGGCGTACGACGCAGCGGCGGCCGGGGGGAGCGCACGAACCACGAGCACAGCAGAGCCCGGGAGCGAACCGATCCGCTCCCGGGTCAGGTGTCGAAGTTGCCGCTTCACGCGGTTTCGCGTCACGGCAGGGCCCACGGCCTTGCTCACCGCGAAGCCAGCCTTCGGTCCTTGCGCACCCTCGAGGAGGTGCAGGTGGACGACGAGGGTCCGGGTCCCGGCCCGACGACCCCGGCGCACCGCCTCGGAGAACAGCCCGCTCGCAGCGAGCCGGTTCTCCCGGGTCAGCACCGGGCCCCCGAAACGGGCGGCCGAGGAGTCAACGCACGCGAAGAGCGCTCAGGCGGCCAGACGGGTGCGGCCCTTGCGACGACGCGACGCCAAGATGGCGCGGCCGGCGCGGGTCCGCATCCGCAGACGGAAACCGTGCGTCTTGTGACGGCGGCGGTTGTTCGGCTGGAACGTACGCTTGCTCACGGGTGTGCTCTCCGGTGTCGGGGAAATGGAACGAGATCGATCTCGAACCGGGTCTGACGGCGGTGGGATGCATTGCCTGGTCGGCTGGCACCGCCCGTCCACGGGCACCTCGGCTGCTGCTGAGCGTCCATGGACATGCGGCACCGGTCGACTCCGGTTCGACCTCCCAACGGTACGCGGTGGCGCAGGACAGGGTCAAACCGAGCGCGGCGGAGGACCGGCCCCTCGGTCACCACCCGGTGACCCGCGGCCCGCCGCCCACGCTGCGCCCACCGTCGTCCTCGGTCACCAGCCCTCCCCGGGCCTGTGGACAACCAGTTGATCCACAGGAGCCCGCCTTGTTAGCGTCATGGCCGTTCGCGACTCCCTGCGGTCAGCTTCCCCGAGACAGTCCCCGGTGCCCACGGCCTTCGGGTCCGACATCGGAAACCGGCTCTGACCTGCGCAGACGGTGTCGGGGAGGATCGATCCCGGGCCGGACCGGATGCCATTCCGGACCGGGACATCCCGCATACACATCCTGTGGACAAAGGTGTGGAACCCGGGGGTGACCAGATCCACGCCGAGCCGTTTGCCCGAAAACGGTCGGCTGTCCGCGGGCGCTGCATCATCCTTGGCCCAGGCGCCCGGGCCAGGCGGTACCCGCCCGTTTCGGGCCGGATGTGAACGGTGTGATTGGAGTGGGAGACCACGTGGACGACATGGTGAGCACGACCCCCGACCCCCCTCGTGGTGCGTCGGACCTGGCGACGGTGTGGGCCGCCCTGATCGAGGACCTGCCGCCCAACCAGCGGGCCTGGCTGACCGCGAGCCGACCGGTCACCGTCCACGAGAACACCGCGATCATCGCCGTCTCCGACGAGTTCACCCGCAACCAGCTCGAGGGGCGGCTGCGGACCCGCCTGGAGGACTCGCTCACCGAGGCCCTCGGCCAGCACGTGCGCATCGCGGTCACCGTCGACCCCGAGCTCGAGCCCACCCCCACCGGGCGGTTCACCCGCAGCGAGACCGACGCCGACGAGCGCGATGCCCGGACGCCCTTCTCTCCGGGCTACGAGCGCGAAGAGCCGACTCCGGCAGTCACGTCGCCGAATCAACAGATCGCTTTGTCGACAAATCCACTGGATGTCCCGAGCGCCATGGCCGGCCCTGCACCACGCACCAGCGCGCCGGGCAACGTCCTCGAGACCCGGCTCAACCCCAAGTACATCTTCGAGAGCTTCGTGATCGGCTCGTCCAACCGGTTCGCCCACGCCGCGGCGGTCGCGGTGGCCGAAGCGCCGGGCAAGGCCTACAACCCGCTGCTGATCTACGGCGACTCCGGTCTGGGCAAGACCCACCTGCTGCACGCCATCGGCCACTACGTGCGCAGCCTCTTCAACGGCGCCCGGGTGCGGTACGTCTCCACCGAGGAGTTCACCAACGAGTTCATCAACGCGATCCGCGACGACAAGGCAGCCACCTTCCAGCGCCGCTACCGCGACGTCGACGTCCTCCTGATCGACGACATCCAGTTCCTCGAGGGCAAGATCCAGACCCAGGAGGAGTTCTTCCACACGTTCAACACGCTGCACAACGCCAACAAGCAGATCGTGATCACCTCCGACCGGGCACCCAAGCGCCTGGTCGCCCTCGAGGACCGGCTGCGCAACCGGTTCGAGTGGGGCCTGATCACCGACGTGCAGCCGCCGGACCTCGAGACCCGGATCGCGATCCTGCGCAAGAAGGCGGCGCTGGAGCGGATGACCGCCCCGCCGGACGTGCTGGAGTTCATCGCCAGCAAGATCCAGACCAACATCCGCGAGCTCGAGGGTGCCCTGATCCGGGTCACCGCCTTCGCCAGCCTCAACCGTCAGCCGGTCGACCTGACGCTCGCCGAGATCGTGCTCAAGGACCTGATCCCCGAGGGCGGCGAGCCGGAGATCACCGCGGCGCTGATCATCGCCCAGACCGCCGCCTACTTCGGGCTCTCGATCGACGACCTGTGCGGCTCCAGCCGCAGCCGGGTCCTGGTCACCGCCCGGCAGATCGCGATGTACCTGTGCCGTGAGCTCACCGACCTCTCGTTGCCCAAGATCGGCCAGCAGTTCGGCGGCCGTGACCACACCACGGTGATGCACGCCGACAAGAAGATCCGCCAGCTCCTCGCCGAGCGACGCAGTGTCTACAACCAGGTCACCGAGCTCACCAACCGGATCAAGCAGCAGGCCCGCCAGCCCTGACCGGCGTACCCCACAGCTGGGGAGGACCGTGTGGAACGACAAGCTCCGCATGCGGATCGGCTGTGGAGAAGATGTCATCCGCTGCGAACCACAGATCGCCGCCCACATCGGACTTGTAGTTTGCCCAGCCCCGGTCCACAGGGGCTGAGGACGACGAAACCGGCTCCGACCTGGGCAGATCCGGGTTCTCCACAGTTTCCACGGATGCTACGAACACGATGAGTCCCATGACATCTCCTCGACCCGGGAAACCCATGCGGCCCGATGCCTGGGGACGAACCACAAGTTCTCTGTCATTCGACCCTGCCTGCCCGGGTGTCGGTGCACCTTGATGAGATAGCGACTACACCTGCCGGGTGGGGCCCGGTCATGGCAGGATTCACTCCCGCACGGCGGCCCTACCCCTTGGACCCATGGAGGCGAACACTCGTGAAGTTCCGCGTCGAGCGCGACGTCCTGGCCGACGCCGTCGCCTGGGCAGCTCGAAGCCTGCCGGTCCGCCCGAGCGTCCCGGTCCTCGCCGGCCTGCTGATCGAGACCGCGCCGGACGGAGACGGCCTGGTGCTCTCCACGTTCGACTACGAGACCTCGGCGCGCGCCACGGTCCCGGCGGACGTCTCCGACGAGGGCCGGGCGCTGGTGTCCGGCCGCCTGCTCGCCGACATCTGCCGCAGCCTCCCCAACAAGCCCGTCGAGATGAGCATCGACGGCGCCAAGGTCTCGCTGACCTGCGGCTCCGCCCGGTTCAGCCTCCAGACGATGCCGGTCGAGGAGTACCCCAGCCTGCCCGACATGCCGGCTGCAGCCGGCACAGTCGCCAGCGACGTGTTCGCGGCCGCAGTCAGCCAGGCCGTGGTGGCCGCCGGCCGCGACGACATGCTCCCGGTGCTGACCGGCGTCCGGATCGAGATCGAGGGCGACAGCATCTCGCTGCTGGCCACCGACCGGTTCCGGCTCTCCCACCGCGAGCTCTCCTGGGACCCGGCGACCCCGGACACCTCCGCGGCCGCCCTGGTGCCGGCCAAGGTCCTGGCCGACACGGCCAAGTCGCTGACCGCCGGCAACCAGGTCACCATCGCGCTGTCCAGTGGCGGCAGCGGCGAGGGCATCATCGGCTTCGAGGGCGCGGCCGGTGGCGGGGTGCGGCGTACGACGACGCGGCTGCTCGACGGCGAGTTCCCGAAGGTCCGCACGCTGTTCCCCAGCGAGCACCTCACGATCGCCCGCGTCGACAAGGCCTCACTGATCGAGTCGGTCAAGCGGGTCTCGCTGGTCGCCGAGCGCAACACCGCGGTGCAGCTCGCGTTCAGCGACGGCGTGCTCACCCTCGACGCGGGCAGCGGCGACGAGGCGCAGGCCTCGGAGTCGATCGAGGCTTCGGTCGAGGGCGAGGACATCACCACCGGCTTCAACCCGCAGTTCCTGCTCGACGGTCTCGGCGCGATCGAGGCGCCGATCGTGGAGCTCGCGTTCACCCAGGCCTCGAAGCCTGCGGTGATGGCCGGTGCAGGTTCGATGGACGCCGACGCCGACCTCGACTTCCGCTACCTGTTGATGCCGCGGCGCCTGCTCTCCTGAGTCGGAGCCGGCCGGGCACGCCCTCCGGACTCGGCCGGCAGGGTAGGCCCGCCGCCGCTGGGTAGCCTGGCGGGGACGGTCAGCACAGGTCTGCGAAGGGACGCACATGGAGCTCGGACTCATCGGCCTCGGCAAGATGGGCGGCAACATGCGGGAGCGACTGCGGCGTGCGGGGCACACCGTCGTCGGCTACGACCGCAACCCCGACGTCAGCGACGTCGAGAGCCTCGAGGAGCTCGTCAAGGCGTTGCCCTCCCCCAAGGTGGTCTGGGTCATGGTCCCGGCAGGAGAGCCGACCCGAGACACCGTCCGCAGCCTGGCCGACCTCCTCGGTCACGGTGACGTGGTCGTCGACGGCGGCAACTCCCGGTGGACCGACGACCTCGTCCACGCCGAGCTGCTCGCCGCCAGGGGAATCGGCTTCGTCGACTGCGGGGTCTCCGGCGGCGTCTGGGGCCTGGAGAACGGCTACGCGCTGATGGCGGGCGGTGACGCCGCGGACGTGGCGAAGGTGCAGCCCGCCTTCGACGCGCTCAAGCCCGAGGGTGAGTTCGGCTGGGTGCACGCCGGCAAGGTCGGCGCCGGGCACTTCTCGAAGATGGTCCACAACGGGATCGAGTACGCCATCATGCAGTCCTATGCCGAGGGCTGGGAGCTGCTGAACAAGGTCGACATGGTCGACAACGTCACGGAGGTGTTCCGCTCCTGGCGCGAGGGCACGGTGATCCGGTCCTGGCTGCTCGACCTGTTGGTCGCCGCCCTCGACGAGGACACCGACCTGGCCGGCATCCGCGGTTACGCCGAGGACTCAGGTGAGGGCCGCTGGACCGTCGAGGCGGCGATCGAGAACGCCGTACCGATGCCGGCGATCGCGGCCGCGTTGTTCGCCCGCTTCTCCTCCCGCCAGGACGACAGCCCGGCGATGAAGGCGGTGGCCGCGATGCGCAACCAGTTCGGTGGCCACGCCATGCACACCGAGGCGCCGCCGACCTCCGACGAGCGAGTGGACCGGGCGGCCGAGCCCACCCATGCGCCGGACCAGTCCGCCGAGTCCCGTGCCGCCGGCGCCGGCTCGGGCACCGAACCGTCGGAGAGCTAGCCCCCGGTGCACGTCGCTCACCTCTCCCTGCACGACTTCCGGTCCTACCCCGAGGTCGACGTCCCGCTCGGGCCGGGGGTCACGGCGTTCATCGGCCGCAACGGGCAGGGCAAGACCAACCTGGTCGAGGCGATCGACTACCTCGCCCGGCTGGGCTCACACCGCGTCTCGAGCGACGCGCCGCTGGTCCGCCACGGCGCCGATCAGGCCGTCGTGCGCGCCCTGGTCGTCCGCGACGAGCGGCAGGCGCTGCTCGAGGTCGAGATCAACCCGGGCCGGTCCAACCGGGCGCGGATCAACCGGTCGCCGCTCCCCCGCAGCCGCGAGCTGCTGGGGATGGTGCGCACCGTGCTGTTCTCCCCGGAGGACCTGGCCCTGGTCAAGGGCGACCCGTCGGACCGGCGCCGGTTCCTCGACGACCTGCTGGTCCTCCGCGCTCCCCGCTACGCCGGGGTACGCGCGGACTACGACCGGGTGCTGCGACAGCGCAACTCTCTGCTCAAGACGGCCGGCGCCGGCCGCCGCGGCGGGTCGGCGAGCAGCCGCGCCGAGTCCGCCCTGTCGACGCTCGCGGTGTGGGACACCCACCTGGCACGCACCGGAGCCGAGCTGCTCGCCGCCCGGTTGGCCCTGGTCGAGGACCTCCGGCCGCTGGTGGCCAAGGCCTACGAGGCGGTGGCCCGCGGCGCCACCCGGGACGACGCGACGATGGCCTACCGCTCGTCGTTCGAGCTGCCCGCCGAGCTCGGGGACTACGACGGCCGGCTGCCCGACCGTCAGCTGCTCGCCGACGCGATCCTCGCCGAGCTCGAGCGTCGCCGGGCCGACGAGCTCGACCGCGGGATCTCGCTGGTGGGACCCCACCGCGACGAGCTCGTGCTGTCCCTGGGCCCGCTGCCGGTCAAGGGGTATGCCAGCCACGGCGAGTCGTGGTCGTTCGCGCTGGCGTTGCGGCTGGCCTCCTACGACCTGCTGCGGGCCGGCGGCGACGACCCGATCCTGATCCTCGACGACGTCTTCGCCGAGCTCGACACCGAGCGGCGGCAGCGACTCGCGGAGATGGTCGCAGACGCGGAGCAGGTGCTGGTCACCGCGGCGGTCCCCGCCGACGTCCCCGAGGCACTGGCCGGCGCCCGGATCTCGGTCGGCGACGGGGTGGTGACCCGTGACGAGTAGCGACCCGGAGGTTCCGGACCGCCCCGACGGCTCCGAGGAGACCGCGCCGCCGGCTCAGTCGGACCCCACGAGCGCGCGCTCGGCCCGGGAACCCGATCCGGCGGACGACGTCCAACGGCCGGAGGTGGACCACGACGAGACCGGCCTGGACCTGGCCCGGAGCATCGCGCGGTCGCTGGCCGGGAGCAAGCGCCCCGCCCGTCGTACCCCTCCCCGGCCCGGCAGCCGTCCACGCCGCACGGACGCGGCGGCGTCGGGCGCCTTTCCCGACGACCGCGACCCGCAGCTGCTCGACAGCACCATCGGCCGGCTGATCGCGGAGCAGGGCTGGGGCACCGATGTGCGCGTGCACGGGGTGTTCTCGCGGTGGGAGGCCCTGGTCGGTCGCGAGGTGGGGCTGCACTGCCGCCCGGAGTCGTACGCCGACGGCAAGCTCGTGGTCCGGACCGACTCCACGGCATGGGCAACCCAGATGCGTCTGCTGGCGGCCACGGTGGTCAAGCGCCTCAACGAGGAGCTCGGCGAGGGCACGGTCACCGTGATCGACGTGCTCGGGCCGCACGGGCCCACCTGGCGCAAGGGGCCGCGGTCGGTGCGCGACGGCAGGGGACCCCGCGACACCTACGGCTGATTCCCTATCGGGGATCGGACGTCAAGGGGGCTGGTTGTTTGACCTCCTCGACGACCGGGGTCAGGATCGTGGGTGGGGAAGGTCGCCTCGTGTGCCGACGCCGTTGTGTGTCTGGCTTTG
>JBMOMG010000218.1:0-8656 GCA_049323155.1 Actinomycetota bacterium | reverse complement strand
GCCGCTCCCCGGTGGGAGCGGCCCTTCTGCTGTCTCCGGTCGGCGTCAGAAGTGGACGTGGCCGGTCGGACCTTCGTACGCCGCGCCGTCGACCGTCACGCCGCTCCCCTCCCCGACCGTGCCGATCCGGGTCCAGCCCTCGGGCAAGGCCGATCCGGTCGGGAAGGTCGCGACCAGGCAGTGGTCGTCGCCGCCGGCGAGGATGAACTGCATCGGGTCCGCGCCGAGAGCCGCGCCGACCGCGGTGAGCGGCTCGGGCACGTCGAACGCCCCGGTGTCCACGTCGACGGCGACCCCGCTGGCCGACGCGATGTGGTCGAGGTCGGCGAGCAGCCCGTCGGACACGTCGATCATCGCGGTCGCCCCGGCACGGGCGGCCGCGGCGCCGGCGCCGTACGGGGGCTCGGGGCGGCGGTAGGCCTCGACCAGCACCCGGGGCGAGCGGAAGCCGCGGCCCAGCACCGCCAGCCCCGCGGCGGCCCAGCCCTGCCGTCCGGCGATCGCGACCACGTCGCCGGGACGGGCGCCGGACCGGAGCACCGGCTCTCCTTCGACGACACCCAGGACGGTGATCGCGATCATCACCGAGTCGGCGGCTGTGACGTCCCCGCCCACCACGGTGGCCCCGACGAGGCCGGCCTCGGTGGCGATCCCCTCGGCGAGCTCGAGCGCCCAGGCTGCGGGGAGGTCTCCGGGTGCCGCCAGGCCGACGGTCATCGCCGTGGCCCGGCCACCCATCGCGTTGATGTCCGAGAGGTTCTGCGCGGCGGCCCGACGGCCGACGTCGACCGCCGGGGCCCAGTCGCGGCGGAAGTGCCTGCCCTCGACCATCAGGTCGGTCGAGACCACCACGCGCTCGTCGGGAACGGCCACGACGGCGGCGTCGTCGCCGGGACCCACGACCACGTCGGGGCCCTGCGGGAACCTCTCGGCGAGCGCGTCGACGAGGCCGAACTCGCCGAGGTCGGACAGCGTCGGGTCGGCGGGGGGTGGGGAGGCAGTCATGGGGCGTATTCAATCCGATCGCCGGTCCGTGTTCCGGGCCGGGGAGGCCACGCGGTAGGTTGAGGCGGAACGAGCCCCGGACCTCAGTGACATCTCCTGTCACACCTGGCGTGGGGCCCTACGAGACCCCAGGAGTGCACATGGTGGTTCAGGCCTACATCTTGATCCAGACCGACGTCGGCAAGGCTGCCGAGGTCGCCGCAGCGATCTCCGAGGTCAAGGGCGTGACCCTGGCCGAGGACGTCACGGGTCCCTACGACGTGATCGTCCGGGCCGAGGCCCGCAACGTCGACGAGCTCGGCAAGCTCGTGGTCGCCAAGGTCCAGAACATCTCCGGGATCACCCGGACGCTGACCTGCCCGGTCGTCCACATCTGAGGCCGTTCTGCACCGCCTCCTCGACCGTTCCCGGCGCCCGTCCCCCCGCACGAGGGCGGGCGCCGTGGCATGTCTCACCGCGGTCTCCGTCCTGCTCGCCGGCTGCGGCGGCCCCGTGACGGTCGACGTACCGCGCCTCGACGCCACCGCCCGAGCCGTCTGCTCCGACCTCGTCACCGCGCTCCCCGATCGGGTCGACGGTGCCGAGCGGACCGAGGTGGAGCCCGCCGACGCACCGGCGGCCGCCTGGGGTGACCCGGCGATCGTGCTGCGCTGCGGGGTCCCGATGCCCGACGAGTTCGACGACTACTCGACGTGCCAGGAGACCAACGGCATCGGCTGGTTCATCCCCGACTCCCAGATGACCGGCGCTTCCACCGAGATCACGATGACCACGATCGGCCGCGACGTGAACATCGAGGTCCGGCTGCCCGAGGAGCACTGGCCACCGGCGAACGCGATGGTCGACCTGTCCGCGGCGATCGAGCAGACCACCGAGGAGCTCGATCCCTGCGTGTGAGACGTGCCCGGTCGGCCCCGGCTCAGCGGCCCACGCCGGCCCGGCGCGGCGCACGTCGGATCGGGGAGCCCGGCTTCGCGGCGACCAGTGGGTCCCAGTCCGGTGGGTCGACGGGCAGCCGCGACGGGTCGGCGTACACCACTCCCGCCGTCAGCTCGGCGAACAGGTCCCGACCCAGGACCGCCCCGGCCGTGCCGACCCCACCGTTGAGCGTGGCGACGATGCCGTGCTGGTGCCGGGTGCTCGCCCCGGCGAGGTAGAGCCCCGGGATCGAGGTCGTCACGTCGGGGCGGAACGGGCCGATCTGGTCCCGGGTCATCTCCAGGCCGTAGCAGGCACCGCCGGTGGACAGCGTGAACCGCTCCTGGGTGATCGGCGTGGAGGCGTCGCGGTAGACGATGTGCTCGCGCAGGTCGGGGATCACCCCCTCGGCGGTGTCGAGCACCGCCTCGGCGAGCTCCTCCTTCGCCGCCAGGTACGACGCGCCGCGGCTGTAGCGCTCGCCGGCGACCGGTCCCTCGCCGACTCCCCAGGCCGCGTGGTCGGCAGGGGCGATCGTCATCAGCTCCCAGGTCGAGTGTCCGGGCGGGGCGGTGTGGTGCCCGTCGGGGTCCTTGAGCGTGCCCGAGGTCATGAACACCGGCACCCGGGCCGGGACCCGGCCGGCGTACGCGTCGGCGTAGATCCCCTCGATGTCGGCGTGCGGGTAGATCCACGACGTGCTGTTGGGCAGCCGGTCACGGACGTCGAAGTCCACGGCCAGGTACAGGCTGAACAGCGGCAACGCCATCCGGTAGCCCTCCACCTTGCGTCGCAGCCGCGCGGGGAGGTGCTCCCGGCCGACCAGCTCGAGGAAGGTCCGCCTGATGTCGGCGTTGGACACCACGACGGGCGCGCGCAGCTCCTCGCCGTCGGTGAGCCGGACGCCCACGGCCCGCCCGTGCTCGAGCAGGATCCGCTCGACGCGCGCCTTGGTGCGCACCGCTCCGCCGTGGGCGACGATCACCTCGGTGAGCCGTGCGGCGATGACCTGACCGCCGCCCTTCGGGTAGTAGGCGCCGGCCTTGAGGTAGTGGTCGAGGAACCCGGCGTGCAGGGCGACCGGCGCCTTGGAGGGTGGCACTCCGTAGTCGCCGCTCTCACCGGCGATCACGGCGCGTGCCTCCGGGGTCAGGCCGCAGGCGTCGAACAGCCGGGCGAGCGGCCGCAGCCCCCACCAGACGGTGGATCTGAGGCTCCGCAACCGGACCAGCCCTTGCCGCAGGCTGGCCGGTCGCTCGGCTCGGACCTCCTCGGCGATGGCGCGCAGCGTCCGGATGCACCGGCGCAGGCCGTCCTCCTGGTCGGGGAAGGTCTCGACGAGCCGGTCCTCGTAGGCCTGCCATCCTCTCGGCACTCGGAAGCTCACCGTCGGGAGGGTGATCGTCGAGTACCCGTCGGGGTCGAGCTCCGCGAACGTGACGCGGTCCTCGAGCCCGAGGCCGCGCAGCAGCCGGTCGACGGTGCCGCCCGCCCAGCCCCGCACCGACGACGATCGCGTCGTAGGACGCCGCGGTGCCGGTCCGCTGAGCACTCATGCAACGACCGTACCGAAGCCGGGGACCAGGAGGGGCTAGCGCAAGCCCGTGCTCCGGTCGAGCGCGAGCTGGATGAGCCGGTCCACGAGCGCGGCGTAGTCCAGGCCGCTGGCCGCCCACATCCGCGGGAACATCGACAGCGGCGTGAAGCCCGGCATCGTGTTGATCTCGTTGATCACCACACGTCCGTCGGGCAGGACGAAGAAGTCCACCCGCGCCAGGCCCTCGCACGACAGCGCCTCGAACGCCTCCACGGAGAGGGCCTGCACCCGCTCGACCACGTCGTCCGGGAGGTCCGCGGGCACGTCGAGCTCGGTGTGCTCCTCGGGCAGGTACTTCGCCTCGAAGTCGTAGAAGTCGTGGCTCGGGTCGATCCGGATCTCCGCGACCACGCTCGCCTGGGGCGGCGCGCCGTGAAGTCCCTCGAGCACACCGCACTCCACCTCGCGTTCGCCCTCGGCGGCGGCCTCCACGAGCACCTTCGGGTCGTGCACGCGCGCCGCCTCGACGGCCTCGTCGAGCTCGGCGCGGTCGCTGACCTTGCTGATCCCGATGCTGGAGCCGCCTCGGCAGGGCTTGACGAAGACGGGGTAGCCCAGCGCGTCGACCGCCTCACGGCACGCGGCCGGGTCGTTCTCCCACTGCCGCGGCGTGATCACGGTGTACGGCAGCACCGGCAGCCCCTGGGCCTGGAACACCACCTTCATGAAGTGCTTGTCCATGCCCACCGCCGAGGCGAGGACGCCCGCTCCGACGTACCGCACCCCGGCCATCTCCAGCAGGCCCTGGATCGTGCCGTCCTCGCCCCACGGTCCGTGCAGCAGCGGGAAGACCACGTCCACCTCGCCGAGGGTCTCCGGCACCGAGGCGGGGTCCTGTACGACGAGCCGGCTGCCGCCGTCACTGCTCGCGAGCGCCACCGTCGGACGGGACCCGTCCACGGACGGGAGCCGCTGGGGCGAGGTGATGGCGAGCCGCTCGGGATCCCCGCTGTCGAGCACCCACCGGCCCTCGGGGGTGATCCCGACCGGGACCACCTCGTAGCGCGCAGGGTCGATGGCCTTGAGCACGCTGCCGGCAGTGGCACAGGAGATGGCGTGCTCGTTGGAGCGGCCGCCGAAGACGAGGGCGACGCGAGGACGGCGGGGGGAGGTCTCCATAGCGAGACGACCCTACAAGGGCCGACGGTCGACGTGGCCCGCCGCGCCCTAGTGTGGAGCCATGTCAGCTGAGCCCTACGACGCCCGAACCCTGCGCCCGGCGACCTCGGTCGTGACCTCCGGCCGTCCCGCGCACGCGCCCGACAACCCCCTGAACGAGCCGATCACGATGGCCTCGACCTACGTCGCCGGCGGCGACGTGGAGTACGGCCGCTACGGCAACCCCACCTGGTCGGCGTTCGAGGACGCGCTGGGAACCCTCGAGGGCGGCCGGGCGCTCGCCTTCTCCTCGGGGCTGGCCGCGGTCGCCACCGTCCTGGACCTGGTGGGCCACGAGCAGAAGGTGGTCGCCCCGCGTCACGCCTACAACGGCAGCATCCTGCAGATGGCCGACCTCGAGGCCCGCGGCCGGATCTCGGCCGCGCTGGTCGACATCTCCGACACGGCAGCGGTGCGCGCGGCGTGCGAGGACGCGTCCCTGGTCTGGATCGAGTCGCCGACGAACCCCGCGCTCGAGGTCGCCGACATCGCCGCGATCACCGAGGCGGCCCACGACGCGGGCGCCTACGTCGTCGTCGACAACACCTTCGCCACTCCCCTGCTCCAGCAGCCGCTGTCCCTGGGCGCCGACATCGTGGTGCACTCCGCGACGAAGTTCCTCGCCGGGCACAGCGACGTCCTGCTCGGCGCGCTCGTGACCGGAGACGACGGGCTCTTCGACGTGCTCAAGAAGCGCCGGGACATGATCGGCTCGGTGCCCGGAACCTTCGAGACCTGGCTGGCGCTGCGCGGCATGCGCACCCTGCACGTGCGGCTGGACCGGGCGCAGGCCAACGCCCAGGAGCTGGTCCGCCGGCTCGGCAAGCACCCCGCCGTGGCCGAGGTCAGGTACCCCGGTTTCGGCGCCATCGTCTCGATCGTGCTCGCTCAGGGCGCGCTGGCCGCCGACCTGCTCACGCACAAGACCAGGCTCTGGGTGCACGCCACGAGCCTCGGCGGTGTCGAGTCGACGTTCGAGCGGCGGCGCCGTTGGAAGGTCGAGCCGGCGACGATCCCCGAGGGGCTGGTCCGGATGTCGGTGGGCATCGAGGACGTCGACGACCTGTGGGACGACCTCGCGCAGGCACTGGACCAGGTCACCGGCGAGGCGCCGGCCACCTGACGGGCCGAGCCGGTCCGGTCAGTCCCGCTCCGCCTTGGTGTCGCGGCTGATCAGGCTCCTCAGCATGTCCCCCGCGGTCATCTCTCCCTGCACGACGGCGTGCACGTGCTCGACGATCGGCGCGTACACCTCCGCCCGCTGGGTCAGCGCCAGCAGGGACGAGCACGACTTCACGCCCTCGGCGACCTGCCGGGTCGACGCGGTGACCTCGGCCGTGGTCAGGCCCTGGCCCAGCTTCTCGCCGAAGGTCCGGTTGCGCGACAGCGGCGACGAGCAGGTGGCCACCAGGTCGCCGAGACCGGCCAGCCCCATCAGGGTCATCGGGTCGGCTCCCAGGGCGGTAGCCAGCCGTGCGGTCTCAGCCAGCCCGCGGGTGATCACCGAGGCGGTCGTGTTGTCGCCGAAGCCGAGGCCCACGGCCATGCCGACGCTCAGCGCGATCACGTTCTTGTAGGCGCCACCCAGCTCGCAGCCGACCACGTCGATGCTCGAGTACGGACGGAACGCCGGTGAGTGGCACACGTCGCGCAGCCGCAGGGCAACGTCCTCGTCGGCGCAGGCGACGAGGGCGGCCGCGGGCTCACGCCGGGCGATCTCATGAGAGAGGTTCGGGCCGCTGACCACCGCGATCCGGTCGGGACCTGCGCCGGTCACCTCGTGGACCACCTCGCTCATCCGCTTCAGGCTGCCCAGCTCGACGCCCTTCATCAGCGACACCAGCACCGCGTGCGCGGGAAGCAGGTCGACCCAGCTCTCGAGGTTCTCGCGCAGCTTCTGCGACGGCACCACCAGGAACACGAACTCCGCCCCCGACAGCGCCTCGGCCGGGTCGTGGGTGGCCTTGATCGACGCCGGCAGCTCGATGCCGGGCAGGTAGTCGGTGTTCTCGCGGCGCTCGTTCATCGCGTCGCACACCTCCTGACGCCGACCCCAGATCGTCACGTCGTTACCCGCGTCGGCGAGCACGATCGAGAACGCGGTGCCCCAGGATCCGGCACCCATCACCGCAACCCTGCTCATCCCTGCTCACCGTCCTTGCGCTGCACGACAGGTCGCGGGCGGCGACGCCTCGAACCGGCGTTGGGGTTGCCGATCTCCCGGACTCCCTCGGCCCGCGGGTCGAACCGCGTTGCAGGAGGCTGCTCCTGGCGAATGTCGGCGAGCAGCGCCGTGATGGCGTCCATGATCCGGTTGGTCGCCTCGCGCAGCACCGCCGGTGTCAGCGGCTGGTCCCGCAGGTCGTCGAGGTCGACCGGGTCGCCGGCCTTCATCGAGATGGTCTTGCGCGGCAACAGCCTCGGGTTCTTGGCGTACGGCGCCAGGATGTGGTTCGCGCCCCACTGCGCCATCGGGATCACCGGCGTCCCCGTGGCCAGTGCGATGCGAGCCGCGCCCGTCTTGCCGGTCATCGGCCACAGCCCGGGGTCCCGGGAGATCGTGCCCTCGGGGTAGACGACCACGCACTCGCCGCCGTGCACCGCGTCCACCGCGGCGGTGAAGGCACGGGAGGCGTCGGTGGTCATCCGGAACACCGGGATCTGGCCTGCGCTGCGGACGATGGTGCCGACGACGGGCACCTTGAAGACGCCGGCCTTGGCGAGATACCGAGGCAGCCGGCCGTTGTCGTACACGAAGTGCGCGCACGTGAGCGGGTCGAGGTGCGAGATGTGGTTCACCACGAGCACGCAGCCCCCCTCGGCCGGGATCTTCTCCCCGTCGATCCACCGGCGCTTGGTGAACAGCAGCAGCAGCGGCTTGACGATGGCGACTGCCGTGGCGAACGCCCATCCGCGTTTCTGTCTCAGCTGACGCGGCTTCGCCACGGCCACCTCTTCTCTCTCCGGCTCGATGCTCGACCGAGCGTACTGCCCGATCCCCGATGCCGCATGCCGACGCGGGCGGCCGGGCTGGCAGGATCGAACCCGATGTCCACCTCGACCTCCGCGCGCTTCGTGGCGCTGATCCCCGTGAAGCCGACGGCGACCGCGAAGTCCCGGTTGGCAGCCGTCGGCGACGCCGCGCGCCGGTCACTCGTTGCCGCCTTCGTCGCCGACACCGTGTCCGCGGCCGCGTCGTCACCGTTGGTCGAGGCCGTGCTCGTGATCACCGACGACCACGTGCTCGCCGTCGAGCTGGCCTCGCTCGGGGCCTCGGTCATCCCGGACGCGACCACCGAGGATCTCAACGAGTCGCTGGTGCAGGCTGCCGCGGAGGCACGCCGGCGCTGGCCGGCACTACGGCCCGTCGCGCTCTGCGCGGACCTGCCGGCGATGCGGACCGAGGAGCTCACGGGTGCGCTGGCCGTCGCCGTCGAGCACGACACGGCGTTCGTCGCGGACAGCGACGGCAGCGGTACGACGCTCCTCGCCGCGCGTGATCTCGACTCGTTCGTGCCCCGCTTCGGCGCCGGCTCGCGCGAGGCGCACCTCCTGGAGGGAGCCCACGAGGTCGTCGAGATCGACGTACCCACTCTGCGTCGGGACGTCGACACCCCGGCGGACCTGGCCGCAGCCTTGCGACTCGGTGTCGGCGCACGCACCATCGAGGCCACCCGCGGCCTTAGGCTCTGAGCATGCAGGCCACCGTCTCCTCCTTCGACAACCAGACCGGGTCCGGCGCCGTGCTGCTCGACGACGGAGTGGAGCTGCCGTTCGGCCCGGAGGCCTTGGCCGGCAGCGGGCTGCGCCTGCTGCGTCCCGGTCAGCGCGTCCGGCTCGACACCGCCGGCGGGGGCGCTGAGCTGAGCATCCTGCGTCTGCAGATCCTCACGCTCACCTGACCGCCGAACCGGCTCCATCACGCGGCCCACGCCAGGCGACCCGGCGAGGTGCGGCCGCGGTGTATGCAACGAGAAG
>JBMOMG010000217.1:0-8658 GCA_049323155.1 Actinomycetota bacterium | reverse complement strand
CCGGGGGGGCGCCCACCCGCCGCGGGACCCCCGCCACGAGCTCCTTGGGCTTGAACGGCTTGGCGACGTAGTCGTCGGCCCCGGACTCGAGGCCGACGACCACGTCGACGGTGTCGCTCTTGGCGGTCAGCATCACGATGGGTACGCCGGACTCGGCGCGGATCTCGCGGCACACGTCGATGCCGTCCTTGCCCGGCAGCATCAGGTCCAGGAGCACCACGTCGGGACGGAACTCGCGGAAGTCGGCCAGCGCCTGGTCGCCGGTGGCGCACACGCGCGGCTCGAAACCCTCGTTGCGGAGCACGATCGTGAGCATCTCGGCCAGGGCCGCGTCGTCGTCCACGACGAGGACCCGCCCCCGGCTTCCCTGCTCAGACATCAACCACCCTCCGTCCCGGCTCGTGAGTCAGTAGCGGTAGTGGTCGGACTTGTACGGACCCTCCACCGGCACGCCGAGGTAGGAGGACTGCTCCTCGGTGAGCTCGGTGAGCTTCACGCCGAGCGAGCCGAGGTGAAGCCGGGCGACCTCCTCGTCGAGGTGCTTGGGGAGGGTGTAGACGCCCACGGGGTACTCGTCGGTCTTGGTGAACAGCTCGATCTGCGCCAGCACCTGGTTGGTGAACGAGTTCGACATCACGAACGACGGGTGGCCGGTCGCGTTGCCGAGGTTCATCAGCCGGCCCTCGGACAGCACAATCACCGAGTTGCCCTCGGGGAAGGTGAACAGGTCCACCTGCGGCTTGACGGTCTTGCGGGTGATCCCGGGGAACCGCTCGAGGCCCGCCATGTCGATCTCGTTGTCGAAGTGGCCGATGTTGCCGACGATCGCCTGGTGCTTCATCCGGCGCATGTGGTCGACGGTCACGACGTCGCGGTTGCCGGTCGCGGTGATCACGATGTCGGCCACCGGGAGCACGTCCTCGAGGGTGGTGACCTGGTAGCCGTCCATCGCCGCCTGCAGCGCGCAGATCGGGTCGATCTCGGTGACCACGACGCGCGCGCCCTGGCCGCGCAGGGACTCCGCGCAGCCCTTGCCGACGTCGCCGTAGCCGCAGACCACGGCGACCTTGCCGCCGATGAGCACGTCCGTGGCGCGGTTGATGCCGTCGACGAGCGAGTGCCGGCAGCCGTACTTGTTATCGAACTTGCTCTTGGTGACCGAGTCGTTGACGTTGATGCCCGGGAAGAGGAGCGACCCTTCCTTCATCATGTCGTAGAGCCGGTGCACGCCGGTGGTGGTCTCCTCGGTGACGCCCTTGATCGCGTTCGCGATCGGGGTCCACACGTTGCTGCCCTCGGCGAGGGTGTCGGCGAGGACCTGGAGGATGACCTTCTTCTCGGCGTTGTCGGTGGAGTCCGGGGAGTCCACGTGACCGGTCTTCTCGGCCTCGACGCCCAGGTGCACGAGCAGGGTCGCGTCGCCCCCGTCGTCGAGGATCATGTTCGCGAACTCACCGTCGGGCCAGCGCAGGATCTGCTGGGTGCACCACCAGTACTCCTCCAGCGTCTCGCCCTTCCAGGCGAACACCGGCACCCCGGCGGGGTTGTCCGGGGTCCCGTCGGGACCGACCACGACGGCAGCCGCCGCGTGGTCCTGCGTGGAGAAGATGTTGCACGACGCCCAGCGCACCTCGGCGCCGAGCGCGGTGAGGGTCTCGATGAGCACGGCGGTCTGGATCGTCATGTGCAGGGAGCCTGCGATCTTCGCCCCCGCCAGCGGCTTGGAGTCGCCGTAGCGCTCGCGCATGGCCATCAGGCCCGGCATCTCGTGCTCGGCCAGGGTGATCTCGGTCCGGCCGAAGTCGGCCAGGGAGAGGTCGGCAACCTTGAAATCCATGAACATCCTCATCTCGGGGGCAACTCGTCAAGGGTACCGGCCGGGACACGTCCCGGTGGCCGGGTGTGCTGCTCCGCCGTACGCCTCAGTGCGCGGCGGACTCCTTGCGGCCCGGCAGCGGCAGGACGTGCCACACCGCGACGGCGATCGCGCCGATCACGACGCCCACCACGGCCGACGCCAGCGTGTTCACCGTCCACGCGAGGAAGCCGCCGAGGCCCTGCACGGCGTGCCGCACCTCTTCCTCCAGGTGGTGCACCAGCTCGTAGGGCGCGTGCCAGCCGAGGTCGTCGGCACCGACGAGGAAGATGTGGCCGCCGACCCACAGCATCGCCGCGACACCGACCACCGACAGCACTCGGAGCAGCACCGGCATGCCCTTGACCAGCCCCCGACCGACCTTCCGTGCAGCCGTGGAGGTCCGCTCGGCGAGCAGCAGCCCGACGTCGTCCATCTTCACGATCAGCCCGACGGCTCCGTAGACCAGCAGCGTGATGCCGATCGCCACGACGACCAGGATCGCCGCGCGGGCCAGGAACGGCTGGTCGGTGACCTCGTTGAGCGCGATGACCATGATCTCGGTGGACAGGATGAAGTCGGTGCGCACGGCACCGGAGACCACGGTCTCCTCCGCCTCGGGGCCCTGGACCGCGGCCGGCGCCTTCTTCTCGTGGCCACGCATCGCGCCCCACAGCTTCTCGGCGCCCTCGAAGCACAGGTAGGTCGCGCCCACCATCAGCAGCGGCGTGATCAGGAAAGGCAGGAACTGGCTGAGCAGGAGGATCGCGGGCAGGATCACCAGCAGCTTGTTGCGGAGCGAGCCCTTCGCGATGCGCCGGATGATCGGCAGCTCACGCTTGGCGGTCACGCCGTGGACGTACTGCGGAGTGACCGCGGTGTCGTCGACGACCACGCCGGCCGACTTCACCCCGGCGCGGGTCGCGGCCGCGCCGATGTCGTCGACCGAGGCGGCGGCGAGCTTGGCGAGCGCCGCGATGTCGTCGAGCAGGCCGAAAAGCCCGGCTGCCATCGAGAGTCCTTCCGTCCCTGCCCGGCCTTGTCGGCCGAAATCCTCACCGCAGGTTACCCGCGCCGAGCGGCTCCACGCGTGCTCGGCCGGAGCAGGGCGGCGTCAGCTTCCCAGGTGGTCGAGGCCCACGCCGAGGTAGGCGGCCGCGAAGGTGCCCGTGGCGAGCAGGGCGGCATAGCGGGCCACCTCGTTGGAGGCATCGGTCGCGATGGTCTCCACCCGGACGTCACGCTCGTGGGCGGCGGCCACCAGCCGGCCGCGCTGCTCGCGGACCGAGGGCTCGTCCGAGCCGTCGTCGAGGATCAGCAGGATGGGCCTGCGGTCGGGGGCGTCGGGGTCGCTGAGGTCGTCGTACGGCGCGGCGTAGGGATCGGCGAACACGTCGTGCCGACGTGCGGCGGCCACGACCGGGAGCAGGTGCTCGGCGTCGGCGGCCAGCGCGGCCCGCCCGCTGCTGCGGCGGATCGACTCGGCCACCCGGCGCGCGGCGCGGGCCGCCAGCACCGAGCCGCCCCAGACCAGGGGCAGCGAGTCCGCGAGCGCGATCGCCAGCATCTTCGCGGGGTTGACCGCGAGGTCCTTGTAGGGCGAGCAGGAGATCGCGACCTCGTCGAGCGCGTTGGCCACCGCCTCCGGGTCGGTCTCCGGCCCGAGGTCGAGGCGGTCGAGGAACTCCAGCATCACCACGGCGGTCGCCAGCTGGTCGCCGGTGGTGACGGGCAGCACCGTGCAGTGCCGCCCGACGGCGTGCTCGGCGACGAGGCTGTTCTCGGGACACGCGACGACGACCTGGCAGCCGCGACGCACGCCCTCGGCGACCGCGGAGGCACTGCCGGAGTCGCTGCCCTCTGGAGCGAGCACCACTACGAGGTCCAGCGAGCCCGCCCAGCCGGGCAGGCTGGGGCCGGGCCAGGCCACGAACGGGACCGGGCACCACGGTTCCAGCACCGCGCGCAGCAGGCGCGAGTCGGGACCGGCAGCGACGACCGCGCGCGGGCGGGTGTCACGGTCGCTGATCGCGAGCGCCGCCTCGATCGCCTCGGCGGCACCGCCGGCCTCGCGGCGGACGCGCGCCCCGGCCTCGGCCAGCGGGCGCAGCACCGAGTCGGCTCGGGCGAGGGCGTCCTCGTCGTCGAGCCGCGACTCGTCGAAGAGGCGGCTCATCACGCCTGCCCGGGCCTGCGGGCCTCGTCGACGAGCAGCACCGGGATGTCGTCGCGGACCGGGTAGGCCAGGCCGCACCCGGCGCAGACCAGCTCCGAGGCCGCGTCGTCGGGCACCAGCTTCCCGTGGCAGTCGGGGCACACGATGATCTCGAGCAGGGCGGGGTTGAGGTTCATGCGTCTCTCCTGATCATGGCCAGCACTTCGTCCCTGACCTGCGTCATGGTGGCTTCGTCCTTGCCCTCGGCGTTGAGCCGCAGCAGCGGCTCGGTGTTGGAGGCGCGGACATTGAACCACCAGGCGGGGTGGGTCACCGTCAGCCCGTCGAGGTGGTCGAGCTCGACGTCGGGGCGCTCGGTGTACTCCGCCTCGAGCTGCCGCAGGACCTCCGCCTGGTCGCGCACCGTCGAGTTGATCTCGCCGGAGGCGGCGTAGCGGGAGTACTCCTCGAGCAGCGACGAGAGCGGACCGTCGTACTCGGCCAGGGCGGCCAGTCCGTGGAGGGCCGCGAGGAGGCCGGAGTCGGCGCGCCAGAAGTCGCGGAAGTAGAAGTGGCCGGAGTGCTCGCCGCCGAAGATCGCGCCGGTCTCGGCCATCGTCGCCTTGATGTAGGAGTGGCCGACGCGGGTGCGCACCGGCACCCCGCCCCGCTCGGTGACGATCTCCGGCACCGCCCGCGAGGTGATCAGGTTGTGGATCACGGTGGCGCCGGGGTGCTCGGCCAGCTCTCGGGAGGCGATCAGCGCGGTGAGCACCGAGGGGCTGACCAGCTGACCGCGCTCGTCGACGAGGAAGCAGCGGTCCGCGTCGCCGTCGAAGGCGAGCCCGATGTCGGCTCCGGTCTGGCGCACCCGCCGGACGAGGTCGGTCATGGTGGTCGGGTCGATCGGGTTCGCCTCGTGGTGAGGGAAGGTCCCGTCGAGCTCGAAGTACATCGGGATCAGGTCGAGGTCCAGCCGCCCCAGGACCGCGGGCACGGTGTGCCCGGCCATCCCGTTGCCGGCGTCGACGACCACCTTGAGCCGCCGGCCCCTGACCGGTGCGAGCGAGAGCAGGTGGTCGGCGTAGTCGGCGAGGACGTCGGTGGTCGTGACCGTGCCGGGCCGGGCTGCCGGAGCGACTGCGCCCGAGGCGACGAGGTCGCGGATCTCCACCAGTCCGCTGGCGGCTCCGATCGGCACCGCCTGGGCCCGGCACATCTTGATCCCGTTGTACTGCGCCGGGTTGTGGCTGGCGGTGAACATCACGCCCGGCAGGTCCAAGCGGCCGGAGGCGAAGTAGAGCTCGTCGGTGGACGCGAGCCCGATCATCACGACGTCGGCGCCGGCGCCGGTGGCCCCGTCTGCGAAGGCGCGGGCCAGGCCCGGCGAGGAGGGCCGCATGTCGTGCCCCACGACGACTGCGCCTCCCGCGGCGCCGGTCACCGCGACGAAGGCGGCGCCGACCGAACGGGCCAGCTCCTCGTCGACCTGGTCGGGGACGGTGCCCCGCACGTCATAGGCCTTGAAGACCGCAGCGAGGTTCCCCGGCTCCGTGGTCGCAGGCATGGTCCGACCCTACCGCTCGCGCGGGGTCAGTCGTCGGGGGACCGCAGGACTCGCAGGTGCCCTCGCCGGCCCACCTCGCGGCCGGTCTCCTGGGCCAGCCCGACCGCCTGCCCGGCACCCTCGCGCGGCGCCAGCGGACGGGCGGCCTCCCGGACCGCGTCGGCGAGCGCGAGGAGGTCGTCGCTCGACGGTCCGAGCGCGTCGGGGTCGGGGGCCAGTCGCATGACCTCCCAGCCCCGCGGTGCGCTCAGGCGCTCGCTGTGCGCCTCGCAGAGGTCGTAGGCGTGCGGCTCGGCGTAGGTGGCCAGCGGCCCCAGGACGGCGGTCTGGTCGGAGTAGACGTAGGTCAAGGTGGCCACCGCCGGCCGCCCGCAGGCGGTGCGCGAACAGCGACGGGCAGAACTCACGAGGCAGACGGTACATCCTGCTCCCCTCCCCTGCGACTAGGCTCGCCAACGTGGATGTGCGTGGTTCCGAGCGGGGGTCGTGGAGCCTCCCGGTGACAGGTCCGCGGCGGCGCAGCACCCGCGACCGCCGGGGCCGTGGGATGCGTGGACCCGCCGTGCTGCCCGGACCGCTGTCCCCGCGCGGCGTGCCGCGGGACCGGTCGCCGCGCACCGTCTTCGACCTGATCGTGCTCGCCGCCGTCGAGCGGCTCGAGGAGCGGTGGCACGACGAGCTGGGGCTCATCGAGTTCGCGGTCGAGGAGACGCCGATCGTGCCCGCGGACTGGGGCGCGGGGCCGGTGCCGCTGGCGTCCCTGGTGCGCGCGACGGGCACCACGCCGACCCGGCTCGTGCTGTTCCGGCGACCGATCGAGATGCGGTGCGAGACCCGGTCGGACCTCGAGGCGCTGGTGATGACGGTGCTCGCCGAGCAGGTCGGCGAGCTGCTCGGCCTGCCGCCCGAGGAGGTCGACCCCGGCTACGACGCCGGCTGAGCCCTCGGCTCAGCGGACCACCGGCACGACCGGTGGCCTGCGCAGGGTCACCGGCAGCTCGCGGAGCGCGATCTGGGACAGGCCGTCTCCGGTGAGGGCAACACCGCCCCAGAGCCGTCCGATGACCGGGGTGACCAGCACCGAGGCGGCGTCGCGCCCGGGCTGCCACGTCACGGTCGAGGCGGCCGGCACCTCGACGTCCTCGGTGGCGACCTCCTCGCCGGCCGCGGAGTAGGACGTGACCCGCGCGGTGCCACCGTCCTCCCCGGCGGTCAGGTGCACGGCGGCCCCGGCGACAGGCAGCACCGCAGCCGCGGGCCGTCGGAGCGGTCGGACGACTGCGGCATAGGCATGGTCGCCGCCGCCGCTCACGGAGCGCACCGCGGCGGTCACCGCCACCGTGGACCGCAGCACCACTGCCGTGGGCTCGGCCCCGACGGCGTCGCCGAGGTCCTGGGTCACCACGGTGCCCGGGGGCACTCGCACCGGGCCGACCCCCGTCGGCACGAACGTCCCGGCCTCCCCGGCCAGAGCGACCTCGACCAGCGCCTCACGGTCGCCGGGGTTCGCGACGAGGAGGGTACGGCGGTCGGCCCGGCGCGGCAGCGGAGCGAGCCGGAGCTCGCGAGCCGGACGGCTCTGCCCGGGCAGCCACTCCTGCCCCGCGGCGCCGGCCGGCCCCTCGGTGAGCCCGTCGGCCATCACGGCGACGACCCGGCCCCGGGACGCCTCGACGTGCACGGCGAGCTCGTCGGCCTGGGGCGCCACGTCGACCAGGTCGAGCGTGTGCACCTCGCCGGGGCCGATCGTGATCCCACGGGTGCCGACGCTGTCGATCGGGCCGTCGGCGCCCAGTGCCAGCACGTCGACGACGGCCGGGCCGGGATCGAGGTTCACCAGCGTCAGCACGGAGGTGTGGTCGAGCCCGGCGCCCGCACCGGTGAACCACCAGCGCGAGCGCGGTTGCGGGCAGGCCTGCACGGCGAGCCGCTCGCCGCCCCGTGCGCGGTCGACCTGGAAGGTGACTCGGCCCAGCGCCTGCGCACCGGTCGCCGCGACGGTCACGGCTGCATCGGCGGCCCGTGCGGGCAGGTCGACGTCCACCCGCTCGCCGCGGGCACCCCGGATCTGCGTCGGCTCCTCCCCCGCCGCGCCGGCGACCAGCCGGCCCTCACCCTCGGCGTCGGGGAGTGCCGCGGCGAGGGTGGACACCTCGCGGCGTCCCGGGACGGGCGAGGCGGCGCAGGCGGCAGTGACCTCTCCGACCGGCACCGCCGAGGCCCGGGGCGGTGCCTCGGGTTCGGCCTCGACACGGTCGACCACCACGAGGAGCACCAGGGCGAGGACGACGAGGGCGGCGCCCGCGAGCACCGCCGCGTCGGGACGCCGGCGTGCCCGGGCTGCGATCCGGCGACCGGGGGTGGGCGTGCTCATCGGCGGACCCTCCTGCTCGGTGCGGCGAGCACCGCGGCGACCACGAGTGCCAGGAGCTGGGCGCCCAGCAGCACCGGACGCCACGACATGTCGGGACCGGGCAGCGCGTCGCGCGTGGGCTCGGCGTCGAGCTGCCAGGCGCGCGAGCCCGGACGGAGCGAGCTCGCGGAGCTCAGGCCGCTCACCGAGTCGAGGTTGGCGACCAGTGTCGGGTCGGCCGGCGGGGGCAGGTAGACGAACTCGACCGCGAAGTCGCTCAGCCGGTCGACCTGTTCGGCGGTGGCATCGGTGGCGAGCGCGGCCACGAGCTCGGTCAGCTCACGCTGCTCCCCCGCGGAAGGCTGGACGGAGTCGTCGCCGAGTCGGGCCCCCTCGCCGCGCAACAGCGTGTGGCCGAGCCCGGCGCCGTCACGACGGACCACCAGCACTCCCTGGTCGGGGTCGCGCAGCGAGGCGTCGACCATGTAGGCGGGCACGCCGTTCGCGGCTGCGCGGTCCAGCGGCCCGGGCACTCCGGTCACCCACCAGAGCAGCCCCGCGACGGGCGCGAGCAGCGCCGCGAGGACGACCAGCAGCGCCAGCGGCTGGTACCAGCCGAAGGACCGCCCCGAGAGTCGGCGCGTCGTGCCCCGACCGGCCGCGGCGACGACCGTGACGGCCGCCCCCGCGGCGAGCAGGACCGGGAAGCCGGCCCACTCACCTCGCGC
>JBMOMG010000216.1:0-8842 GCA_049323155.1 Actinomycetota bacterium | reverse complement strand
TTCAGGAGAGCCGAACCCGGCTGGTCAGGAGCGGGGGTCCTTGGCGAACGACCACGCAGGCATCGCCATCCAGGGGTCACGCTTCTCGGTGCTCCACAGCCGGGTGACGCGTTCGCAGCCGACCAACGTGCAGCGGACGATGGCGACGTTGCGCGGCCCTGCCGTCTGCAGCACCAGGTGCCGGTCGCTCTCCCACTCCATCAGGCCGAACCACTTCGACCGGTAGGTGTCGAGCACCCGCCCGCGAGCCCCGCGCACCTGCACGACGTACGGCCCGGGACCGTCGGTGAGGATGTGCGCGGTCACCATCCGCTTGCCGTTGGGCGAGAACGACTGCGCGGAGTCCCGGCAGGAGTGCCAGAGCCGGGTGCGCGGCGCCGAGAGCCGGACCACCTCCTGGCAGCCGTCCTGGTAGGGGTCGCCGAGGGAGAGGCCGAGCCGGTCGGCGGTGATGTCGGCGATGTAGCCGGGCTTGTCTGCGATCGGGGCGGCTGCGTTCCGGAACGGGTTCCACCAGAAGGTTCGCTGCTGACGGGGCTTGCTTCCCCACTCGCTGAGGACCATCCGGCGCACCCCGAAGTCGAGCGGGGTGACCGTGCCTCGGAACGTGCGCTGCCGCACGAGGTCGCCGGTCGAGGTGGCGAAGACGCCGAGCCGGGCCCGGCCGCGGACGTAGCGGTTGACCACGACATGCGCGCCACCGTCGGCGAGGAGCAGGTCGGGCGGGTAGCCCGGTCCGCCGAGCACCCGGTTCGTGGTGCCGTCGTCGGCCACCCGTACGACGCGCCAGCGTCGGTACTCCGCGTCGGTGGCGAGGATCAGGTAGTCGTCTGCGTGGCGGCCGAGCATCGTCACGCGAGGTGCGCCGACCTCGATCCGCAGGTCGCCGTCGACGATCGTGCGGCCCTCCACGCGCAGGAGGTGGGTGGGCGCCCCCGTCTCCAGGGCAGCGGGGTTGATCCGCTCGCCCCGCGGATAGCTGTCGGCTGCCGTAGCAGTGGGTGCGGCCCAGGCAGCGGTGACCAGCGCGAGCGCGCCGGCGGCGAGGCGGAGGGTCCGAGATCGAGTCGTCATGCGTTGTTTCCCCTGTGTGAGTGGCCATCCCGGTGTCCGGGTCTGCCTACCCTGACGCATGACGTCGTCCCCGGGTTGCGTTGCTGCGGTGCGCGTCGACCGCGCAACAAGCCGGGGTCAGCGGCGCGTGCTGCGCCGTCCGGCGCGCCAGGCAGACCACGTGGTCGGCGACCGCCCGTGGTCGACCTGCTCGACGATCTCCTCGGTCATCCATGCCCGGAAGGCTCGCAGGATCTGCGGTGAGGTGAGGGTGAGCAGCCGCTCCTCGTCACAGAGGCGGTCGGCCTCGTCGATCGCCTCGTTGAGCAGCTCGGCCTGGCCGGCGAAGTCCCGCGGCATCGCGACCTCCAGGTCGACCAGCCCGTCACCGCGGGCCAGTGCGGCCTCGGTCTGACGCCGGAATGCGCGACGCGCCTGCGCCGGTGCCTGCAGGATCGCCTCCAGCCGGCGCACCAGCTGCGCCGAACCGGTCCGGTCCTCGTCCTTGCTCATGAGGGTCAGCTCGCGGACCAGCTCGTCGAGATGCTCGTTGTGGCGCACCGCGAGATCGACCGGGCAGCCGGTCAGGCGCGCCACGCCCCACCCGTCGGGCAGGTCGTCGCCGGCCCGTGTGACCTCGGCACCCGGCCGCGCCGGCTCGACGTGGGGTTCCTCCGCGACGTCGGACGCCTCACCGGTGAGCGGCAGGTCCGCCCAGACCCGCTTGCCGTGGTCGAGGGTCTCGACACCCCAGTCGCTGGCCAGCACGGAGACGATCGCGAGCCCGCGGCCGGTCGACGGAGCGTGGAGCAGGGCATCCAGCTCGGCGACGGGGTCCGGGGTGGCCTCGCGGTCGGGTGCCTGGGTGCGCGGACGCAGAGCCCCGGCCGGTGTGCTCCCGTCGTCCTCGACGTACACCCGCACCGCCTGCGGCAGGTCGACGACGCACACCTCGATGTAGGTGCAGCTGTCGTGGAGGGCGGCGTTGCCGGCCAGCTCGCTCACGCAGAGGGCAGCGTCGTCGACGATGTTGTCGCGGCCCCAGGCTCGCAGTCCGTCGGTGACGAAGCGGCGAGCACTCGGAACGCTGGCTGGCTCGGCGGCCAGGCGCACGCGCAGCATGCGTTGCCCGTGCTCCATCCGATCCCCGGCCACCCCTCGATCATGTCAAAGCCCTCTGGCCCGTTCGGGGCATTTCCAGGACGCGGACTAGACCGGGAATCGATGTGCGGCCGTCGCGCTGCCGTCGGTAGCCTTGCGCGCATGACCTCACCCCGACTCATGCGGATGTCGAGCCTGTTCGTGCGCACCCTCCGGGAGGACCCGGCGGACGCCGAGGTGCCCAGCCACCGGCTCCTGGTCCGGGCGGGCTACATCCGCCGTGCCGCGCCCGGCATCTACAGCTGGCTGCCGCTGGGTCTGCGCGTCCTGCGCAACATCGAGGCCATCGTCCGGGAGGAGATGGACGCGATCGGCGCCCAGGAGCTGCAGTTCCCGGCGCTGCTCCCGCGTGAGCCCTACGAGGCGACCAACCGGTGGACGGAGTACGGCGAGGGCATCTTCCGGCTCAAGGACCGCAAGGACGCCGACTACCTGCTCGGCCCCACTCACGAGGAGCTGTTCACGCTCGTCGTGAAGGACCTGTACTCCTCCTACAAGGACCTCCCGGTCTGGCTGTACCAGATCCAGACCAAGTACCGCGACGAGGCGCGGCCCCGCGCCGGCCTGCTGCGCGGGCGCGAGTTCGTGATGAAGGACTCCTACTCCTTCGACACCAGCGACGAGGGCCTCGAGCGCTCCTACGCCGCGCACCGCGAGGCCTACGTCAAGACCTTCGACCGGTTGGGCTTCGAGTACGTCATCGTCAAGGCCACCTCGGGTGCCATGGGCGGCTCGAAGTCCGAGGAGTTCCTCGCGAAGGCCGAGGTCGGCGAGGACACCTACGTCCGCTGCACCAGCTGCGACTACGCCGCCAACGTCGAAGCGGTCGAGGTGCCCGCCCCCGCGCCGCTGGCGTACGACGGTGTGCCCGCCGCGCATGCCGAGAACACCCCCGACACCCCGACCATCGACACGCTGGTCGACCACCTCAACCAGGCCTTCCCGCGCGAGGACCGCCCGTGGGAGGCCGGCGACACCCTGAAGAACGTGCTCGTCGTCCTGAAGCACCCCGACGGCACCCGTGAGCCGCTGGCGATCGGCATCCCCGGGGACCGCGAGGTCGACGCCAAGCGCCTCGAGGGCCAGCTCGAGCCGATCGAGGTGGAGCCCTTCGGTGAGGCCGACTTCGCCGCGCACCCCAGCCTGGTCAAGGGCTACATCGGTCCCGCGATGCTCGGTGAGCAGAACGAGTCGAAGATCCGCTACGTCGTCGACCCGCGGGTGGTCGAGGGCAGCCGGTGGGTGACCGGCGCCAACGTCGACGGTCAGCACGTCATCGACCTCGTCGTCGGTCGCGACTTCACCCCCGACGGCACGATCGAGGCGGCGGAGGTCCGCGACGGCGACGCCTGCCCCCGGTGCTCGGCAGAGGGCCGGGACGGCACGCTGGAGTCAGCGCGCGGCATCGAGATGGGTCACATCTTCCAGCTCGGGCGGAAGTACGCCGAGGCGCTCGACCTCAAGGTGCTCGACGAGAACGGCAAGCTGGTCACGGTGACGATGGGCTCCTACGGCATCGGCGTCTCCCGGGCGGTCGCCGCGATCGCGGAGAACACCCACGACGAGCTCGGCCTGGTCTGGCCCCGCGAGGTCGCCCCCGCCGACGTGCACCTCGTCGCGACCGGCAAGGACCAGGCCGTCTTCGACGCCGCCGAGCAGCTCGCCGCCGACCTGCAGGGCCAGGGACTCACCGTCCTCTTCGACGACCGTCCGAAGGTCTCGCCCGGGGTGAAGTTCAAGGACGCCGAGCTGATCGGTGTGCCCACGATCGTCGTCGTGGGCAAGGGCTACGCCGACGGCGTGATCGAGGTGAAGGACCGGGCGACCGGCGCCCGCGAGGAGGTTCCGGTCGGCGATGTCGTCGAGCACATCGTCGGAGTCGTGCGTGGCTGACCGGCCCGCGGACCCGGGGGAGGGCCGTCCCGTCGAGGCGGTCATCTTCGACTGGGGCGGCACGCTCACGCCGTGGCACAACATCGACTTCGACGCGGAGGCGGCCGCACTGGCCCGGGCCGCCGTCGACGCGGACGACTCGGCGGCCCAGGCGCTCCGCGCGGCGGCCGACGCGCTGTGGGCGCGGTCGCGGGACGAGCACGTCAGCGCCACGCTGGCCGACGTGTTCTCCCATGCCGGGCTCACCCACGACGAGGACCTCCTCACGGCGTACCGCGAGTTCCTCGAACCGCACACGTTCACCGACCCCGACGTGCCCGACCTCCTGCGCCGGCTGCACGACGACGGGCTGCGGGTGGGCGTGCTCTCCAACACGCTGTGGCCCCGCGCGTGGCACGAGGCCTACTTCGCCCGCGACGGCGTCCTCGACCTCATCCACGGGGCGGTCTACAGCAGCGAGATCCCGTGGACCAAGCCTGCGCCCGAGGCGTTCCGGGCAGCGATGGATGCGGTCGGCGTCGCGGACCCCGCCGCGTGCGTGTTCGTGGGCGACCGGCCGTTCGAGGACATCTGGGGTGCCGCCAACGCCGGGATGCGCACGATCCTCGTGCCGCACAGCACGATCCCCGTCGACCAGGTGGGGCACACCACCGGCGACCCCGATGCGGTCGCGCCGCGGCTCGCTGACGTGCACGGCATCGTGTCGGCCTGGCGCTAGAGCGTCTCTCGGGCCGCCCTGGTCGCGCCGGACCGGAGGTGTCGGCTCACAGCTCGCCGACGCCGGGGAACGGCTCCGGCCGCCCCCCGAAGCCGAGCATCCGCACGGCGGCGTCCTCGAGCGCGTCGAGCGCCCACTGCCGCGCCGCGCGCGACGTGCTGCCCACGGTGTCGGCGTACACAGCCGCACACCGCTGCTCGATCTCCAGCGCTGCGCTCCGCAGCTCCTCGGGAGTCCCCGCCGGCGTGGGCAGCTCGTAGGCCACCTCGGAGGGCACCGGAGTCGCTCCGGCCGCACGCAGCAGCGACTGCAGCCGGTCGCGCCGCCCCCGGTGGACGGTGTAGGCGTCACGGATCCGTTGCCAGAGCTCGGGCTGCTCCGAAGCCGAGACCCGGGCTCCGACCACGCCGTGGACGTAGATCGCCGCGTGCTCGGCGGCGAGCGCGCTCTGCAGCGCCTCGACCGGGGTCACGACGCCTCCGCGGCGGGCGCGAGCACCGCGGCGTGCTGCGCGGCGGCCGCCGCCATGCTGCCGAGCACGCGGGCGAACGCCCCGCTCTGTGCCTTGAAGGCGTGCTGCTTGGTCGCCACGACCAGCTCCTGCTCCGCCTGCGCCAGGGCGCGCACCGCCTGCGCGGGGTCACGCGGCACCCGGACCGGTCCCGGAGCAGTGGTGCCGGCGGCCGTCGGCTCCGCCCCCGCAGGGCCGGGGCCGGTGGTGGCGGAGCTCGTCGCGGAAGGCGTCGCGGACGGGTCCGGGACCGCGTCGGCGAGCAGATCGGCGTGAGCCTGGTGGGTGGCCAGCAGCGGAGCCAGCCGCGGCGCGAGCCGGCGGTGCCGTGCCCGGGTCGCGGTGACGAGCGCGATCATCGACTGCTGCGCGGCGAGCGCCTCGGTCGCGATCGCGACGTCTGGGTCGACCTCCGGCTCGACGGGGTCGGGGTCCTCGTCCAGCCGGACTCCCCGCGGCGTGCACCCGGTCAGCGCACCGGCCACGCCGGCGGCGAGTCCGGCGAGCGCCGTACGGCGGCTGGCTCGGGCGCCGAGGAGGGCGCGGGACGGGGTCGGCACGGGAGCCGACTCTATCGCCGCCTCGCCGCCCGCTCCGCGGTGACCGCTCGGGGGCGGTACCGGGCGCCGGGTCCGCTAGGGTTTGCAGGACAGACGAGGAACGCACCCCCGACGGGGTCGCCGCGTCGGCCGAACGACAACAGCACAGCGAGGAGGATGCCCGTGAGCACCGATCAGACCCGGGACCGACTTGCAGAGGTGCTCACCGAGCCTCTCGCCGCCAACGGCCTCGACGTCGAGGCAATCGAGCTCACGCCCGCGGGCCGCCGTCGCCTGCTGAGAGTCGCGGTGGACAAGGACGGCGGCGTGACGATGGACGACATCGCCGACGCCACCAAGGAGGTCTCGCGGCTGCTCGACGATGCCGACGTGATGGGAGAGCAGCCCTACACGCTCGAGGTCACCTCGCCCGGCACCGACCGGCCGCTGACCCTGCCCCGACACTGGCGCCGGAACCAGTCCCGACTGGTCAAGGTCACCACCACCGAGGGGTCGACCCTGAGCGGCCGGATCCGCAGCAGCGACGGGGAGTCCGCGACCCTCGACGTCGACGGCGCGGAACGAGTGGTGCGGTTCGAGGACGTGGCCAAGGCCCGCATCCAGATCGAGTTCAACCGGAGGGAGAGCTGAGCCATGGACATCGACATGATGGTGCTGCGCTCGCTCGAGCGCGAGAAGGAGATCTCCTTCGACATCCTGGTGGACGCCATCGAGCAGGCTCTGCTCATCGCGTACCACAAGACGCCCGGGGCCCAGCCCAAGGCGCGGGTGGAGCTCGACCGCAAGAGCGGGCACGTCACGGTCTACGCGGCCGAGACCGACGAGGAGGGCAACCTCGTCGGGGAGTACGACGACACGCCGGCCGGCTTCGGTCGCATCGCCGCGACGACCGCGAAGCAGATCATCCTGCAGCGCCTGCGCGACGCGGAGGACGACGCGAAGTTCGGTGAGTTCTCCGGCCGCGAGGGCGACGTGATCTCCGGGGTGATCCAGCAGGGCCGCGACCCGCAGGACGTGCTCGTCGACCTCGGCAAGCTGGAGGCGCACCTGCCGCTGGCGGAGCGGGTGCCGGGGGAGAGCTACGAGCACGGCACCCGCATCAAGGCCCTGGTGGTCAGCGTCCGCAAGGGCATGCGCGGACCCCAGGTCACCCTCTCCCGCTCGCACCCCAACCTGGTCAAGAAGCTCTTCGCCCTCGAGGTGCCCGAGATCGCCGACGGCACGGTCGAGATCTGCGCCCTGGCACGTGAAGCGGGTCACCGCACCAAGATCGCGGTCCGCTCCACGGTGCCCGGGGTGAACGCCAAGGGCGCCTGCATCGGTCCGATGGGGCAGCGGGTGCGCAACGTGATGCACGAGCTGCACGGCGAGAAGATCGACATCGTCGACTGGTCCGACGACCCGGCCGAGCTCGTCGCGCACGCGCTGTCGCCGGCCCGGGTGTCCAGCGTGCAGATCGTCGACCGGGAGGCACGGTCCGCGAGGGTCGTCGTACCCGACTTCCAGCTGTCGCTCGCGATCGGCAAGGAGGGGCAGAACGCCCGGCTCGCCGCTCGGCTGACCGGGTGGCGTATCGACATCCGGTCCGACGAGGCCGCCGGGGAGCAGCCCGCCGCCGGCACCGGGGAACACAGCTGAACCCGATTCTGTTTGCACCCACGGAGCCGGTAGACTCACCGACGGTGGTTCGTGAACGCGGCGCTGACTCATGCGCGCACAGTCCTGTGCGCACCTGCGTCGGATGCCGGGTCCGGGCTCCCAAGCAAGAGCTGTTGCGCGTGGTCGCCAGCGGTTCGGTCGGCGACCAGCTCGTCGTGCCGGATCCTGGAGCCCGAGCACCGGGCCGGGGTGCCTACATCCATCCCACGCTCGAGTGTCTCGAGCTCGCCACTCGCCGCCGGGCGTTCGCTCGGGCCCTCAGGGTCCGGGGAGGGCTCGACGAGGCCCCGGTCCGGGACCACCTGCAGCTCGCGCACGACAACTGACCGTGGTTCCCCGCCGGGGAGCCCGCGGGGTTCGCGCCCCGTGTGTACCGACAGAAGATGGAGCAGCAGCTCATGAGCACTCGATGAGTACTTCGCGATGAGCATGCACACCAGCTAGCGGTCCGGCCACCAGGGCTCGGACCAGAAGGAGAAGCGTGGCTAAGGTCCGAGTCCACGAGCTCGCCAAGGAGTTCGGAGTCGAGAGCAAGGTCGTTCTGGCCAAGCTCGGAGAGATGGGAGAGTTCGTCAAGTCGGCGTCGTCGACGGTCGAGCCCCCTGTCGTCAAGCGTTTCACCGACAAGTTCGGTGACGAGCTGAAGGCTGCCTCGGAGAAGGCAACCGCGAAGAAGGCGCCTGCCAAGGCCCCGGCGAAGAAGGCCGCTCCTGCCAAGGAGCCGGCCGCCGAGACCGAGGCTCCCACCCCGGCTGAGGCACGCCCGCCGGCCGAGGAGGCCGCCCCGGCTGCGGCGTCGCCGTCGGTGGAGCAGCCGACCGCCCCTCGACCCGGCCCCAAGCCGGGTCCGAAGAAGGCCGCCGAGCCGGCCCTGCAGGCTCCGCCCGCAGCTGAGCAGCCGCCTGCCCAGCCGCAGGCTCCGGCCGCACGGGCCGAGGCGCCGTCCACGCCGCGCCCCGCGGCACCACGGCCCGGTGGCGCCCGTCCGGGTGCGCCGCGCCCGGGCAACAACCCGTTCTCCTCGACCCAGGGGATGGGCCGTCGACCCGCCGCGCCCCCGCGCGGCGACCAGGCCGGCGACAACCGTCCCCCGCGTCCCCCGGCCGGCCGTGAGGGCGGCGCTCCCGGGCGTCCGGGCATGCCTCGGCCGAACCCGGCGATGATGCCGAAGTCCCCTGCGGCCTTTGGCGGCGGCCCCGGTGGCCGCCCCGGTCCGGGCCGTGGTGGCCCGGGTGGTCCGGGCCGTGGGCCCGGCGGTGCACCCGGCGGTGCACCCGGTCGTGCCGG
>JBMOMG010000215.1:0-9216 GCA_049323155.1 Actinomycetota bacterium | reverse complement strand
AGAATGGACACATGAGCAACCCGGCACGCATGCCCGACCCCAGGTCCCCCCTGCAGCTGCAGTTCCCGCAGTCCCTCGGGGTGTACGACGACTACGCCGGAGCGCAGAAGGCCGTGGACCATCTCGCGGACAACGGGTTCCCCGTCGAGAACTGCATGATCGTGGGGACCGACCTCAAGCAGGTCGAGCGCGTGACGGGCCGGCTCACCAACAGCAAGGTCGCGCTCGGCGGAGCACTGTCCGGGCTCTGGCTCGGCGTCTTCGTCGGCCTGATCTTCTCCCTTTTCGGCACCGAGGACGCGCTGCCGGTGATCCTCTCCACCGCCTTGTTCGGGGCCCTCTTCGGCGTGATCTGGGCGATGATCGGCTACGCGGCGACGCGCGGCCGCCGCGACTTCACCTCGGTGCAGCAGGTGGTCGCGACCAAGTACGAGGTGCTGGTCGAGCACAAGTACGCCGCCGAGGGCCGTTCCCTGCTCGCCGACCTTCCCGGCGGCCGCCCGGACCCGTTCGCCTGAGGGCCGCACCCGGCCCGGAGACGACAGAAGCTCCCTCGCGTCGTGCGAGGGAGCCTCTTCGTCTGGTGGAGCTGAGGGGACTCGAACCCCTGACCCCCTCCATGCCATGGAGGTGCGCTACCAGCTGCGCCACAGCCCCGCCGCTCGAACCCGTCCGGGCCGAAGCAACTCGGGAATCTTAGCCAACCCGTTGGCCTTATGCGAAATCGGGGGTGCGGCGCGGCGCATGAGGTGCGCCACGCCGGCGCCGTGGCCGCTCAGGACGGGTTGCGTACGACGATCACGGGACCTGCGCAGTGCCGGATGCACTGCTCGGCCACCGAGCCGAGCACCAGCGACCGGAACCCGCCGAGCCCCCGCGACCCGACCACGACGACGTCGGCGGTCTCCGAGGCGGCGATCAGCGCCTGCGCCGCGGGGCTGTGCACGCAGTGCACCTGGACCTCGACGTCGAGGTCCTTGCCGAGCAGGTGGTCGATGCGGGCCTGCTCCTCGGCGAGCGCTGCCTCTTCGTACTCCTGCAGGGACGCGGCGAACCCCGGCGGGACATCGGCCGGCCGGGTGCTGCTCATGATCGACCAGGCCCGGACCACGTGGAGTGCGCTGCCGCGGCGACGAGCCTCCTCGAGGGCGAAGCGCACCGCGTGGGCGGCGCCTTCGGACCCGTCGTCCCCGACGACCACGCCACCGTCGGGACGGGCGTACTTGGTGACCTCGAAGATGCTGTCGTCCATGGCTCCATCCTCCCTCACGCGGGGACCTCGCGTGGCGCCTTCTCGTTGTATCCGGCAAGCCTGAGCCGACCGCCGTGCTCGATCTCCTCGAGGGTCACCCACGCACAGTTGTCCACGCCCTTCAGCGACGCGGCCTGGTCGTGGGGCCACTCGAGCAGGCCGGCGACCGCGATCTTCATCGCCGCCCCGTGCGAGACCACGACGCCGGTCTGGCCGCGCTCCAGCGACGCCACGCAGTCATGGAGGGCCGGCACGATCCGGGTGGCGACGTCGTCGCTGGACTCCCCGCCCTTGCCCGGCACCAGCCCACTCCCCCGGGTCCAGTCGGCGAACTCCTCGGGGAACCGGTCGGCGAACTCGTCGAGGGTCAGCCCCTGCCGCAGCCCGACGTCGAACTCACGCAGCCGCGGGTCCTCGGTGACCGGCAGCCCGGTCAGCTCGGCGAGGTACTCGGCGGTGCGCCGGGCCCGGCTCAGGTCGGAGGACCACAGCGCATGGATCTCGCGCGTCGCCAGGTGGCGGGCCGCCCCACGCGCCTGGGCGTGTCCGACGTCGTCGAGCTCGACGTCGGCGTGGCCCTGCGCCCGCCCGGAGGCGTTCCAGGCGGTGCGGCCGTGCCGGAGGATGACCAGCCGGCGGCTCACTCGCCGCGGCCGGAGGTGACGGTCTCGGGGAGCTCGATCACCGGGCAGTCACGCCACAGCCGCTCGAGGGCGTAGAACGAGCGCTCCTCCTCGTGCTGCACGTGGACCACGATGTCGGCGTAGTCCAGCAGCACCCAGCGGCCGTCGCGCTCGCCCTCGCGGCGCATCGGCTTGGCGCCGATCTCGCGGAGCTTGTCCTCGATCTCGTCGACGATCGCCCGCACCTGCCGGTCGTTGGCGGCCGAGCAGAGCAGGAACGCGTCGGTGATCACGAGCTGCTCGGAGACGTCGAAGGCGACGATGTTCTGGGCGAGCTTGTCGGAGGCCGCCTGGGCGGCGACCCGGACCAGCTCGAGGGCGCGGTCGGTGGCGGTCACGTGAGTCCTTGCCTGGGTCGGGGGCGGTCTGTCCGGTAGAGCGCGTGCTTGCCGATGTACTGCACCACGCCGTCGGGGACGAGGTACCACACCGGCTCCCCGGCCGCCGTACGGTCGCGGCAGTCCGTCGACGAGATCGCCAGCGCAGGAATCTCGACGATCGTGACCTTGTCACCGGGGATCCCCTCGAGCGTGGACTCGTCCATCTCGTAGCCGGGCCGGGTGCAGCCGACGAAGTGGGCGAGCTCGAAGAGCTCGGAGGCGTCGCGCCAGGTGAAGATCTCCATCAGCGCGTCCGCGCCGGTGATGAAGTACAGGTCGGCGTCGGGCAGCGCCTTGCTCAGGTCGCGCAGCGTGTCGATGGTGTACGTCGGGCCGCCACGCTCGATGTCGACCCGGGAGACCCAGAACTTCGGGTTGGACGCGGTCGCGATCACCGTCATCAGGTAACGGTCCTCCGCGGCGCTGACCTCACGCTCGGACTTCTGCCAGGGCTCGCCGGTCGGCACGAACACGACCTCGTCGAGGTCGAACCACGCCCGCACCTCGCTCGCGGCGACGAGGTGGCCGTGGTGGATCGGGTCGAACGTCCCGCCCATGACGCCGATCCGGCGACGTCGGTCGAGCGCTGGGCCGTTGAGCTCAGTCACGGGCATCGGTCATCGCGTGGGCGCTCCCGGTCAGGAGTGCTCGCGACCCTTGCCGAACGCGAGCACGGCCACCAGCAGCGCGAGCAGGATCACCAGCGCGATGGCGCCGACGGCGTACGGGGACAGAGCGGCGCCCGACTCGTGGGTCTCCTGGGCAGCCGTGATGACGGACGTAAGCAGCATGAGGGACACCTTACCGTCAGGGCCTCACGTGGCCGTCGCCGGTGACGACGTACTTGGTCGAGGTCATCTCCGGCAGCCCCATCGGGCCGCGGGCGTGAAGCTTCTGGGTCGAGATGCCGATCTCCGCGCCGAAACCGAACTCCCCGCCGTCGGTGAACCGGGTCGAGGCGTTGACCAGCACCGCTGCGGAGTCCACTGCGGCGACGAACCGGCGCGCCGCGGGCTGGGAGCGGGTCACGATCGCGTCGCTGTGCCCCGACGAGTAGGTGCGGATGTGCTCGATGGCCGCGTCGAGGTCGGGTACGACGGCCGCGGACATGTCCAACGAGAGGTACTCCTCGGCGAAGTCCTCCTCCGTCGCCGGCACCACGCCCTGGAGCCGGGAGAAGGTCGGGTCGCCGTGCACGGTCACCCCGGCCTCGTGGAGTGCGGTCACCACCCGGGGCAGGAACTCCTGGGCCACGTCGGCGTGGACGAGCAGCGACTCGGCGGCGTTGCACACCGAGGGCCGGTGGGTCTTGGCGTTGAGCACGATCGACAGCGCCATGTCGAGGTCGGCGTCAGCGTCGACGTACACGTGGCAGTTGCCGACGCCGGTCTCGATCACCGGCACCGTGGACTCCTCGACCACCGACCGGATCAGCCCGGCGCCGCCTCGCGGGATCAGCACGTCGACCAGGCCTCGGGCACGCATGAGGGCCTTGGCGGGCTCGTGGCCCTCCCCCGGCACCAGCGCGACGCTGTCCTCGGGGAGGCCGGAGGCGGCCGCCGCCCGGCGGAGCACCGCGACGGTGGCGGTGTTGGAGCGCAACGCGCTGGAGGAGCCCCGCAGCAGCACGGCGTTGCCTGCCTTCAGGCAGATCCCGGCTGCGTCGGCGGTGACGTTGGGTCGGGCCTCGTAGATGATCCCGATCACGCCGAACGGCACCCGCACCTGGCGCAGCTCGAGCCCGTTGGCGAGCGTGGAGCCGCGGACCACCTCCCCGACCGGGTCCGGCAGGGCCGCGACGTCGCGCAGACCCTGTGCCATCGCGGCGACCCGGCCCGCGTCGAGCCGGAGCCGGTCGATGATCGCCGCCGGTGTGCCGGCCGCCTCTGCGGCGGACACGTCCTCGGCGTTGGCGGCGAGGACCTCGTCGGTCGCCGCGACCAGGGCGTCGGCCATCGCGTGGAGCGCCGCGTCCTTCTGGCCGCGGGTGGCCAGAGCGAGCTCGTTCGCCGCGGCTCGGGCGCGCTGCGCGACCGCGACGACCGCGGCCTCGGCGCTGGGAGCAGAGGAAGTGGTCATGCGTCCAGGGTAGGGCGGCCGCGGCTCAGAACGGGAGCGGTGTCACGTCCTGGAGATCGACCACGACGGAGTACTCCCGACCGCGGCTCTGGAACACACCGCGTTCGACGACCTCGAGACCGACGACCTCCCAGCGCGGGAGGCCCGCGGAGTCACGGTGCTCGTTCCACACCCGCAGCGCCAGCGACGAGGCGTCGAGCAGCGACTCGGCCTCCTCCCAGTACTGGATCTCGGCGCGTGCACCGTCGTACTTCAACGAGTGCAGGAAGGGACGCTGGTCGCTGAGGCGGCGCAGCGCGTTGCGGACGACCAGCGGCTCCATCGCATCGCCCGCGACGGTCAAGGTCACATGCCACAGCCGAATGGCCTCGCCCACGTGCCACCTTCTCCTCAGGTCCCGGAACCCCAACGCCCCTAGTGTTGCGCGAGCGACCGTGCCGGGCAGGTGAATGTCCAAACTCGACGGACACGCGCGGCCATGGGCTGTACCGGACTAGCTCGACCGGTGGTGGTGCAGCAGCACGAGGTCGTCGCGGTGCACCACCTCGCGCTCGTAGGAGGAGCCGAGCTCCTTGGCCAGGTCGCGGGTGGAGCGGCCGATCAGCGAGGGCAGCTCGTCGGAGTCGTAGTTGACCAGGCCGCGCGCCACGGCGGTGCCGTCCTCGTCGACCAGGTCGACCGGGTCGCCGCCGACGAAGGTGCCGCTCACCCCCGTGATCCCGGCGGGGAGCAGCGAAGCGCGACGCTCGACGACGGCGCGCACGGCGCCCGCGTCGAGCACGACCGTGCCCTTGGGCTCCGTGGCGTGGGCGAGCCACAGCAACCGCGTCGGGCGGCGGCGGCCGGTGGGGTGGAACATCGTGCCCACCTGCTCCCCCGCGAGCGCCTCGGCGGCGCGGTCCGCGGAGGTGAGCACCACCGGGATGCCCGCGCCGGTGGCGATCCGGGCGGCCTCGACCTTGGTCTGCATGCCGCCGGTGCCCACACCGGCCGGACCGGCCCGGCCGATCGTCACGTTCTCGAGATCGTGGTCGGAGGAGACGTCGGTCAGCAGCCTGGTGCCGGGCACGGAGGGGTGGCCGTCGTAGAGCCCGTCGACGTCGGAGAGCAGCAGGAGCGCGTCGGCGTGCACGAGGTGGGCGACGAGCGCGGCGAGCCGGTCGTTGTCACCGAAGCGGATCTCGGAGGTGGCCACGGTGTCGTTCTCGTTGACGATCGGCAGCGCGCCCATCTCGAGCAGCTTGGCGAAGGTCCGGTAGGCGTTGCGGTAGTGGCTGCGCCGAGTGACGTCGTCGACGGTGAGCAGCACCTGGCCCACGGTCTGGCCGTGCCGGGCGAACTCCTCGGTGTAGCGGTGCACGAGCAGCCCCTGCCCGACCGAGGCCGCGGCCTGCTGAGTGGCCAGGTCGCGGGGCCGCCGGGCGAGCCCGAGCGGCGACAGGCCCGCGGCGATCGCACCGGACGAGACGAGCACGACCTCGGCGCCGCGGGCGCGGACCTTGGCCAGGGTGTCCACCAGGCTGCGGACCCGGACCGGGTCGATACCACCCTCGGCGGTGGTGAGCGAGGAGGAACCGACCTTGACCACGACCCGGGAGGCGTCGGCCACCTGGTGACGCAGCCCGGTCATCGTTGCTCGTCCTCCGGCACCGCTCGCACCGCGTCGGGGTCCTCCTCGTCCCAGCCGAGGTCGAGGTCCTGGCCGGGCTCCTCGGGCTCGATCAGGCCCTGCTCGGCGAGGCGGCGCGCCACGTCGGCGCGGGTCTCCCCCTCGGCGCGGTCGGCGTAGGCCTCGTCGATCGCACGCCGGCGCTGGGCCGCAGCGCGGCGCTCCTCGAACCGGTGGTCCTCGCCGCGTCGGCTGAGCAGCTCTGCGCCGGCCGCCATCATCGGCTTGAAGTCGAAGACGACCGCGTTGTCGGCGGCGCCGATCAGGACGGTGTCGCCCTCCTGCGCGCCGAGCTGGAGGAGCCGGTCCTCCACGCCGAGCCGGTTGAGCCGGTCGGCCAGGAAGCCGACCGCCTCGTCGTTGCTGAAGTCGGTCTGCCGCACCCAGCGCTCGGGCTTGTCGCCGCGCACCCGCCAGGCCCGCTCGTCCGGGCCCGCCGCGGCGCCGTCCTCGGTGACGGTGAACTCCGGCCCCCCTGCGGCCGTGGGGGGTCGGAGCACGATCCGGGTGGCCTCGACCACGGGCTTGTTCCGGCGAGCCTCGGCGACGATCCGGGCCATCGCGAACGACAGCTCGCGCAGGCCCTCGTGGCTGGCCGCGGACACCTCGTGGACCTCCAGGCCCCGGGCGGCGAAGTCCTCCCGGACGATGTCGGCGAGGTCGCGGGCATCGGGGACGTCGACCTTGTTGAGTGCCACCAGGCGAGGACGGTCCTCGAGACCGCCGTACCTGCTCAGCTCACGCTCGATCACGTCCAGGTCGCCCAGCGGCTCGCGCCCGGGCTCCATGGTGGCCATGTCGATCACGTGCACCAGCGCAGCGCACCGCTCGACGTGACGCAGGAAGTCGTGGCCGAGGCCGCGGCCCTCGCTGGCCCCCTCGATCAGCCCGGGCACGTCGGCGACCGTGAACGTCGTGTCGCCGGCGGTGACCACACCGAGGTTGGGCACCAGCGTGGTGAACGGGTAGTCGGCGATCTTCGGACGCGCCCGCGACAGGGCCGCGATCAGGCTGGACTTGCCGGCGCTGGGGAAGCCGACCAGCCCGATGTCGGCGACGACCTTCAGCTCGAGGGTGATCGTGAGGTCGTCGCCGGGCTCCCCCAGCAGGGCGAAGCCGGGCGCCTTGCGCTTCGACGACGCCAGGGCGGCGTTGCCGAGGCCGCCGCGGCCGCCCTGGGCGACGACCATCTCGGTGCCCGTCCCGACGAGGTCGGCGAGCACGTTGCCGTGCTCGTCACTGACCACGGTGCCGTCGGGCACCGGCAGCACCAGGTCCGCGCCGTGCGCGCCGTTGCGGTGGCCGCCGGCGCCGTGCCCGCCGTGCTCGGCACGCCGGTGCGGGCTGTGGTGGTAGTCCACCAGCGTCGTGACGTCGGGGTCGACCCGCAGGATCACGCTGCCGCCGGGGCCGCCGTTGCCGCCGTCGGGCCCGCCGAGCGGCTTGAACTTCTCCCGGTGCACCGACGCCACGCCGTTGCCGCCGCGACCCGCGGTGACGTGCAGCACCACGCGGTCGACGAAGGTGGGTACTGCCATGGGTCGGTCCTCACTTCAGGGGTGCCCGGCGGCGGGCAGGAGTCGGGAAAGTACCAAGGGGCGCCCCGCGGTGTCGCGGAGCGCCCCTGGGCGAAGAGTCAGTGCCGGCGGTGCGTCACTCAGCCGTCGGGATGATGTTGACGACGCGGCGACCCCGCTTGGTGCCGAACTCGACGTTGCCGCCGACGAGGGCGAACAGGGTGTCGTCACCGCCGCGGCCCACGCCCGAGCCGGGGTGGAAGTGGGTGCCGCGCTGGCGCACGAGGATCTCGCCGGCGTTGACGAGCTGGCCACCGTAGCGCTTGACGCCGAGGTACTGCGGGTTGGAGTCGCGGCCGTTCTTGGTGGACGCCGCACCCTTCTTGTGTGCCATGAGTTCAGTCCTTGGTTGATCGAAGAGAGGCTGATCGGCAGGCGATCAGGCCGAGATGTCGGTGACCTTGACCTGGGTGTACTTCTGGCGGTGCCCCTGGCGCTTCTTGTAGCCGGTCTTGTTCTTGTACTTCTGGATGATGATCTTCGGGCCCTTGGTGGCGCCGAGGACCTCGGCCGTCACGGTCGCCTTGCCGAGCTTGGCCGCGTCCGAGGTGACGTTGTCACCGTCGACGAGCAGCACCACGGGAAGCTTGACCGAGTCGCCGACCTCGCTGGCAACCTTGTCGATCTCGATGACGTCACCGACAGCAACCTTCTGCTGCTGGCCGCCACTGCGCACGATCGCGTACACCGCGGACTCACTCTCATTCGTCGGACTACAAGTTCGGTTCTGCGGCAGCGCGCTGCCCGGCTGGAAGGACGGGAGCGTGCGACTGACACACAGAGGACGGGCGCGCTTTGCACGCCGAGGATCAAGTTTACGGACGATCCCCTGTCGGGTCAAAACGCGGCCCCCGCAGAGGCAACTCCTGGAGGAACAGCCAGGGGTTGGTCGGCAGCGGCGTCGTCACCGGGCGTACGACGGTCCGCTTCCCGCTACGCCTGAGGCGATCGGCCTCCTCCTGCGCGGCCTGCCGCGAGCTGAAGGTGCTTTCCAAGGCCCGAGATCCGACGACATCGACGCGGTAGCTGAGCACGTGCTCGGCCGTGATCCGCTTGGCCTCTCTCACGTCTCCCAAGCTACGCCCGCGGCGCGGGGGTGGAATGGTCCGAAAGTCCCTTTCCGCGCCGCGAACGTCCCTTGCTCAGTACAACTTCATCGGCGGCGCGAGCCGCGCTTCTTCACCGGCACGTGCGGGGTCTCGGGCGCCTCGGCGGACGCGTCCTCGGCAGCCGCGCCGGCCGCCGTCTCCTCGTCCGCGAGCTCCGCGTCGTCGACCAGGGCGGCGATCGGCTCGCTGTCGGCCGGCTCGTCGACGTCCAGCTCCGCCTCCTCGACGACCTGGCCGTCGGCGGCCCCCGTGGGCGACGCAGTCGGTGGCTCCACAGTGAGCGTCGCCACGGTCGCGGCAGGCGGCGGTCCGGCGGCCCGCCGAGCACCCCGACGGCGCGTCGACGTCACGATCTTGGGCGCCACGGGCGCGGCAGGCTCACCCTCGGCAGCCGGAGCCTCCGAGGAGGCCTCCCCGTCCCCTTTGCGCTCGAGCTCGGCCGGGCCGGCTGCGGTCGGCTCGGCGCC
>JBMOMG010000214.1:0-9290 GCA_049323155.1 Actinomycetota bacterium | reverse complement strand
GCGTCGCCGCGGCCCTGCACGCGGTACCCACCGAGGTTGTGCTCCGACTGCGGGGTGAAGCCGATGTGCGCCATGACCGGGATCCCGGACCGGGTGAGCAGCTCGACCTGCGGCACCATCTCCTCGCCGCCCTCGAGCTTCACCGCGTGCGCGTTCGCCTCCTTCATGAACCGGACCGCGGTGTGGAAGGCCTGCTCCGCCGACGCCTGGTAGGAGCCGAACGGCAGGTCCGCGACGATCAGCGCACGCCTGGCCGAGCGCGTCACCGCGCGCACCAGCGGGATCAGCTCGTCGACGGTCACCGGCAGGGAGGTCTCGTTGCCGAAGACGTTGTTGGACGCGGAGTCGCCGACCAGCATCACCGGGATGCCGGCCTCGTCGAAGATCTGCGCGGTGTACTGGTCGTAGGCGGTCAGCATCGCCCAGCGCTCGCCGCGCTGCTTCATCTCGCGCAGGTGGTGGGTGCGTACCCGCTTGACCGGTGCGGTGCCCTGCGCCGGACCCGAGCCGTACGGCGCGGTGGTCTCGCTCATGATCGTCCTCCGGTGGTGTTCTCGAGGCTCCCCGATGGAGTCCCCGGACCACCTCCGAGGCTAGTCCTCGGCCGCCGGGGGAGACACTGTGGCGCCGGTCACGCGGTCACGAACCGGGCTGCGCCACTTCCCGCCAGCGGCTCGTGATCGGCAGCCGCCGGTCCCGGCCGAAGTTGCGCACCGAGATCTTCGGGCCGGGCGGGAACTGACGACGCTTGTACTCCGCGCGGTCCACGAGCCGCAGCACCTTCTCCACGGTCTCGGCATCGAAGCCGTGCGCGACCAGCTCGGCGGAGCCGCTGTCCTTCTCGATGTAGTCGTCGAGGATGTCGTCGAGGAGGTCGTACGGCGGCAGCGAGTCACTGTCGCGCTGACCGGGGGCGAGCTCGGCGCTCGGCTCCTTGCTGATCGTGTTCGGCGGGATCGGCGGGGTCTCGCCGCGCCGATCGGCCTCCTCGTTGCGCCACCGGGCCAGCTCCCACACCTGGGTCTTCCAGATGTCCTTGATCGGGGCGAAGCCGCCGACGGCGTCGCCGTAGATCGTGGAGTACCCCACGGCGAGCTCGCTCTTGTTGCCGCAGGCGAGCACCAGGTGGCCCTCCTGGTTGGACAGGCCCATCCAGATGACCGCACGGACCCGGGCCTGGAGGTTCTCGAGCGCCAGCCCGGTGAGCTTCAGCTCGTCCTGGAACGCGTTGACCATCCCGGCGATCGGGACCGTGCGGAAGTTCAGCCCGGTGCGCTCGGCCTGGTCGGCGGCGTCGGTCCTGGAGTGCTCGCTGGAGTACTCGCTGGGGTTCGAGACGCCGTAGACGTTCTCGGCACCGATCGCGTCGCAGGCGATCGCAGCGCACAGGGTGGAGTCGATGCCGCCGGACATGCCCAGCAGGATGCTGGAGAACCCGTTCTTGCGAACGTAGTCGCGCAGGCCGACGACGATCGCCTCGTAGACCTCGGCGTGGTCGTGGATCCGCTCCGCGACGGTGCCCGGCTGCGGGTCGTAGGCAGGGACCGGGTCCTCGCTGATGACGGTACGCCGGACCCGCAGCCCACCCTCCTTCTCCTCTTCGCCGGGCAGGTCGTCGGTGGCCCGCGGAAGGTCGAGGTCGACCACGAGCAGCTCCTCGACGAACTGCGCCGCACGAGCCAGGGTCTCGCCGCCGGCGTCCACGACGATCGAGTCGCCGTCGTACACGAGCTCGTCCTGGCCGCCGACCATGTTCACGTACGCCAGCGGGGCGCCCGCCTCGCGGGCCCGACAGGCCACCAGCTCCAGACGGGCATCGTCCTTCTTCGCCTCGAACGGCGAGCCGTTGAGCACCAGCAGCAACCCTGCGCCCGCCTTGCGCGCGTTGACCGACGGGCCGTCCTGCCAGATGTCCTCGCAGATGCTCAGCGCGACGTCGACGCCGTGCACCCGGATCACCTGCGTGGTGTCCCCGGGCACGAAGTAGCGGGCCTCGTCGAACACGCCGTAGTTGGGCAGGTGGTGCTTGTTGTAGGTCGCGACGACCCGGCCGTCGTGGATCACCGCGGCGGAGTTGAGCGGGGACCCCTTCGGCACACCGAGGCGGTCGGCAGCCTTCTCGGCGGTGTCGATGAACCCGACCACGCAGACCAGGTGGCCGAGACCGTCGGCGGCGAGGTCGGCCGCGAGTGCCTGCAGCGTCTCCTTCGTGCGGGCGAGGAACGAGGTGCGGAAGGTGAGGTCCTCGACCGGGTAGCCGTTGAGCACGAGCTCCGGGAAGGCGACGAGGTGGGCGCCTGCCTCGTCGGCCTTGCGCGACCACTCGCGCACGATCGCGGCGTTGCCGGGCAGGTCGCCGACGGTCGGGTTCACCTGGGCAAGGGCAAGTCTCAGCTGGGGCACACGTGCACAGTAACCCGATCCGTTAGGTTGTAACGGGTCCGGACAGTCCCCCACAGCGCTCGTTAACAGCACCGAAACATGACCTCGCCACACTGAGCGCGCAATGGGCGGCCCGTCGTGCCGCGATGAGTCAGGAGGCCCCGTGGGCAAGCAGGAAGACTTCGTTCTCCGGGCGCTCGAGGAGCGCGACGTGCGCTTCGTGCGCCTGTGGTTCACCGACGTGCTCGGCTCGCTGAAGTCCGTGGCGATCGCACCGGCCGAGCTCGAGGGCGCGTTCGCGGAGGGGATCGGCTTCGACGGCTCCGCGATCGAGGGGTTCGCCCGGGTCTACGAGGCCGACATGCTCGCCAAGCCGGACCCGACCACCTTCCAGATCCTGCCCTGGCGGGGTGAGGGCCCCGCGACGGCCCGGATGTTCTGCGACATCGTGATGCCCGACGGCTCGCCGTCGTACGCCGACCCGCGGTTCGTGCTCAAGCGCACCCTGGCGAAGGCCGCCGAGAGCGGGTTCACCTTCTACACCCACCCCGAGATCGAGTTCTACCTCTTCAAGGACCAGCCCGAGCCCGGCGTGGAGCCGGTGCCGGTGGACCGCAGCGGCTACTTCGACCACACCGCGCAGAGCTCGGGCGCCGACTTCCGCCGCGAGGCGATCACGATGCTCGAGGCGATGGGCATCTCCGTGGAGTTCAGCCACCACGAGGGCGGCCCGGGGCAGCAGGAGATCGACCTGCGATACGCCGACGCGCTCTCCACGGCCGACAACATCATGACCTTCCGGACCGTGGTCCGCGAGGTAGCGCTGTCCCAGGGGATCTGGGCGACGTTCATGCCCAAGCCGTTCACCACGCACCCGGGCTCGGGGATGCACACGCACGTGTCGCTGTTCGAGGGCGACAAGAACGCCTTCTTCTCCGCCGGGTCGGAGTACCAGCTGTCGCAGACCGGCCGCCGGTTCATCGCCGGCATCCTCACGCACGCCGCGGAGATCACCGCGATCACCAACCAGTGGGTCAACTCCTACAAGCGGCTGATCGGCGGCGGCGAGGCGCCGGCCTACATCTGCTGGGGCCACAACAACCGCTCCGCGATGGTGCGGGTGCCGATGTACAAGCCGCACAAGGGTCAGTCGACGCGCATCGAGCTGCGCACCCTCGACGCGGCGTGCAACCCCTACCTGGCGTTCGCGGTGATCCTCGGCGCCGGCCTGAAGGGCATCGAGGAGGGCTACGAGCTCCCGCCCGAGGCCGAGGACGACGTCTGGTCGCTCAACGACCGCGAGCGCAAGTCGCTGGGCATCGACCCGCTGCCGAAGACCCTCTACGAGGCGATCAACGTCATGGAGAACAGCGAGCTGCTCGCCGAGACGCTCGGCGAGCACGTCTACGACTTCTTCCTGCGCAACAAGCGCGCGGAGTGGGAGGCCTACCGAGGTCAGGTCTCGGCTTTCGAGCGCGACCTGATGCTGCCGGTCATCTGACCGGGCAGCGGTAGCCTCGCGGTCGTGACACAGCAACTGGTCCTGGTCGTCGAGCACGCGGCTCAGTGCCCGCCCGGCTGGGTGGGGGAGTGGCTCGAGGAGGCCGGTTGCGTGCTCGACGTACGACGGCCGTACGCCGGCGACGAGCTGCCCGACGGGCTCGACCGGCACCGGAGCCTGCTGGTGCTCGGCGGCCCGATGGACGCCGACGCCGACGAGGAGCACCCGTGGCTGCCGGCCACTCGACGGCTGCTGACCCTCGCGGCGCGGGACGGGGTGCCGGCACTCGGGATCTGTCTCGGCCACCAGCTCGCCGCGCTCGCGCTCGGCGGGTCGGTGCACCAGAACCCGCGTGGCCCGCAGATCGGCGTGCTCGATGTGGGCTGGTGGTCCGCGGCGAAGGACGACCCGCTGCTCGGCCATGTGACGGGTGCGCGCGCGGCGGTGCAGTGGAACAACGACGTGGTCGGCGACGTGCCGCCGGGCGCGGTCGTGCTGGCCGCGACGCCGGAGGCCGAGGTGCAGGCGGCACGGTTCGCGCCGACCGTGTGGGGCGTGCAGTGGCATCCCGAGGCGGGGGAGGAGATCGTCGCCCCGTGGGCGGACAGCGACCGGGCGTCGGCGGCCGAGAAGGGGATCGACGTCGACGAGCGTCTGGCGCAGGTCGCGGCCGCCCACGACGGGCTGCGCGAGTCCTGGCGGCCGCTGGCTCACACCTTCGCCGCGATGACCAGGGTGGTGGCCGCCTCGTGGTGAAGGGCCGCCGGATAACGACGACGACCGGGACGCTCGCCAGGCTGGGCTTCCGCGATCCCGACGCGACGGTCGAGCGGCTGCTGCAGATCGGCCACGGCGCCGACGAGCTGGTCTACCTGATCGGCGCCGCCGCCGACCCCGACCAGGCAGTGGCCTACCTCGCCGACCTGGCGGACGCGACCGGCGAGGGCGGCCGGCTCGTCGAGGCACTGTGCGACGACGAGGGCCTGGCCATGCGGCTGCTGCAGGTGCTCGGTGCGAGCTCCGCGCTCGGCGACCACCTGCTGCGCCACCCCGAGCACTGGCAGGAGCTGGCCGACCCCCTCCTCGGCGCGACGCGGGCCCCAGCGTTCGTGATCCGCGAGGCGCTCCTGCAGGCGGTGGGCGCCGACCCCCAGGCAGCGACACCGGTGAGCGGGCTGGAGGACGCGGCCGCCGTCGACGCCCTGCGGGTGGAGTATCGCCGGCTGCTGCTCCGGCTGGCCTCGCGCGACCTCGCCCACGGCGTGGGTGTCGACGACGTGGCCGCGGAGCTGTCCGACCTCGCCGCCGGCACCCTCGAGGCTGCGCTGGCGATCGCCCGGACCCGGGTGGGGGAGGCGGCCGAGACGTGTCGGCTCGCCGTGGTCGCGATGGGCAAGTGCGGCGGACACGAGCTGAACTACGTCAGCGACGTCGACGTGGTCTTCGTGGCCGAGCCCACCGACGGTGCCGACGAGACCCAGGCGCTCCGCGCGGCCACCCAGCTGGCCTCGAACCTGATCAAGATCTGCTCCGAGCACACCGCCGAGGGCACGATCTGGCCGGTCGACGCCGCGCTTCGTCCGGAGGGCAAGGCCGGCCCGCTGGTCCGCACGCTGAGCAGCCACCAGGGCTACTACGAGCGGTGGGCGAAGACCTGGGAGTTCCAAGCGCTGCTCAAGGCCCGCCCGGTCGCCGGTGACCTCGCCCTCGGTCGGGAGTACCACGAGCGCATCACGCCGATGGTGTGGACCGCCGCCGAGCGCGAGGGGTTCGTCACGGACGTGCAGGCGATGCGCCGGCGCGTGGTCGAGCACATTCCGGCCCACCACGCCGAACGGCAGATCAAGCTCGGCTCCGGCGGTCTGCGCGACGTCGAGTTCGCAGTCCAGCTGCTGCAGATGGTGCACGGCCGCACCGACCCCGCCGTACGCCCGCCCACCACCCTTAGCGCCCTCGCCGAGCTGACCCGAGGCGGTTACGTCGGACGCGAGGACGGCGCCGCGCTCGACGACGCCTACCGGTTCCTGCGCACCCTCGAGCACCGGATGCAGCTGTCCCACCTGCGCCGGACCCACGTCCTGCCCGAGGACGAGGAGACCTTGCGGTCACTCGCGCGGGCGATGGGGTTCCGCAAGAAGCCGGTCGAGGAGCTCGACCGGCAGTGGCGCCAGCACGGCAAGGAGGTGCGCCGGCTCCACGAGAAGCTCTTCTACCGGCCGCTGCTGGCGGCGGTCGCCAAGCTGCCGGGCGAGGAGGCCCGGCTGTCGCCGAAGGCGGCGAAGCAGCGGCTGGCCGCGCTGGGCTACCTCGACCCGGAGCAGGCGCTGCGGCACCTGGAGGCGCTCACCAGCGGGGTCTCCCGCTCCGCGGCGATCCAGCGCACCCTGTTGCCGGCGATGCTCGAGTGGTTCGCCGACGCCCCCGACCCGGACGCCGGCCTGCTCGGCTTCCGGAAGATCTCTGAGACCCTCGGGTCGACACCGTGGTACCTCCGGCTGCTCCGCGACGAGGGCGAGGTCGCGATGCGGCTCGCGCTGATCCTCGCCTCGAGCCGCTACGCCACCGACCTGCTGCAGCGCGAGCCGGAAGGGGTGGCGCTGCTCAGCAAGGACCGGGGGCTGGTCCCGCTGGGCCGGGAGGCCCTGGAGAAGGAGATGTTCGCCGGGGCCGAGCGGCAGCCGGACCCGGTGGAGGCGATCACCGTGGTCCGCGCGGTCCGCCGGCGCGAGCTGTTCCGGATCGCCGTGGCGCAGCTGGTCGGCTCGCTCGAGGTCGCCGAGATCGGCATTGCCCTGACCGACCTCACCGCGGCGACCCTCGAGGCCGCGCTCGCCGTCGCCACCCGGGCCGTCGAAGCCGAGCGCGGTGGCCGGCTCCCGACCCGGCTGGCGATCGTGGCCATGGGTCGCTTCGGTGGCCACGAGCTCGGCTTCGGCAGCGACGCCGACGTGATGTTCGTGCACGACCCGCTTCCCGGTGCCGTGCCGGAAGAGGCAGCCACCGCCGCGCGTGACGTCGTCAACGAGCTGACCCGGCTGCTCGCCCTGCCCGGCAACGACCCCGCGCTCGACATCGACACCGCGCTGCGTCCCGAGGGTCGGCAGGGCGCGTTGGTGCGTTCTCTCGATTCCTACGCCGCCTACTACGCGAAGTGGTCGGCGGTCTGGGAGGCACAGGCGCTGCTGCGCGCCGAGGCGACGGTGGGCGACCGGGAGCTGTGCGCCCGGTTCACCGAGCTGATCGACCCGCTGCGGTTCCCGGCCGACGGGATCGGCGCGGCGGAGATCCGGGAGGTACGCCGGATCAAGGCCCGCGTCGACGAGGAGCGGCTGCCCCGCGGGGCCGACCCGGCGACCCACCTCAAGCTCGGCCGCGGGGGCCTGGCGGACGTGGAGTGGACCGTGCAGCTGCTGCAGATGCAGCACTCCGGTCGAGTCCTCGGGCTGCGTACGACGCGCACCGTGGATGCGTTGCACGCCGCGGTCGAGGCCGATCTGATCGCTCGCGAGGACGCCGACGCGCTCGAGCAGGCCTGGTCGATGGCCAGCCGGCTGCGGAACACGATCATGCTCGTGCGCGGCCGGGCCTCGGACTCGCTGCCGCGCGACACCCGGGAGAAGGCCGCGGTGGCGCACCTGTGCGGCTACGGCCCCGGGGAGTCGGACGAGCTCGTCAACGACTACCTGCGTGTCACCCGTCGCGCGCGGGCCGTGGTGGACCGCGTCTTCTGGGGCTGAGGAGTGTGGGCCGGCCCGCGGCGGGGATTGCCCGGAGAGGCCAGCCCCGCCGTCCCCTCGACGGGCCGGCCGAGCCCGATCATAAGAAGCGCGGCTGCGCGATGGGGCGCCGTTAGGGCGGTTTGTCCCCCAGGATGCGCGCCGGGGCACCCCAGGGTTTCGCCCCCAGGTGGGGCCAAAGCCCCTGGCACACGCGACGCACAGGGCGTTGGCTGGGAGGGTGCGGACGACGCGGTCGACGGCGACGACGCGCTGGAGCGAGGTGGAGGCGGCGGAGCGGGCCGGAGACCTTCTCCGGCTCGCGATCGCCACCGTGCTCTTCACCCTCACCGTGCTCGCGATCCAGCGTGACCGGCTCTCGCTGTTCGAGCGCGACGTCTTCCGGCTGGTCAACGACCTGCCCCCGTGGCTGCTGTCCCCGGTGCACCTCGTCGAGCAGCTGGGCGGGCGGTGGACCCCGCTGGCCGTCGGCGTCCTGGTGGTCCTGGTCCTGGGACGGATCCGGCTCGGCCTCAGCATCGCGGCTGCCGGCGTCGCGGCCTGGCTGACCGCTCAGCTGCTGAAGCTGCTGATCGAGCGGCCGCGGCCGGCAGAGTTCCTCGGCGACCTGCCGCGGGAGTGGTCCAGCGGCGGGCCGGGCTTCGTCTCCGGGCATACCGCAGTGGCCACGGCGATGGCGGCCGCCGCCGCACCGTACCTGTCACGACCCTGGCGCCGGCTGGTGTGGACGCTGGCCGCGCTGGTCGGCTTCGCCCGGATCTACAGCGGTGTCCACCTTCCCCTGGACGTGGTCGGTGGTGCCGCGGTCGGGTGGTTCGTGGGCACCGCCGTACACCTGCTGGTGGGGACCAGCCGCGCGCGTCGGACGCCGGAGGAGGTCGCCGCGATCCTGACGCGGTTGGGGGTGCCCGTCGTGCACGCCGAGTCGCTCGAGGGGTTCGCCGAGGTCTCGCACCCGTTCCGGGTCCGCACCACCTCCGGTGGGCGGCTGTTCGTCAAGGTCCTGGACCCCGACCCGAGGCGCAACGACCTGTTGCTGCGGGCGATGCGCCTGCTCGCCTCGGCCGAACGCCGGCAGATCTCGGCGATGGTGCCGCTCCCGGAGGCCGCCGACCACGAGGCCGCCGTGACGATGGCGGCACGCAACGCGGGGGTGCGGGTGCCCGAGGTGGTGCTCGCCCGGGGAGACCGCACCGGCGCGGTCGTGGTGCTCAGCGAGGTCGACGGCCACGACCTGGCTGCCGCCGATCCGGACGACGTCTCCGAGGCCCTGCTCGAGTCGGTGTGGCGAGAGGTCTGCCGGCTGCACGCCGCCGGTATCGCGCACCGGGACCTGGTCCGCGCCAACGTCCTGGTGGACCGGGCCGGTGACCCGTGGCTGCTGGACTTCGGCGACGCCGTCGTGGGCGCGTCGGCCGAGGACGTCGACGGCGACGTCTCCGAGCTGGTCGCCTCGCTGTCGGTGCTCGTGGGTCCTCAGCGGGCGGTCGGCCCGGCGCTGCGCGTCCTCGGCGAGGACGCGATGGCACGCGCGCTGCCCGGCCTGGAGCTGTTCGCCCTGTCGGCGCGCACCCGGCGCGAGGTACGCCGTCGCCCCGGTCTGCTCGGCGCGGTCCGGGCGGTGGCCGGCGGTGGTCCGGAGGCGGCCAGTGGCCTGCTCCGGCCGCGCC
>JBMOMG010000213.1:0-9317 GCA_049323155.1 Actinomycetota bacterium | reverse complement strand
CCGCCCGCGAGGCCCCTCACGGGGGCCGCCCTGCGCGCGCGCGCGGAGGCGCCCGACGGTGCCGTCCGGCGCGCAGGCCACGACCTGCCGCGGGTGCGCGCCACGGCACTGCGGATGCTCGGGCGGGCCGGCGACACCGAGCACGTTGCGGTCGTCCGCGCCGGGCTGGAGGACCGCGACGAGGCGGTACGACGGGCGGCGGCCCTCGCCCTGGAGCGGATGGTCGAGCGGCTCGACCTACCGGGGGAGCAGCTGCTGTGAGCCGGGAGTACCGCTTCGACCACCGCTGGACGCTGCCGTTGCCGGCCGACCGTCTCTTCGACGTGCTCGTCGACGTGGCCGGCTACCCGGCGTGGTGGCCGCAGGTGCGCGCGGTCGCCCGCGTCGACGAGGACACCGCCCACGTGGTCGCGCGGTCCCGGCTGCCCTACGCCCTGGACCTGCAGCTGACGCGGGTGGTCGAGGACCGGGCCTCGGGCGTGCTCGAGGCGAGGCTCGGCGGCCGGCTCGAGGGGTGGGCCCGGTGGACGCTGACCCCGGTCGGCACGGCGACGACGGTCCGCTACGAGCAGGAGGTCGTCGTGCACGGACTCCTGATGAGCCTCGGCTCACGGCTGGCGAGGCCGCTGCTCGAGGCGAACCACGACGCGATGATGCGCGGGGCCCGCGACGGGCTGCTCAGCCGCGGTCGAGAGCCGGGCGGTAGTAGCGCTCGGTAGCGAACGGCCCGCCGACGTGAGCGGCCTCGGCCTCGTCGTCGGCCGTCGCCGGTGAGGCCTCGATCGCCTCGGCGAACGACTCGGCGTCGTCGCGCGGCTCGTAGCCCAGCGCCCGCCCCGGCGCGAGGTCCCACCAGGCGCGTGTGTTGGCGGAGATCCCGTAGAGCACCGCGAAGCCGGGGTCGGGGGCGGTGAGCCCGGCCTCGACCATCCGGACCGCGTCGTCGTGGGAGAGCCACGTCGACAGGTGCCGCCGGGTCGTCGGCTGGGCCAGGAAGCTGCCGATCCGGCACGCGACCGCGTCGACGGGGTAGCGGTCGGCGTAGAGCCGCAGCACCGCCTCGGCGGCGACCTTCCCCACGCCGTAGAAGGTGTCCGGTCGCGGTGCAGCGTCCACGCCGAGCAGGTCGGTGCGCGGGGTCCGGCCGACCGCGTGGTTGCTGCTGGCGTAGACGATCCGGCTCACGCCGTGCGCGACCATCGCGTCGAGCAGCGCGGCCGTGGTGACCACGTGCGACTCGAGGATGACCGGCAACGACGCCTCGTCGGGGATGCTCGCCAGGTGCACGACGGCGTCGAGCGGCCCGGCCTGCTCCAGCGCGTCGAACGTGGCCATCACCGCGTCGGGATCGGCGCAGTCGGCGGTGTACCACGGGCCGCTGAACCCGCCCGGCTCCGCCGCCATGTCGAGCCCGGCGACGTCGTGGCCCCGCTCGCGCAGGCCGGCACACACGACCGTGCCGATGCTGCCGGCCGCGCCGGTGACCAGGACCCGCATCAGATCTTCGGCACGATCGCGCCGAGCAGTGCACCCATCCGGGTGGCTGCGGCGTTGCCGGCGGCGAGGACCTCCTCGTGGTTCAGCGGCTCGCCGGTGATCCCGGCGGCCAGGTTGGTGACCAGCGAGATGCCCAGCACCTCCATCCCCGCCTCGCGCGCGGCGATCGCCTCGAGCGTGGTCGACATGCCCACCAGGTTGCCGCCGATGGCGCGGACCATCCCGATCTCGGCCGGCGTCTCGTAGTGCGGCCCGCGGAACTGCACGTAGACACCCTCGTCGAGGGCGGGCTCGACGTCCTTGCACAGCTGCCGGAGACGGGGGCTGTACAGGTCGGTGAGGTCGACGAAGTGCGCGCCCTCGATCGGCGAGGTCGCGGTCAGGTTGATGTGGTCGCGGATCAGCACCGGCGTGCCGGGCTGCCAGGACTCGTCGAGCCCGCCGCAGCCGTTGGTGAGCACGGCGACCGTGCACCCGGCCGCGGCGGCGGTGCGGACGCCATGGACGACCGCCCGCACGCCGAGGTCTTCGTAGAGGTGGGTGCGGCCGAGGAAGACCAGCAGGTTCTTGTCGCCGGAGCGGACCGACCGGATCTTGCCGGCGTGGCCCGCGACCGCCGGCGGTGCGAACCCCGGCAGGTCGGTGGTGCTGACCTCGGCGGTCGCCTCGCCGAGGGCGTCGACGGCCGGCAGCCAGCCGGAGCCCATGACGAGGGCGACGTCATGGCGGTCGACCCCGGTGAGGTCGCGGAGCGCGGCGGCGGCTTCGGCGGCGGCGTCCTGAGCGGTGCGAGAGGTGTTGGTCACCGCGGCAGCGTAACGCCGAGGTGCCCGTCGTACGCCTAGAGGCCGGTGGACTGGCAGGGTCGCGCCCGCAGCGCGGCGACGTAGTCGTCCGGTGCACCGGCGGCCTCGGCGGCGTCGGCGATGATCCCGACCGTGCCCGCCGAGGGCAGCCCGCCCTCGTAGGCGTCGAGGACGTAGGCCCAGGCCAGGTGGTTGCCGGTCATCGTCGCGACGCGCACCTTGGTCTTGCGGTACAGCCCGGACGTGGCGCTCTCCACCTCGTCGAGGACCTTCATGTCCTCGTCGGTGACGTCGTAGAGCGCCACGAACACCTGCTCGAAGTGGTCCTGGACGATCGTGACCAGGGCGCCGTCCCAGCCGTGCTCCTCGCCGCCGAAGGTCAGTCGCCAGCCGGTCAGCCAGCCCGTGCTGCGCAACGGGGAGTGCGGACAGCGCTCGCTCATGCGGGAGGGGTCGAGGTTCGACCCGTAGGCGGCGTAGAGAGGCACGGCACAGGAGGCTATCGCGCGGATGGAACAATGGGGGCCGTGAATCGCGTAGTGATCGTCGGCGGAGGACCTGGTGGCTACGAGTCGGCGCTGGTGGCAGCGCAGCTCGGGGCCGAGGTCACCGTCGTCGACTCCGACGGGATCGGTGGCTCGGCGGTCCTCACCGACTGCGTGCCCAGCAAGACCCTGATCGCGACCGCCGAGCTGATGGCCGACATGGAGGAGGCCGCCGAGCTCGGGATCAACCTCGGTGACCCCCGCGCGGCGGTCTCGGTCGACCTGCTCCGCGTCAACGAGCGGGTCAAGGCGCTGGCCCTCGCGCAGTCCGCGGACATCGAGCGCCGGCTGACCCGCGAGAACGTCAGGATCGTCCGCGGGCGTGGCCGTCTCGCGGGTCCGCAGCGGGTCGAGGTGGACCTCAACGACGGGGGCAGCGAGACCATCGACGCGGGTGCGGTGCTGATCGCGACCGGGGCGAGTCCCCGCACCCTCGAGACCGCCCAGCCGGACGGCGAGCGGATCCTCAGCTGGGACCAGGTGTACGACCTGCGCGAGGTGCCCGAGCGGCTGATCGTCGTCGGCTCCGGTGTCACCGGGGCCGAGTTCGCCGGCGCCTACAACGCCCTGGGCATCGACGTGGTCCTGGTCTCCAGCCGCGACCACGTGCTGCCCGGGGAGGACCCCGACGCGGCGGAGGTGCTCGAGCAGGTCTTCGCCCGGCGCGGGATGACTGTGCTCTCGCGCTCCCGGATGGAGTCGGTCGTGCGCGACGGCGACACCGTGAAGGTCACCCTGACCGACGGCCGCACCGTCGAGGGCTCACACTGCCTCCTCGCGCTCGGCTCGATCCCGAACACCTCCGGGATCGGTCTCGAGGAGGCCGGGGTCAACCTGAAGGACGGCGGTTTCGTCAACGTCGACAGGGTCTCGCGTACGTCGGCTCGCGGCATCTACTCCGCTGGTGACTGCACCGGCGTGCTGATGCTCGCCTCGGTCGCTGCCATGCAGGGCCGGATCGCGATGTGGCACTACCTCGGTGACAAGGTCACCCCGTTGGACCTGCGGACCGTGTCCGCCAACGTGTTCACCGCCCCCGAGATCGCCACGGTCGGCTGGACCCAGAACGCCGTCGACGCGGGCGAGATCCAGGTCGAGACCGTGCGGCTGCCGCTGTCGGGCAACGCCCGGGCCAAGATGCAGGGCGTGCGCGACGGCTTCGTGAAGCTGTTCTGCCGTCCGGGCACCGGGATCGTCGTGGGCGGAGTGGTCGTCGGTCCGCGGGCCAGCGAGCTGATCCACCCGGTCTCGATCGCGGTGTCGGAGAACCTGACCGCCGACCAGCTCGCGCAGGCGTTCACGGTGTACCCGTCGATGAGCGGCTCGGTGGCCGAGGCCGCGCGCCGGCTGCACCGCTACCCGCAGTGACCCCGGTGGTCGAGGAGCGAGCGCAGCGAGCGTCTCGAGACCTCGGCTCCTCGCCGGGTCCGGCGGCCTAGAACCCGCCGAAGTCCCCGCCGCCGAAGTCGCCGCCGCCCCAGCCCCCTGCGTCACCGCCGCCGCCGTAGTCGCCGCCCCAGTCGCCGCCCGCGTCACCACCGCCTGCGTCACCACCGGCATCGCCGCCGCCGTCACCGCCCCAGTCGCCGCCCGCGTCGCCGGCGGCGTCGGACGCCTCACCCGCACCGAAGTCGGTGTCGGCTCCCTCGACTGCGCCGCCGTCCCAGGTCGGTGAGAGCAGGGTCAGCAACAGGAACGTCGGAAGCAGGTTCGAGGCGGCGTAGGCGCCGAAGTACCCGCTGGCCCAGGGGGAGTAGGCCGGCCCCGCCTGCCAGTAGGGGACCCGCTGGTAGCCCGACTGCACCGTGCGGATGTCGGGCTCCGCGCCCTGCGCGACCCGGTCGGCGTCGGCGGCGCACACGGGCACCTGTCGCGGGATGCCCGCCGGCGGCGCCCACTCGATGTCGGTGGTCGACGGGCCGTGCGCGGGGTTGAAGAAGCACGGTGGACGTCGTATCGGCAGCGGCCGGCCGTCCCGGCGGGCCAGGACGCACGCGACGGCGTACCGCCCGTCCTCGAGCGCCTCGGTGACGTGCTTGATGTGGTCGGGCTCGGTGGCGGTCCGCAGCGTCTCCTTCGCCGACTCGTAGGAGTCCAGCGCGCGCTGGTAGTCCTGGCGCATCGGCTCGTCGAGCGGGGTCACCAGCATCTCGGTGTCGAGGCGCTGCAGCTCCTCGCCGAAGCGGGTGACGTCCTCGTCGGCGACGCGGCGCACCGCGGCGAGGTCGGCGGCTCGCTTCTGCTCGAGCTGGTTGTGCTGCTGCCGGCGCGAGACCACGGTGGCGATCGCGATCGCGCCGAGCACGACGAGGAGCACGAGGAACAGGTCCATGACCCGAGCCTAGCCGCGGCTCCCAGGACCGCGGTCGGAGCGAAATCCGAGGGCATCAGAATTACGCCGGTGTAATTACGCCAGAGTATTTTATCCGCATTTCCGAGAATGTGCCCGATTGCTCCGCAGAGTGCATAATCTGGCGTTGTTTTCACACACGCCTCAGAGTTCACACCGCTCACGTGAGCTCGCCGGAGCACAGGGGAGAGTGCGGCGAATGGGTGCAGGCAGGCGCGGTGTCGCGCTGACGCTGGCGGCGATGGTCCTCGGCATGGCCGGGGGACCGCTCTCGAGCGCCCCCGCCTCCGCCGTCTCGACCGACCAGTCCTACTGGGTGCCGGTCGGCAAGAAGATCACCGTCAGCGGTCGCGGTTACGGCCACGGGCACGGCATGTCGCAGTACGGCGCCCAGGGTGCTGCGCTGAAAGGCCTTGGCTACAAGGAGATCGTGGACTTCTACTACCCCGGCACGGAGTGGGGGGCGGTCCGCGGCAAGGTGCGCGTCCTGATCAGCGCCGACACGACCGACGACGTCGTCGTCAGTCCGACGGCGGGGCTGAGCGTGCGCGACCTCGCCGGGCGGTCGGTGCACGAGCTGCCGGTGGCGGCCAAGGTCTCACGCTGGCGCCTGGTGCCCGTCGCGGGCGGCACGGCGGTGGAGTTCTTCACCAACTCCTGGCGGCGGCTGAAAGCGCCGTGGGCGCGCAATATCACCGGCGACGCGGAATTCTTCGCAAAGGGCCCGATCAAGCTGTGGACCCCCTCCGGCTCGACCACCTATCGGGGAATTCTCCGCTCTGCCTCCCCGAGCCGGTCGTCGTCGTCTCGCGACACGGTCAACATCGTCACGATGGACCAGTACGTGATGGGCGTGGTGCCACGCGAGATGCCGGCGGCCTGGCACCCGGAGGCGGTGAAGGCGCAGTCGGTCGCAGCGCGCACGTACGCCACCTGGTCGCGCGCACAGAACGCCCGTGGCCACTACCAGATCTGTGACACCACGGCCTGCCAGGTCTACGGCGGCGTCGACGGGGAGGACGCCCGCGCCAACGCGGCCGTACGGGCCACCGCCCGGCAGATCCTCACGCACGAGGGCCGCCCCGCCTTCACGCAGTTCTCCGCCAGCAGTGGCGGCTGGACCTCGGCCGGCAGCGTGCCCTACCTGCCCGCGCAGGAGGACCCGTACGACGGCTGGGAAGGCAACACCGTCCACGCCTGGCGGACGACCGTGGACGCCTCCGCCCTCGAACGTCGCCACCCCTCGATCGGCAACCTGGAGCGGGTCTGGGTGACCACCCGTGACGGCAACGGCGAGTGGCAGGGCCGGGTGACCTCGCTCGTGCTCGACGGGACGCGTGGTGCGGTGACCATCACCGGCGACGACTTCCGCTGGGCCTTCGGCCTGCGCTCCAACTGGTTCTCGATCGAGCCGACGCCGATCATGAACCGCTGGCAGCGCATCGGCGGGACGTCCTCGCGGCTCGGTGCGGTGCGCAGCGGTGAGTACGCCGTCGCCACGGGCGCTGCCCAGCGGTTCGAGGGCGGCCGCATCTTCTTCCACCCGCGGACCGGGCCGAAGGAGCTCTACGGGCGGATCCTGAAGGTCTACCAGCGCCTCGGCGCTGCGGACTCCGACCTCGGCTTCCCCCGCACCGTCGCCCGCCAGCGCGGCGCGTTGAGCTTCACCCGCTTCCAGGGAGGCGCGATCTACGTGCGACCGCGGCTGGCGCCGATCATCGTCCCCGCCGCCATCGAGCAGCGGTTCCTCGCCGAGCGCGGGTTCCGCAGCGGGCTGGGCTGGCCGGTCCGCTCCGGCGACGTGCCCGGCGGCAAGCGGGTGGACTACGCCAACGGGTCGATCGTCTGGCACCGGGCGTCCGGCAGGACCCAGGTCCTGCGGGGCTGACCACGTCGCGGCCGAACCGACGTGCAGTTGCGGGTGCGCAGCGTCGACCCACAGGGGTGAGCGACGCCGAGCCCGCGTCCGAGTGCACGTCCATCTGGCCCGGGTCGCCACGGGCCCGGGTCGAAGGTCAGCCGGTCGGCCGGCAGTCGACAGCGACGACCTGACGCCAGGTGAGCACGCCCTCTGCCTGGATGTGCATGGACGCGAACCGGATCGGCACCTCCAGCGGCACCTGCGTGGCCGGTCCTGGTGGGTTGGGTGACAGGCACGTCGGCCACCCGCCCTCGTGCACGCCGGCTGCGTCGATCCAGTACGGCAGGCTCTCGTCGATGGCGTAGGTCCAGCCGTCGACTTCGACGCTGACCAACGGATGTGCCGACCCGCCGACCACCTCCACCGTCGCGGCGTGCCAGTCAGCCTTCCCGGCCGCATCTGCGCCTGCGACGAAGCCCCCGATGCCGGCCGCCACGGCGACAGCACCGACGAGGAGAACGGCTGATCGGAGAGTGGTCATTGCGACAGGCCGAGTCAGTCGGCGATGACGAGGACCAGGTCGCCACCCTCGACGGGCTGAGTGCCCGAGATCGCGACCCGCTCGACCTTGCCGGCCTTCGGCGCGGTGATCGAGGCCTCCATCTTCATCGCCTCGATCGTGGCGACCGTGTCCCCGGCCTCGACCGTCGCGCCCTCCTCGACCGTCACGGTCACCGCACCCTGGAACGGCGCGGCCACGTGGCCCGGCTTCGACGGGTCGGCCTTCTCCTGCGACGGCACGTCGGCGGCCACCGAGCGGTCACGCACGTTGACCGGCCGCAGCTGGCCGTTGAGCGTGCACATCACGGTGCGGTAGCCACGCTCGTCGGGCTCGCTGACGGCCTGCACGCCGAGGAGCAGGCGCTTGCCCTCCTCGATGTCGACCTCGTACTCCGGGCCGGTCTCCATGCCGTAGAGGTACAGCCGGGTGGGGAGCACCGAGAGGTCGCTGTACTTCTCCCGGGACTCCTCGAACTCGCGGGTGGGGCCGGGGAAGAGCAGCCGGTTGAGCGTCGTACGCCGGTCCTCGGCCAGGCCCTTGCGGTCCTCCTCGCTCAGCTCGGCCACCGGAGGCTTGGTCTTGCGGCCGGACAGCGCCTTGGTGCGGAACGGCTCGGGCCAGCCGCCCGGCGGGTCGCCGAGCTCGCCGGAGAGGAAGCCGATCACCGAGTCCGGCACGTCGAACCTGCCGGGTTCCTCCGCGAACTCCTTCGGGTCCGCGCCGACGGCGACCAGGTGCAGGGCGAGGTCCCCGACCACCTTGCTCGACGGGGTGACCTTGACGATGTTGCCGAGGATGTCGTTCGCCGCGGCGTACATGTCCTCGATCTGCTCGAACTTCTCGCCGAGCCCCAGCGCGATCGCCTGCTGGCGCAGGTTGGAGAGCTGGCCGCCGGGGATCTCGTGCCGGTAGACCCGGCCGGTCGGCGACGGCAGGCCCGACTCGAACGGCGCGTAGACCCGGCGGGTGGCCTCCCAGTAGGGCTCGAGGGCGTTGACCGCGGCCAGGTCGAGCCCGGTCTCGCGCTCGGAGTGGTCGGTGGTGGCGACCAGGGCCGACAGCGGCGGCTGGCTCGTGGTGCCCGCCATGGAGGCAGTGGCGGCGTCGACGGCGTCCACCCCGGCGTCGATGGCGGCCAGCAGGGTGGCGAGCTGGCCACCGGGGGTGTCGTGCGTGTGCAGGTGCACCGGCAGGTCGAACCGCTCGCGCAGCGCCGTGACCAGGGTCCGCGCAGCCGGCGCGCGCAGCAGGCCGGCCATGTCCTTGATCGCGATCACGTGGGCGCCGGCGTCGACGATCTGCTCGGCCAGGCGCAGGTAGTAGTCGAGCGTGTAGAGCCTCTCGTCGGGAGAGGAGAGGTCGCCGGTGTAGCACAACGCGACCTCGGCGACCGTCGTACCGGTCTCGCGGACGGCCTCGATCGCCGGCCGCATCCGCTCGACGTCGTTGAGCGCGTCGAAGATCCGGAACACGTCGATCCCGGTCGCCGCGGCCTCCTCGACGAACGCCCGGGTCACGTCGGTGGGGTACGGCGTGTAGCCGACCGTGTTGCGGCCGCGCAGCAGCATCTGCAGGCAGATGTTGGGCACCGCCTGGCGCAGGTCCGCCAGCCGCTCCCACGGGTCCTCGGAGAGGAAGCGCAGCGCCACGTCGTACGTCGCTCCGCCCCACGCCTCGAGGCTCCACAGGTTGGGTG
>JBMOMG010000212.1:0-9374 GCA_049323155.1 Actinomycetota bacterium | reverse complement strand
GGAGAGGCGCTCGCCGCTCGCGGTGTCGAAGACGTGGACGTGCTCGGGGTCGGTGGTGACGTAGAGCATCGAGCCCTTGGCGACGTCGCGACGGGCCTCGAGCCGGACCACGACCTCGCTGGGGGTGCCCTCGACGTCGCAGGTGCCGTAGAGGAACGCGTCGGCGCCGAGCTCCTCGACGACGGTGACCTTGATCGGGAGCCCGCCCTCGCCCTCGCCGACGACGCGCCAGGACTCCGGGCGCACGCCGACGGTGATGTCACCGCTCATCTTCGAGGCGGCCGCGCGGTCGATCGGCACGACGTAGTCGCCGATCTTCGCGCCGCCCTCCGTGGGCTTGGCCTGCAGCAGGTTCATGGCGGGGGAGCCGATGAAGCCGGCGACGAACAGGTTGGCCGGGTGGTCGTAGAGCGCCAGCGGCGTGTCGACCTGCTGGAGCAGGCCGTCCTTCATCACCGCGACGCGGTCGCCCATCGTCATCGCCTCGACCTGGTCGTGGGTGACGTAGACGGTGGTGATCCCCAGCCGCTGCTGGAGCGCGGCGATCTGGGTGCGGGTGGAGACCCGCAGCTTGGCGTCGAGGTTCGACAGGGGCTCGTCCATGCAGAACACCTGCGGCTGGCGGACGATCGCGCGGCCCATCGCCACCCGCTGGCGCTGGCCGCCGGAGAGCGCCTTCGGCTTGCGGTCGAGGTACTCCTCGAGGTCGAGCAGCTTGGCCGCCTCGGCCACCCGCGCCATCCGCTCGTCCTTGTGGACCTTGGCCATCTTCAGCGAGAACGCCATGTTCTCGGCGACCGTCATGTGCGGGTAGAGCGCATAGTTCTGGAACACCATCGCGATGTCGCGGTCCTTGGGCGGGACGTTGGTGATGTCGCGGTCGCCGATGAAGATCTTGCCCTCGGTCACCTCCTCCAGACCGGCGAGCATCCGGAGGCTGGTGGACTTGCCGCAGCCGGACGGACCGACGAGCACCATGAACTCGCCGTCCTCGATCTCGAGGGTGAACTTGTCGACGGCCGGCTTGTCGCTGCCGGGGTAGAGGCGTTGGGCGTTCTGGTAGGTCACCGAAGCCATGGTTGAACATCTCCTTCACCGGCAGGTACGTGCCGGACGATCCGAGTAAAGGCACCCCGGCCGGGTGGCCGGGGCGTCTCCGACTCTAGCCCTGTCCGGCCGGGTTTCGCCGCGATCCGAGCGCCCAGGGCCGAAGGTCCCACGCCGGCCCGTCAGTACCATGCGGGCATGAGCCACCCGCGTGCAGGAACACCCGCCCAGGACTCCGACCTCGTCGACGTGGCACACCTCGTCACGGCGTACTACACCGCAGAGCCCGACCCCGAGAACCCCGAGCAGGCGGTGGTCTTCGGCACCTCCGGGCACCGGGGCAGCAGCCTGCGCAACGCGTTCAACCAGACCCACATCTGGGGGACCACCCAGGCGATCTGCGACTTCCGCCGCGACCAGGGGTACGACGGCCCGCTGTTCCTCGGCCGCGACACGCATGCACTCTCCGAGCCGGCGTGGGCCTCCGCCCTCGAGGTGCTCGCGGCCAACGAGGTCACCGTGCTGGTCGACGAGCGGGACGGCTACACGCCGACGCCGGCGGTCTCCCACGCGATCCTCGCGGCGAACCGGGGCCGCACCGAGGGGCCAGGCCTCGCCGACGGCATCGTGGTGACCCCGTCGCACAACCCGCCCGCCGACGGCGGCTTCAAGTACAACCCCCCGCACGGTGGCCCCGCCGGGTCCGAGGCGACCAAGGACATCGCCGAGCGGGCCAACGCCTACATCCGCTCCGGCCTCGACGGCGTCCAGCGGATCCCGTTCCCCCGGGCACGCAGGGAGGCGGGCAGCTACGACTTCCTGGGTCGCTACGTCGACGACCTCCCCTCGGTGGTGGACCTGGACCGGGTCCGCGAGGCAGGGATCCGGATCGGCGCCGACCCGCTCGGCGGCGCCAGCGTCGGCTACTGGGGCGAGATCGCCGAGCGGCACCGGGTCGACCTCACCGTGGTGAACCCGCGGGTGGACCCGACCTGGCGGTTCATGACGCTGGACTGGGACGGCAAGATCCGCATGGACTGCTCCTCGCCGTCGGCGATGGCCTCCCTGATCGAGCGGCGCGCGGAGTACGACCTGGCCACCGGCAACGACGCGGACGCCGACCGGCACGGGATCGTCACCCCCGACGGCGGACTGATGAACCCCAACCACTACCTGGCCGTGGCGATCGGCTACCTGCTCGGCGCGCGACCGCGCTGGTCGGCCGACGCCGCCGTCGGCAAGACGCTGGTCTCCTCCTCGATGATCGACCGGGTGGTCGCCGGCGCCGGCCGCCGGCTCACCGAGGTCCCGGTCGGCTTCAAGTGGTTCGTCCCCGGCCTGCTCGACGGTTCGGTGGTGTTCGGCGGCGAGGAGTCCGCCGGGGCGTCGTTCCTCCGCTTCGACGGCACCGTGTGGACCACCGACAAGGACGGCATCCTCCTGGCCCTGCTCGGCTCGGAGATCCTCGCCGCGACCGGGGAGACGCCCAGCCGGCACTACGCCGCCCTCGCCGCGACGTACGGCGACCCGGCGTACGCCCGCATCGATGCTCCGGCCGGACGCGAGGAGAAGGCCAAGCTCGCCGCGCTCTCGCCCGACGACGTCACGGCGCAGACCCTCGCCGGTGACCCGATCACCGCCCGGCTGACCGAGGCACCCGGCAACGGCGCGGCGATCGGCGGGCTGAAGGTCACCACCGAGCACGCCTGGTTCGCCGCCCGCCCCTCGGGCACCGAGGACGTCTACAAGATCTACGCCGAGTCCTTCAAGGGGCCCGACCATCTCGCCCAGGTGCAGGCCGAGGCCCGCGACGTCGTCGCCGCCGCCCTGCGGTCCTGAGCGTGGGTACGTCGCTCAGCCGCGCTGCCGGTCCGCGAACGGGTCGGCGAGGCCGACGTACTTGGTCTCGAGGAACTCCTCGATCCCCTCGAAGCCACCCTCACGGCCCAGCCCGGACTGCTTGACCCCGCCGAAGGGCGCGGCCGGGTTGGAGACGACGCCGACGTTGATGCCGAGCATCCCCGACTCGATGGTGTCGGCCAGCCGGAGCGTGCGGGCGACGTCGCGGGTGTAGGCGTAGGCGACGAGGCCGTACTCGGTGTCGTTGGCCATCGCCACCGCCTCGTCCTCGTCGGCGAAGGTGACCACCGGGGCGACCGGGCCGAACACCTCCTCGGTGAGGATCCGCGCGTCACGGCCGACCGAGGTGATCACGGTGGGCGCGTAGAAGTACCCGGCGCCGGCCTGCGGCTCACCGCCGGTGCGCAGCTGCCCGCCGGAGGCGATCGCGTCCTGCACCAGCTCGTGGACCTTCTGCCTGCTCTTCTCGTCGATGAGCGGGCCGACCTTCGCGTCGGCCTCGGTGCCGCGCTTGACCGGCAGCGCCGCCATCCGCTCGGCCAGCCGCTTGCCGAACTCCTCGGCGACCGACTCGTGCACGATGAACCGGTTGGCCGCGGTGCACGCCTCGCCCATGTTGCGCAGCTTGGCGAGCATCGCCCCCTCGACGGCGGAGTCGAGGTCGGCGTCCTCGAACACCAGGAACGGCGCGTTGCCGCCGAGCTCCATCGAGGTGCGCAGGACCTGCTCGGCGGAGTCGCGCAACAGGCTGCGGCCGACCTCGGTGGAGCCGGTGAACGACAGCTTGCGCAGCCGCGGGTCCTTGATGATCGGGCCGGTGACCCCGCCCGCGTCGGTGGTGGGGATGACGTTGAGCACGCCCGGCGGCAGGCCGACCTCCTCGAGCACCGCGGCGAACATCAGCGTGGTCAGCGGGGTGAGCGCCGCGGGCTTGATCACCATCGTGCAGCCCGCCGCGACCGCCGGTGCGATCTTGCGGGTGGCCATCGCCAACGGGAAGTTCCACGGAGTGATCAGCAGCGACGGGCCGACGGGTCGCTTGTGCACCATCAGCCGCGCCTTGCCGTCCGGAGCGGTGGCGAACCTGCCGGAGATCCGCGCGGCCTCCTCGGAGAACCACCGGAGGAACTCCGCGCCGTAGGTGACCTCGCCACGGGCCTCGGCCAGCGGCTTGCCCATCTCCAGGGTCATCAGCAGTGCGAACTCGTCGGCGCGCGCGGTGACCGTGTCGAACGCCCGGCGCAGGATCTCGGCGCGCTCCCTCGGCGCGGTCGCGCCCCAGGAGGCCTGCGCCTCTGCGGCGGCGGCCAGCGCGGCCATCCCGTCCTCGGGCGTCGCGTCGGCGACCCGGGTCAGCACCTGCCCGGTGGCGGGGTCCTCGACCTCGAAGGTCTGGCCGCCACCGGCGTCGCGCCAGGTCCCGCCGATGAACAACCCGGTGTGCAGGGACTCGATCAGCTGCTTCTCGTTCGGCTCGGTCATCGCCGGCGACCTCCCTCTGTGTCCTGGGACACGTTCTGCTCCTGTGTGCAGTCTGCCAGCCGTCCGGCGCGGGTCACCGCGGGGGCGTGCACGCCGGTACGGTGCAGCCGCCGATCAGGAGCGCGGCCGGCCGACCAGGTGCGCGATGTGCTGCAGGGCCAGGGCGTACCCGTGTGCGCCGGCGCCGGCGATGACCGCGTCGGCGACGAGCGAGACGTAGGAGTGCCGGCGGAACCCCTCACGCGCGTGGATGTTGGACAGGTGCACCTCGACGACCGGCTGCTCGAGCACCGCCAGCGCATCCATCACCGCGACCGAGGTGTGCGAGTAGGCGCCCAGGTTCACCACGACCCCGGCCGCGCTGCGGCGGACCTCGTGGACCTTGTCGATCAGCACCCCTTCGTGGTTGCTCTGGAGGAGGTCCACCTCGAGCCCGAGCTCGGCCGCCGTCGCGCGGCACAGCTCCTCGACGTCGGCCAGGGTGGTGGTGCCGTAGACCGCGGGGTCCCGCTCGCCGAGCAGGTTCAGGTTGGGACCGTTGAGCACGAGGACCGGGCCGGTCATCGGCGCCTCCTTGTCTGGGGCGTGCTGGTGGCAGTAGTTATACCGCCCGGCCGGGGGCGGCGGACGGCAGACGGGCGGGGCGTCTACTCGGTCTCGGCGAGGATCCTCTTGGCCACCCCGAAGGCGGTGTTGGCCGCCGGCACCCCGCAGTACACCGCGGTCTGCAGCAGCACCTCGACGATCTCCTCGCGGGTCAGCCCGTTGCGCAGCGCGGCACGCAGGTGGAACTCCAGCTCCTCGAAGTGCCGTCCGGCGACGAGCGCGGTGAGCACCACGATCGAGCGGCTGCGGCGGTCCAGGCCCTCACGGGTCCAGATCCCGCCCCAGGCGTAGCGGGTGATGAACTCCTGGAAGTCCGCGGTGACGTCGGTGACCGAGGCGTTGGCGCGGTCGACGTGCTCGTCGCCGAGCACCTGCCGGCGGACGGCCATCCCCGCGCCGTAGTCGGCGCCGGCGCCGGTCGGCGTGCTGTCGGGTCCGGTGGTCACAGGTGCTTCTCCAGGTGCTCGAGGACGGCGGCGTCGAAGGTCTCCGGCTGCGCGGCGTTGGCGATGTGGGAGGCGCCCTGGATCACGACGAGGTCGGCATCGGGGATCCGGTCGGCGAGGACCTGGCCGACCTCGGGCGGGCTGACCGGGTCCTCCGCGCCGGCGATCACGCGGGTGGGTGCGGTCACCGACGAGAGCCGGCCGGTGACGTCGGTGCCGGCGATCGCCTCGCAGCAGGAGGCGTAGCCCTCGGGGTCGGTGCCGGCGATCATGTCCAGCAGCGGTTGGGCCCGGTCGGGCTGCGCCTCGACGAAACCGTCGGGGAACCACCGGCCCTTGGTGGGCTCGACCAGCCAGCGCATCCCCTCGGCGCGGACCCGGGCGGCCCGCTCCTGCCAGGTGGCCGCGTTGCCGAAACTGGGCCCGGTGCAGCACAGGACCAGGGCGCTGACCCGGTCCGGGTGTGCGGCCGCGAGCGCCTGGCCGACCAGCCCGCCGAGGGAGAGGCCGACGTAGCCGAACCGGTCGATGTCGAGGGTGTCGGCGAGGGCCACCACGTCCGCGACGAGGTCGTCGAGGCGGTAGGGGCCGGCCGGGACCGGGGACTCCCCGTGTCCGCGGGTGTCGAACCGGACCACCCGGAACCGCTCGGCGAGCACCCCGGCCAGGTCGTCCCACATCGCCAGCGTGGTGCCCAGCGAGGGGCCCAGCAGGACCGCCGGGGCGTCGGCCGGGCCCTGCTCGACGTGGTGCAGGGCGACGGCGTTCTCGGTCATGCGAAGAGCTCCTCGTGCTCGCGGAGGACCCGGTCGACCCACAGGTCCACATGGGCGGTCTGCTGCTGGACCCACGCGTGGTCCTTGGCCAGGATGTCGACGAGCCGGTCCAGGTTGCGCGCCATCGCGTAGCGGTCCCAGTGCACCGCCGGGACCAGCTCGGCGGTGCGCTCGACGGCTCCGCCGGCGGTGCGCAGGACCGTGCGCAGCATCTGCCACTCGGCGTGCCACGCACCGGCGGGGCGCTCCTGCTCGGCGGTGGCGGAGGCGGCGACCACCGACGCGAGCGCCGGCAGCTGCCGCGCCGCGGCGACCACGAGCACCGACTGGGCGGGGTTGGACTTGTGCGCCATCGCCGACGACGGCCCACCGGCGCCCTCGCTGGCCTCCGCGACCTCGGTCTGGCACATCACCAGCACGTCGGCGGCGATCTTCGAGCATGCCGAGGCAGCTCCGGTGTGGGCGTGCACCAGCTCCACGACCGGCGTACGACGGGTGTGCCAGCTCGTCACCGGCGAGCCGAGCCCGAGCTCTCGTGCGAACGCCTCGACCAGCTCGGCTCCGCGCTCGCCGTACGCCGCGGCGCTGCCCACCGGCCCGCCGAGCGAGACCGGGAGGGCCCTGGCCGCACGCAGCGTCCGCACCGCGTCGTCGACTCCTGCGAGCCAGCCGGCTGCACGGAAGCCGAGGGTGGTCGGCATCGCCTGCTGGGTGAGGGTGCGCGCCACGATCGGCACCGCGCGGTTCTCGTCGGCGAACCGGGCGAGGTGGTGGGCGAGGCCGGTGAGGTCCTGCTCGACCCGGTCACCGACGCGGGCGGCCACGAGCATCAGTGCGGTGTCGAGGATGTCCTGGCTGGTCGCGCCGAAGTGCACCCAGCGGGTGGCCTCGCCGCCGATCCCGGTGGCCACGGCGTTGCGCAGCTGGGCGACCAGGGGGATGACCGGGTTGCCACCACGGACGGCGGCGACGGCGAGCTCGCGGACGTCGATGTCGGTCGCGCCGACCACCTCGGCGGCGTCGCGGGCGACGGGCGGGGCGATCCCGGTGGCGGCGAGCGCGCGGAGCAGGGCAGCCTCCGCACGCACCAGGGCATCCGCGACGGCGGCGTCGCCGGTGAGCGTCTCGGCCGCCGTACCTGCCGAGACCGGGGAGAGCAGACCGAGGTCCGCGGGGTCGAGGTCGCGCTCAGCGGGCGAGGACATCGGTGGCCTGGCCTCCTGGTGGGCGGGAGTGGACGTCGAAACCGTATCGAGCCTCGCCGGGCGTGGCCATGGGCGCGCCGCGAGGCCGGGCTCAGCGCTCCATCGTGACCGCGAGACCCTGGCCGACGCCGATGCACAGCGCGGCCACACCCACCCCCGAGCCGGCCGCGGCGAGCTGGTGCGCGACGGCGCCGGCGAGCCGGGCGCCGGAGCAGCCGAGGGGGTGGCCGATGGCGATCGCCCCGCCGAGCGGGTTGACCCGCTCCGGGTCGAGGTCGCCCCACTCAGACAGGCACGCCAGCGACTGGGCGGCGAACGCCTCGTTGAGCTCCATCACGCTGACGTCACCGAGACCCTTGCCGGCCTTGGCCAGGGCGCGTCGGACCGCCTCGACGGGTCCGATGCCGAAGAACTGCGGCTCGACCGCGTCCACACCGGTGGCGGTGATCCGGGCGAGCGGCTCCACGCCGAGCTCCTCGACGCCCTTCGCGTCGGCGAGCAGCAGCGCGGCGGCGCCGTCGGAGAGCTGGGAGGCGTTGCCGGCGGTGACCGTGCCGTCCTTGCGGAACACCGGCTTGAGCCTGGCCAGGGACTCCGGCGTGACGCCGTCGCGGATGCCCTCGTCCCGCGCGAGCTCGGCACCGGGGACCTGGACCACCATCCGGTCGTAGGCACCTGCGGCCCAGGCCTCGGCAGCGAGCGCCTGGCTGCGGGCGGCGAACTCGTCGGCGGCCTCGCGGGTCACGCCGTACTTCTCGCCGAGCATCTCGGTGCCCTCGCCGAGGCTGACCGTCCACACGTCGGGCATCTCGGGGTTCACCATCCGCCAGCCGAGCGTGGTGGAGTACATCTCCGCGTTGCCGGCGGGAAACGCCCGCTCGGGCTTGGGCAGCACCCACGGTGCGCGGGTCATCGACTCGACGCCGCCGGCGATGTAGATCGACCCGTCGCCGACCGCGATCGCCCGGGATGCCGTGACGACCGCGTCGAGCCCGGAGGCGCAGAGCCGGTTCAGCGTCGAGCCCGGCACGCTGGTCGGCAGCCCGGCGAGCAGCGAGGACATCCTCGCCACGTTGCGGTTGTCCTCGCCGGCCTGGTTCGCGGCGCCGAAGTACACCTCCGCGACGCGGGCCGGGTCGAGCGAGGGGTTGCGGTCCAGCAGCGCCTTGATCACCACGGCGCCGAGGTCGTCGGGGCGTACGCCGGCCAGGGCACCGCCCAGCCGGCCGACCGGGGTGCGGACCGCGTCGACGACGAACACCTCATGACCCTGCACGGTGTGCCTCCTTGGTGCGTGCGTGGAGATCGCGGAGAACGGACAGCTCATTGTCCGTCGGAGCCGGAGTGGTGACGACCGAGTCCGCCACCCGCAGCGGCCATCCGGTGGCCTCGAGCACCTGGTCGACGGTGACCCCGGGATGCGTCGCGACCAGGGTGAGCTCGCGGGTCTCCGCGTCGGGCTTCATGATCCCCAGGTCGGTGATCACCTCGGTGGGCCCGGCTCCGGGCAGGCCGAGGCGCTCCCGGTCGCCGGCTCCGGTGCCGAACCCGACGCTGGTGACGAAGGCGAGGCGCTCGACGAAGACGCGTGCGCTGTGGCGGACCACGATCAGGACCTTGCCCGCGTGGGCGGCGATCTCGGGAGCGCCTCCGGCACCGGGCAGGCGGAGGTCGGGCAGGCCTTCCCCGCGTCCGATCGCGGTGGTGTTGATGTTGGCGAACCGGTCGACCTGGGCGGCGCCGAGGAAGCCGACGTCGCACCGGCCGGCCTGCAGCCAGTAGTTGAAGATCTCGGGGACCGGGACCACGGAGTCGGCGGTGGCGGGGAGCTCGCCGTCGCCGATCGACAGCGGCAGCACCGACGGCTTGGCGCCGATCGTGCCGGACTCGTAGATCAGCACCAGGTCGGGGTTCTCGGTGAGCCGGGCCAGGTTGGCCGCCGTGCTCGGCAG
>JBMOMG010000211.1:8493-9400 GCA_049323155.1 Actinomycetota bacterium | reverse complement strand
GAGGCTCCACAGGTTGGGTGTCATCCGGGCCACGTGGCCGGCGACGTTGATCATGTCGCGGGTGCGCACCCGGGTCGCGAGCAGCGACTGGTGGGCGTCGCGGAAGGTGGTGTCGGTCACCGCGACCGTCTTCTGCTCCCGCAGCGCGCGGGCGAACCCCTCGGGGCCGAGGGAGAGCAGCTGCTGACGCGTGCCGTCGGGGGCCGGCACCGTGAGGTCGAGCTCGGGCAGCTTGCTGACCGGGTCGACGCTGACCGGGGCCTTGCCGTGCGGCTGGTTGACGGTGACGTCGGCGAGGAAGGTCAGCAGCTTCGTGCCGCGGTCGGCCGAGGACCGCGCGGTGAGCAGGTGCGGGTGGCTCTCGATGAACGAGGTGGTGACCCGGCCCGCGCGGAAGTCGGGGTCGTCGAGCACGGCCTGCAGGAAGGGGATGTTCGTCGCCACGCCGCGGATCCGGAACTCCGCCACCGCCCGGCGGGCCCGCTCCACGGCCACCTCGAACGTGCGGCCGCGGCAGGTGAGCTTGGTCAGCATCGAGTCGAAGTGCGCGCTGACCTCGGCACCGGTGTAGGTGGTCCCGCCGTCGAGACGGATCCCGGCGCCGCCGGGGGAGCGGTAGGTGGTGATCTTGCCGGTGTCGGGGCGGAACCCGTTGGCGGGGTCCTCGGTGGTGATCCGGCACTGCAGCGCGGCGCCGCGCAGCACGACGCCCTCCTGGCTCAGGCCGAGGTCCGCGAGGTTCTCACCCGCGGCGATCCGCATCTGCGAGCGGACCAGGTCGACGTCGGTGACCTCCTCGGTCACGGTGTGCTCGACCTGGATCCGGGGGTTCATCTCGATGAACACATACGGTCGGGGGGGGGGGGGGGGGGGGGGGGGGGGCGGGGCCCGGGGGGCGGGGGGGGGG
>JBMOMG010000211.1:0-8483 GCA_049323155.1 Actinomycetota bacterium | reverse complement strand
CCGACTGCCCCCCGATGTTCTTGCCGGAGGTGTCGAGCAGGAACTCGACGGTGCCGGCGTTGCGGTAGCCGATCTCCTTGGCGAACCGCACCGCGTCGGCGCAGATCCGCTCGCGCAGCTCGGGGTCGAGGTTCGGCGCGGGCGCGATCTCCACGACCTTCTGGTGGCGGCGCTGCACCGAGCAGTCCCGCTCGAACAGGTGGATCGTGTTGCCATCGCCGTCGGCGAGGATCTGCACCTCGATGTGCCGCGGGTCCACCACGGCCTGCTCGATGAACACGGTCGGGTCCCCGAACGCGCTCTCGGCCTCGCGCATGCAGACCTCGATCGCCTCGCGCAGGTCCTCGGGGCGGTCGACCCGCCGCATGCCGCGGCCACCGCCGCCGGCGACCGCCTTGACGAAGAGCGGGTAGGGGATGCCCTCGGTCGCGGCGATCAGCTCGTCGGGGTCGGTGCCGGGTGGCACCGAGGCCAGCGTCGGCACGCCTGCCTTCTTGGCGGCGGCGATCGCGCGGGCCTTGTTGCCGGTGAGGGTGAGCACGTCGGCGGTGGGGCCGATGAAGGTGATCCCGGCGTTCGCGCAGGCCTCGGCGAGGCGCGGGTTCTCCGAGAGGAAGCCGTAGCCGGGGTAGATCGCGTCGGCGCCCGCCTTGACCGCGGTGGCGACGATCACCTCGGGGTCGAGGTAGGCCCGGACCGGGTGTCCGCGCTCGCCGATCTCGTAGGCCTCGTCGGCCTTGAGGCGGTGCTCGGAGTTGCGGTCCTCGTAGGGGAACACCGCCACCGTCTGGGCACCCAGCTCGTAGGCAGCGCGGAAGGCACGGATCGCGATCTCGCCACGGTTGGCAACAAGCACCTTGGAGAACATGCGCCGAACGTTACCCAGGTGCCGGCATCCGGCGGCACCTCGTCCAGGAACCGAACGGGCGCCGGCGGTCTCCGCCGGCGCCCGTGGGACGGGTCGAGCCCGTCGTCAGCCCTTGAGCTCGCAGATCACCGCGCCGCTGGTGACGGTCGCCCCGACCTCGGCGTCCAGGCCGGTGACGGTGCCGGCCTTGTGGGCCTTCAGCGGCTGCTCCATCTTCATCGCCTCGAGCACCACGACGACGTCGCCCTCGGCGACCTCCTGGCCCTCCTCGACGGCGACCTTCACGATCGTGCCCTGCATCGGCGAGGTCAGCGAGTCGCCGGAGGCGGCGGCTCCGGCCTTCTTCTTCTCACGCTTGGGCTTCTTCGCGCCGGCGGTCGCCGCGCCGGCACCGGCCGCGGCGGCGAACCCGGCAGGCAGGACCACCTCGAGGCGCCGGCCGCCGACCTCGACGGTGACGCTCTGCCGCTCCTCGGGCTCCTGGCCCTCCTCGCCGCCGGAGTAGGGCTCGATCTGGTTGTCGAAGTCGGTCTCGATCCAGGTGGTGTAGACGGCGAACTCGCCCTCGCCCGTGGGCGTCGACGCACCGACGTAGGCCGGGTCCTCGACGACGGCCCGGTGGAAGGGGATCACCGTCGGCATGCCCTCGACGACGAACTCGTCGAGCGCGCGGCGGGACCGCTCCAGGGCCTGCAGGCGGTCGCGACCGGTGACGATCAGCTTGGCGACCAACGAGTCGAACGAGCCGGGCACGGTCTCGCCCTGGTCGTAGCCGCCGTCGAGCCGGATGCCCGGGCCGGACGGGGCGTGCCAGCGGGTCAGCGTGCCGGGGGCCGGCATGAAGTTGCGACCGCCGTCCTCGGCGTTGATCCGGAACTCGATGGAGTGACCCTGCACCTTCGGGTCGTCGTACCCGAGCTCCTCGCCCGCGGCGATCCGGAACATCTCGCGCACCAGGTCGATCCCGGTCACCTCTTCAGAGACACAGTGCTCGACCTGGAGCCGCGTGTTGACCTCCAGGAAGGAGATCGTGCCGTCGCGGGCGACGAGGAACTCACACGTCCCGGCGCCGACGTACCCGGCCTCGCGGAGGATCGCCTTGGAGGACTCGTAGAGCCTGGCGACCTGCTCCTCGGAGAGGAACGGCGCCGGTGCCTCCTCCACCAGCTTCTGGTGGCGGCGCTGCAGCGAGCAGTCGCGCGTGGAGACCACCACCACGTTGCCGTGCTGGTCGGCCAGACACTGGGTCTCCACGTGGCGGGGGCGGTCGAGGAACTTCTCGACGAAGCACTCCCCGCGGCCGAAGGCGGTCACGGCCTCGCGCACCGCGGACTCGTACAGGTCGGCGACCTCGCCCATCTCGCGGGCGACCTTCAGGCCGCGGCCACCACCGCCGAAGGCGGCCTTGATCGCGATCGGCAGGCCGTGCTCCTCGGCGAACTTCACGACCTCGTCGGCGCTCTCGACCGGGTCCTTGGTGCCCGGTGCGAGCGGCGCGCCGACCTTCTCGGCGATGTGGCGGGCCTTGACCTTGTCGCCGAGTGCGTCGATCGCGGCCGGCGGCGGGCCGATCCAGACCAGCCCGGCGTCGATCACCGCCTGGGCGAAGTCGGCGTTCTCGGCGAGGAAGCCGTAGCCGGGGTGGACCGAGTCGGCGCCGGCCTTCTTGGCCACGTCGATGATCTTCTCGATCGAGAGGTAGGACTCCGCCGGCGTCGCGCCCCCGAGGCTGTAGGCCTCGTCGGCGAGCCGGACGAAGAGCGCATCCCGGTCGGGCTCGGCGTAGACCGCCACGCTGCCGATGCCGGCGTCCTTGCAGGCGCGGATGACCCGCACCGCGATCTCGCCACGGTTGGCGATCAGGACTCGGCGCAGGGGCTTGATCTCGTTGCTCTCGGGGCTGCCGGACACACGGGCTCCTGGGTCTCTCGGTCGTCAGGTAGTAGCGGAGTCTAGGGCCTTCCAGGCTCCCTGCGGTCGGGCGCCCATGTGACGGTCACCATGGTGCGGGCTGGCTACGGTGGGGCGATGTCACCCACTCCGGTCCGGCCGACCGCACGACCCTTCCCGGCTCTGGCCGTCTACGCCGCGGCGGTGGTCGTGGTCTCCTCGGCGCCTCTCCCGACGCCGGGGGGAGGGAGCCGACGAGGCCGCGCCACTGCTGCGGCTGTGGTGGGTGCAGCTGGCGGTGAACTTCCTGTGGACGCCGGTGTTCTTCGCCGCGGGGTGGCTGTGGGCCGGTCTCGCCGTGGTCGTGCTGCTCGACGCGCTGGTGGCGGTGCTGGTCGTCCGCGCGTGGCGGGTCGACCGGGTCGCGAGCGGGCTGCTGGCGCCGTATCTCCTCTGGATCCTGTTCGCGACCGCGCTCAACGCCGCGATTGCCGCGTTGAACTAGGAGCCGCGTCCGCCCGGCCGTCACCGCCCAGGCGCCGCAGGTCCTCGCGGCAGCGGCGTTCGACCTCGTCGAGCTCGGCGAGGGTCTCCTCGATGTCGCGCCGGCGCTGCTCGAGGTCGCGGCGACGCCCGGCGATCTGGTCGAGGAGGTACTCCAGCTGACCCGCCTCGCCGGGCTGCTCGTCGTACATGTTGACGATGGTGGCGATCTCGTCGAGGGAGAACCCGAGCCGCCGCCCGCGCAGGATCAGGGCGAGCCGGATCCGGTCCCGGTTGCGGAACACCCGGACGGTGCCGCGACGCTCGGGGGAGAGCAGGCCGCGGTCCTCGTAGTGGCGGATCGCGCGGAGGGTCACGGCGTACTCCGCCGCCAGGTCCGCGATCGTCCAGGTCGGCTCTTGCGTCACAGGGTCCACGTCCCTAGAGTGCCTTACGCTTACGTAAGCGTAAAGGAGTAGGTGCCATGTCGTTCGAGCTCTCCCGCGAGCACGAGGAGTTCCGCCGCAGCGTCCGTGACTTCGCGGAGGCCGAGATCGCGCCGCACGCCGCGAGGTGGGACCGCGAGCACCACTTCCCGACCGACGTGGTGCACAAGATGGGCGACCTCGGGCTGATGGGGCTGACTGCCCCGGAGGAGTTCGGCGGCGCCGGCGAGCACGGCGACTTCACGAGCCTGTGCGTGGCGATCGAGGAGATCGGCCGGGTCGACCAGTCGATGGGCATCACCCTCGAGGCGGCCGTGGGCCTGGGTATCAACCCGATCCTCACCTTCGGCACCGAGGAGCAGAAGCAGACCTGGCTGCCCGACCTGGTCGCCGGCCGCACGCTGGCCGGTTTCGGCCTCACCGAGCCGGCCGCCGGCTCCGATGCCGGCGCGACCCAGACCAGGGCCGAGCTCGACGGCGGCGAATGGGTGATCAACGGCTCGAAGCAGTTCATCACCAACTCCGGGTCGTCGATCACCTCGCTGGTGACCGTCACCGCACGCACCGGCGTCTCGACGAACCCGGCGACCGGCCAGGAGCGCGCCGAGATCAGCACGATCATCGTGCCGTCCGGCACGCCCGGCTTCACCGCCGAGAAGGCCTACGACAAGCTCGGCTGGCACGCCTCGGACACCCACCCGCTCACCTTCGAGGACGTCCGGGTGCCCGAGTCCCACCTGCTCGGCGAGCGCGGCCGTGGCTTCGCGCAGTTCCTGGCCACTCTCGACGACGGCCGGGTCGCGATCGCTGCACTGGCGGTCGGTGCGATCCAGGCCTGCCTGGACCTGTCGGTGGAGTACGCCGGGGAGCGGACCAGCTTCGGCCGGCCGATCGGTGCCAAGCAGGGCGTGGCCTTCCAGGTCGCCGACCTGCAGGTGATGCTGGAGGCGTCGCGGATGCTGACCTACAAGGCGGCGGCGATGAAGGACGCGGGCCGGCCGATGTCGGAGTTCAAGCACGCCGCGGCGGTCGCCAAGCTCTACGCCACCGAGTCGGCGGTCTCGGCCACCCGGATCGCCACCCAGATCTTCGGCGGCTACGGCTTCATGGAGGAGTACCCCGTGGCCCGGCTCTATCGCGACGCCAAGGTGCTCGAGATCGGTGAGGGCACCTCCGAGGTCCAGCGCATGCTCATCGCCCGAGGGCTCGGACTGCCTGTCGAGTGACAAATTTCGGGTGACACCCGCCTTAGGGTGTTGCCCATGGGTCGTCGCCTTCAGCGCATCGCCGCCGAGGCCGCCAAGTTCCTGGCGGTCGGCGGCGTCGCATCGTTGGTGGCGCTGGTGCTGTTCAACCTGCTCGTGCACGGGTTCTGGGGTTACCAGCCCGGACCGATGAACGGCCGGCCGCTGACCGCCTTCGTCGTGGCGAACCTCGTCGGCATGGTGGTCAGCTACCGCGGCACCCGGTCCTGGGCCTTCCGGCACCGGCAGGTCGTGGGGGCCGCCGGAGGGAGGCTGTCGTTCCTGGGCATCAACCTGGTGACGATGCTGATCCCGCTGCTCTGCCTGGCGGTGAGCCGCTACCTGCTGCACCTGGACAGCGCCCTGGCCGACAACCTCTCGGCGAACGTGATCGGGCTCGGCCTCGGGGCCGCCGCCCGCTTCTGGGCGTTCCGTGAGTTCGTCTTCCTGCACCCGCACGAGGCCGCCGCACGCGGCGGTGTCGTGGCGCGCGCCAAGCGCAGCTTGTCGTAGTCGTATACCCTGGGGGGTATGCGCAAGCCTGTTTCCGCCGCACTCGCCGGCGCCGCCGCCGTCCTGCTCCTGACGACCTCTGCCTGCTCCTCCGGCTCCGACGCCGTCGAGAAGGTCGACGCCACCGAGGCCGTCGACCTGATCGAGGCGGGCGAGCACACGGTGATCGACGTGCGTACGCCGGGGGAGTACGCCGCCGCCCACGTCGACGGGGCCGAGAACATCGACGTCACCGCACCGACCTTCGAGGACATCGTCGCCGAGCTCGACAAGGACGAGGAGTACGTCGTCTACTGCCAGAGCGGCAACCGCTCCGCGCAGGCGGCCGACAAGATGGCCGACCTCGGGTTCACCGAGATCGTCGACGCCGGCGGCATCGGTGAGCTGCAGGGCGCCGGCGCCCCGCTCGTCTCCGGCAACTGACGCAGGGGCGGGCCGCTACCCGGCGCCGGAGTCGGCAGCGGGTGCCGGGAACTGCTGCCACAGGTCGGTCCAGCGCACCCCGAGCTCGGCGAACATCTCCCGCAGCAGCGGGAGGCCGATCCCGACCACGGTGTGCGGGTCGCCCTCGATGCCCCGGACGAACGCGCCGCCCAGGCCGTCGAGCGTGAACGCGCCGGCGACCTTCAGCGGCTCACCCGTCCCCACGTAGGCGGCCAGCTCCGCGTCGGTCGGCTCGGCGAAGTGCACCAGCGTGTCCGCGGAGCGGGCCACCTCGCCCGACGTCGCGGTGTCGACCAGGCAGTGACCGGTGTGCAGCACCCCCGACCGGCCGCGCATCCTCTGCCACCGGGAGAGTGCCTCGGCCGCGTCGGCCGGCTTGCCGTGCACGTCGCCGTCGATCTCGAGGACCGAGTCGCAGCCGATCACCCAGGCCTGCTCCCCGGCGGCGGCCAGCGGACCGGCCACCGCTCGCGCCTTCAGCCGAGCCAGCTCGAGGGCCAGCCGCGCCGGGTCGCTGTGGTCGACGCTCGACTCGTCGACGCCGGAGACCACCACCTCCGGACCGACACCGGCGCTGCGCAGGGTGGCCAGCCGCGCCGGGGACGCGGAGGCCAGCACCAGCCGCCGGCTCATCCCAGCCTGGCCAGCGCGGCGCGCAGCGGGTCGAGGCCGATCGAGCCGAGGTCGAGTGCGGCGCGGTGGAAGGCCTTGAGGTCGAAGCCCTCGCCCTGGCGCGCCTTCGCGTCCTCGCGTGCCTGCAGCCAGATCCGCTCGCCCACCTTGTACGACGGCGCCTGACCCGGCCAGCCGAGGTAGCGGTTCACCTCGAACACGATCACCGGGTCCTCCATCCGGCAGTGCTGCCGCATGAACTCCAGGCCCAGCTCGGGGGTCCACCGCTCACCGGGGTGGAACCCGAACGGGTTGTCGGCCGGGATCTCCAGCTCCAGGTGCATCCCGATGTCCACGACCACCCGTGCGGCTCGCATCGCCTGCGCGTCGAGCATGCCCATCCGGTCACCCGGGTCGTCGAGGTAGCCCAGCTCGTCCATCAGCCGCTCGGCGTACAACGCCCAGCCCTCGCCGTGCCCGGAGACCCAGCACATCAGGCGCTGCCAGCGGTTCAGCACCTCGGTGCGGTAGACGGTCTGCCCGATCTGCAGGTGGTGTCCCGGCACTCCCTCGTGGAAGACCGTGGTCACCTCACGCCAGGTCGAGAAGCTGTCGATGCCCTCCGGCACCGCCCACCACATCCGGCCCGGGCGGCTGAAGTCCTCGCTCGGGCCGGTGTAGTAGATGCCGCCGTCGTTGGTGGGCGCCAGGCAGCACTCGATCCGGCGCACCGGGGTCGGGATGTCGAAGTGCGTGTCCGCGAGGTCGGCGACGGTGCGGTCGGCCAGCCCCTGCATCCACTGTCGGAACGCCTCCTTGCCCTCGATGGTGCGGGCCGGGTCGGCGTCGAGCACGGTGATCGCGTCGTCGAGGGTGCCGCCCGGGGCGATCTGCTCGGCCACCCGCGCCATCTCGGTCTCGATGCGGTGCAGCTCGGCCCAGCCCCAGGCGTAGGTCTCGTCGAGGTCGATCGTCGCGCCGAGGAAGTGGCGGGAGTGCAGCGCGTAGAGCTCCCGGCCGACGGCCTCGTTGGTCCGGCCGAGCGGGGCGAGCTCGTCGTCGAGGAACCGGCCGAAGGCGGTCACGGCCTCGGTGGCGGTGCGGGCGTGCTCGTCGAGCTGCGCGCGCAGTGCGTCGCCGGCTCCGTTGCCCTGGGCCTGTGCCACCAGCCGGCCGAGGACGCCGCCGTCGTCGCCACCGGTCCAGGACCGGACCTGGGCGGCGACCTCGCGGATCTGCCGCTGCGCCGCGACGTTGCCGCGGCGGGCCTCGGTGAGCAGGGTGGTGCGGTAGCCGTCGAGCGCCTCGGGCACCGCGGCAAGGCGCGCGTCGATGTTCGCCCACGCCTCCTCGCCGTCGGTCGGCATCAGGTCGAAGACCATCCGGAGCTCGTGCAGGCCGCTGACGAGCACCGAGAGCTGCGAGGCGACCGCCCCGGCGTCGTACAGCTCCACCTCGAGGCCGAGCCGCTCGAGGAAGGCGTCCTTGGCCACCTGCTCGCGCTCGTCGGTCGGCGTCGCGGCGCGGGCGGCCTCGAGTGCGCGCACGGTGAGCTGGTGGCGGGCGGCGAACCCCTCCGGGGAGAGGTCGGTGAGCCGGTCGTCGTGGCCGGCGACACCCATCCCGGTCGCGGCGACCGGGTCGAGGGCGCAGTAGTCCTCGAGGTACTGCTCGGCGATGGCGTCGACGGGACGGATGGCTGCGTTCGAGTCGGTCACGGTCAGCACCCTAGACGCAGCACCCCACCGACTTCCCACGGGTTGTGGACGCATCCCCGGCGGTACGCCGCGGGTTCAGCGTCCATAACCCCGCGTTACATGGCGTCAGCGGGGGAGGGCGCTGGCGCGCCAGCCGCCCGGCCCGGCGGGGTACGACGCGCGCAGCTTCCTGTGGTGCGCCGACCACTCGGAGACCGCCTGCGGCTCCTCGGCCAGCGCACTTGCTGCGGCGATGCCCTGGAGGACCACCGTCAGCGCGGCGACC
>JBMOMG010000210.1:0-9414 GCA_049323155.1 Actinomycetota bacterium | reverse complement strand
CTGCCCGGCGAGCAGGTTGTCGCCGGGCAGCACACCGCACCGACAGAACCGACGGTGGTCCCATGAAACATCCGATCCTGGAGATGCGCTCCATCACCAAGGAGTTTCCCGGCGTCAAGGCGCTCTCGGACGTCAACCTGACCGTGAACCGCGGGGAGATCCACGCGATCTGCGGTGAGAACGGCGCCGGGAAGTCGACGCTGATGAAGGTGCTCAGCGGCGTGTACCCCCACGGCACCTACGACGGCGAGATCGTCTTCGAGGGCACGCCGGTGGAGTTCAAGGACATCCGGCACAGCGAGGCTGCCGGCATCGTGATCATCCACCAGGAGCTCGCGCTCATCCCCGAGCTCTCGATCGCGGAGAACATCTTCCTCGGCAACGAGACCGCGACCCGCGGCGTCATCAACTGGGACGAGGCGAACCACCGCGCCACCGAGCTCCTGGCCCGGGTCGGTCTCCGGGAGAACCCGCTCACCCCGGTGAAGAACCTCGGCATCGGCAAGCAGCAGCTGGTCGAGATCGCCAAGGCGCTCTCGAAGCAGGTCAAGCTCCTGATCCTCGACGAGCCGACCGCAGCCCTCAACGACGACGACTCCCAGCACCTGCTCGACCTGCTCAAGGGCCTGCAGGGCAAGGGGATCACCTGCATCATGATCTCCCACAAGCTCAAGGAGATCGAGCGGATCGCCGACGAGATCACGATCCTGCGCGACGGTCGCACCATCGAGACCCTCGACGTCTCCCAGGGCGGTGTGGACGAGGACCGGATCATCCGCGGCATGGTCGGCCGCGACCTCGAGCACCGCTTCCCCGAGCGCACGCCGAAGATCGGCGAGGTCCTCCTCGAGGTGGAGAACTGGACCGTCAAGGCCCCCGAGGACCCCGACCGGACGGTCATCCACGGAGCAACGCTGCACGTCCGGCGCGGCGAGATCGTCGGCATCGCCGGGCTCATGGGCGCCGGCCGCACCGAGCTGGCGCGCAGCCTGTTCGGACGCTCCTACGGCAGCCACATCACCGGCAGGCTCCGGCTGGCCGGCAAGGACCTGCACCTGCGCAGCGTGCACGACGCGATCGGCGCCGGCCTCGCCTACCTGACCGAGGACCGCAAGAGCCTGGGGCTGAACCTGCTCGACGACATCAAGAGCGCGATCTCCTCGGCGAACCTCGAGAAGCTGCGACGCGGCCTGGTCGTCGACGAGGTCGAGGAGTCGATGGTCGCCGAGAGGTACCGCAAGAGCATGAACATCAAGGCGCCGACCGTCGCGGCCGGGGTGGCACAGCTCTCCGGCGGCAACCAGCAGAAGGTCGTGCTCAGCAAGTGGATGTTCACCGAGCCCGAGGTGCTCATCCTCGACGAGCCCACCCGCGGCATCGACGTGGGTGCGAAGTACGAGATCTACGGGATCATCCACGAGCTCGCCGCGCAGGGCCGGGGGGTCATCGTGATCTCCTCGGAGCTGCCCGAGCTCCTCGGTCTGTGCGACCGGATCTACACGTTGTCCGAGGGCCACGTGACGGGCGAGTTCGCACGGGCGGACGCGACCCAGGAACAGCTCATGCGCTACATGACGCAGTACGTCTCATGACCGAGTACGAGGGGTAGAGAGATGGAATCGGTGAAGAACATGCTGCGCGGCAACGTGCGGCAGTACGGGATGATCATCGCGCTGGCCGCGATCGTCATCCTCTTCCAGATCACCACGGACGGCGTGCTGCTGCGGCCGCTGAACCTGACCAACCTGATCACGCAGAACAGCTACATCCTGATCCTGGCCATCGGCATGGTGATGGTCATCATCGCCCGGCACATCGACCTGTCGGTCGGGTCGGTGGCGGCGTTCATCGGCGCGCTGGCCTCGATCCTGATGTCCACCTACGACGTGCCCTGGCTGCTCGCGGTGGTCATCTGCCTGGTCGCGGGTGCTGCGATCGGCGCCTGGCACGGGTTCTGGGTGGCCTACGTCGGGATCCCGGCGTTCATCGTCACGCTGTCGAGCATGCTGCTCTTCCGCGGTCTGACGCTCGTGGTCCTCGAGGGCCGGACGGTCTCGGTCCCCGAGGGCTTCCAGAAGATGGGCAACGGCTTCCTCCCGGACGTGGGGCCGGACACCGGTCTGTCGAACCTGACGATCGTGCTCGGCCTGCTGCTCTCGGCGTTCCTGGTCTGGATCGAGCTGCGCAACCGCGCATCGGCGAAGAAGTACAACGTGGTCGTGAGCCCGCTGGCGGTGTTCCTGATCAAGCTCGCCGCGATCGTGGCGGTGATCATGACCTTCTCCTACCTGCTCGCGCAGTACCGCGGTCTGCCGATCGTCGGTGTGATCCTGTTCGTGCTGATCGGCATCTACGGGTTCATCATGCGGCGCACCGTCTTCGGGCGGCACATCTACGCCGTCGGCGGCAACGTCGAGGCGGCGACCATGTCGGGCGTGAAGACCAAGAAGATCGACTTCCTGGTGATGACCAACATGGGTGTGCTCGCGGCGCTTGCCGGCATGGTCTTCGCCGCCCGGCTGACCGCGGCGAACCCCAAGGCCGGCGTGAACTTCGAGCTCGACGCGATCGCCGCGGCCTTCATCGGCGGCGCGGCGGTGACCGGCGGCGTCGGCACCGTGATCGGCGCCATCATCGGCGGTCTGGTGATGGGTGTGCTCAACAACGGCATGTCGCTGGAAAGCATCGGCGTGGACTGGCAGCAGGCGATCAAGGGCCTCGTGCTCCTGCTCGCGGTCGCCTTCGACGTGTGGAACAAGAAGCGCAGCCGCACGGGCGGTGGGCAGCCTGCTGCCGCCCCGGCCGGGTCGGCGCCCGACGTGAACCCGACGACGTAAGGACTTCGGAGTGGAGAACAGACAGCTCGGCAGGACCGGACGACAGGTCTCGGTCGTGGGGCTCGGGTGCTGGCAGCTCGGTGCCGACTGGGGCGAGGTGTCCGAGGCGGACGCGATGCAGATCCTGCACACGTCCGTGGACGCCGGTGTCACGTTCCTCGACACCGCCGACGTGTACGGCGACGGTCGCAGCGAGACACTCGTCGGCCGGTTGCTGAAGGAGCGGAGCGACGTACCGCTGACGGTGGCCACGAAGATGGGCCGTCGCGCCGACCCGCACGTCCCGGAGGCCTTCACCCTCGAGGCGTTCCGAGCCTGGACCGACCGATCCCGGCGCAACCTCGGCATGGATCGGCTCGACCTGGTGCAGCTGCACTGCCCACCCACCCCGGTGTTCTCCGACGACCGCGTCTTCGACGCGCTCGACACCCTGGTGGACGAGGGCGCGATCGCGGCCTACGGCGTGTCCGTCGAGACGGTCGACGAGGCGCTGCGGTCCATCGAGCGACCCGGCGTGGCCAGCGTGCAGATCATCCTCAACGCGTTCCGTCGCAACCCGCTCGAGCGCGTGCTCCCCGCGGCCCAGGAGGCGGGCGTGGGCATCATCGCCCGGGTCCCGCTGGCCAGCGGTCTGCTGTCGGGCAAGTACGACGAGCACACCACGTTCGCGGCGACCGACCACCGCAGCTTCAACCGCCATGGCGAGGCGTTCGACGTGGGGGAGACCTTCAGCGGTGTCCCGTACGAGGTCGGCGTCCAGGCGGCCCGGAAGGTCGCCGGGCTCACCCCCGAGGGGATGACCACCGCGCAGATGGCGCTGCGTTGGATCATCGACCAGCCGGGTGTGAGCACCGTGATCCCGGGTGCGAGCCGGCCCGACCAGGCCCGCGCGAACGCGGCTGCCGCCGACGCGGCGCCGCTGTCCGCGGAGGTCCTCGACGCGATGCGGGAGATCTACGACGCCGACATCCGTCAGCACGTCCATGACCGCTGGTGATCCGCTGCGCATCGGCATCCTCGGGGCTGGGAGGATCGCCGAGGCCGCGATCGTCGTACCTGCGCGCGAGTCCGGCGCCCGGCTCGTTGCGGTGGCGGCACGAGACCGCGACAGGGCCGAGGCGTTCGCCGGGGCGCACGGTGTCGAGCGGGCGTACGACGACTACGCGGCCCTGCTCGACGACCCCGAGGTCGAGGTCGTCTACAACCCGCTGGTGAACGCCCTGCACGCTCCGTGGAACCTCCGCGCGGTCGCCGCAGGCAAGCACGTGCTGAGCGAGAAGCCGTTCGCGAGCAACGCGGCCGAGGCCGCCGAGGTCCGTGACGCTGCGGGCGGGACCGGGCTGGTCGTGATGGAGGCGTTCCACTACCTCTTCCACCCGGTCATGCAGCGGCTGCTGGCGTTGCTCGACGACGGAACACTCGGTGACCTCGAGCGGGTCGAGGCGGTCGTGAACATCCCCGCGCCGCCCGCCGAGGACCCCCGCTGGTCGCTCTCCCTTGCCGGCGGGGCGTTGATGGACCTCGGCTGCTACGGCCTGCACGCGCACCGGGTCCTCTCCTCGCGCGCCGGCGGGGAGCCGCGGGTGGTCTCGGCGCGCGCCGGGGAGCGAGCCGGACAGCCGGGGGTGGATGAGTGGCTCGACGCCGACCTGGAGTTCCCGTCCGGGGTGACCGGCTCAGCCCGGTGCCACATGGCCGCCGAGACCCAGCAGATGACGCTGGAGCTCACCGGCAGCCGGGGCCGTGCCGTGGCGGCCAGCTTCGTCCTCCCGCACGAGGACGACCGTGTGCTGGTCGAGGTCGACGGGCGCACGTCGGTGGAGGAGGTGGGTCGCAGATCGTCCTACACCTACCAGCTTGAGGCGTTCACCGCTGCGGTCCGCCAGGGCGCACCGCTGCCGCTGGACCCCGAGGACGCCGTACGAACCATGCAGCTGGTGGACGCGGCCTACCTGGCTGCCGGCATGGAGCCCCGGCCGCGCTGGGCCGGCTGAGGTGAGAGCGGTCCGCCTCCACGGCGTCGGCGACCTCAGGTTGCACGACGAGGAGCCGCCTGCAACGACGCCCGGTCGCACGCTGGTGCGCGTCGGGGCCGTGGGGATCTGCGGCTCGGACCTGCACTGGTTCGCCGAGGGCAGCATCGGTGACGCGCGGGTGGCGCGTCCGCTGGTGCTCGGTCACGAGATCGCCGGAGTCGCCGTGGGTGGCCCGCTGGACGGCCGGCTCGTCGCCGTCGACCCCGCGGTGCCCTGCGGGAGCTGCAGCACGTGCTCGGCCGGGCTCGGACACCTGTGCCCGGAGGTGGTCTTCGCCGGCCACGGCACGCAGGACGGTGGGCTGCAGGAGACCCTGTCCTGGCCGACCCGGCTGCTGCACCCGCTGCCCGAGCCGATGACCGCCGAGGACGGTGCGATGCTCGAGCCGTTGGGCGTGGCCCTGCATGCTCACGACCTCGGGCACGTGCGAGTCGGCGCCAGGGTCGCGGTGCTCGGCCTCGGACCGATCGGACTGATGCTCGTGCAGCTCCTGGCCGCCCTGGGGGCCGGCCACGTCGTCGCCGTCGACCCGCTGGCGCACCGTAGACGAGCCGCCCTCGACCAGGGCGCCGACGAGGCGCTGGCCCCCGACGAGCTGGCCGGAGGTCTTGGCAGGCGGGTCTCCGGGGCCGACGTGGTGTTCGAGGTCGCCGGCACCGACGAGGCGGTCCACGGAGCGTTCCTGGCTGCGCGGCCCGGCGGCCGCGCGGTGCTCGTCGGCATCCCGGAGGGGGACCGGACCACCTTCCAGGCATCCCTGGCCCGGCGCAAGGGGCTGACGATCCTGATGTCGCGACGGATGGCAGAGGTGTACCCCCGAGCGATCCGGCTCGTGGAGCAGGGCAGTGTCGACCTCAGGTCGGTCGTCACCGAGCGGTACCCGCTCGAGGAGGCACCGGCAGCCTTCGAAACGGCAGCGTCACGGCGGGGTCTCAAGGTCGTCGTCGCGCCCTGACCGGCAGACCAGCGCGCCGTCGCGGCTCGGACGGTTCCACCTCATAGTCTCGTGGCATGTTGCCGCAGGAGGACCGTCCGGGCGACCCCGGGGATGCTGGAGACGCGGGCGCTGCTCTCCCCGAACCGCTCGCCGCGGCACTCGCCGCCTACGAGCGCCACCTGGTCTCCGAGCGGGACCTCACCCCGCACACCGTCCGCGCCTACCTCGGTGACCTCGCCGGGATGCTCGAACACGCGGCGATGCTGGGGCACACAGACCTCGACAGTCTCGACGTGCGAAGTCTCCGCAGCTGGCTCGCGAAGCAGCAGACGCTCGGCCTGGCCCGGACCACGATGGCTCGCCGGGCCACGGCGGTCCGCGTCTTCACCGCGTGGGCCCACCGCACCGGCCTGACCCGGACCGATCCCGGGGCACTCCTCGGCTCGCCCAAGGCGCACCGCACCCTGCCCGCTGCGCTGCGGCGGGACGAGGCCCGCGAGCTCCTCGAGGCGGCCGCGGCGCATGCCGACGACGGCAGCCCCGTCGGGCTGCGCGACGTAGCGATCCTCGAGCTGTTGTACGCCACCGGGATCCGGGTGGGCGAGCTGTGCGGGCTCGACGTCGACGATGTCGACCACGAGCGACGAGTGGTCCGGGTGCTGGGCAAGGGGCGCAAGGAGCGCACCGTCCCCTTCGGTCGACCGGCCGAGCAGGCACTCGGCCGCTGGCTTGCGGAGGGCCGCCCACGACTGGCCGTGGCCGGGTCCGGGGCGGCGCTCTTCCTCGGGACGCGAGGCCGGCGGATCGACCAGCGGGTCGTCAGGGCGATGGTGCACACCCGGCTCGCGGACGTGCCCGGGGCCCCCGACCTCGGCCCCCACGGGCTGCGGCACACCGCCGCCACGCACCTGCTCGAGGGGGGTGCCGACCTTCGCACCGTCCAGGAGCTCCTCGGACATGCGTCGCTGGCGACCACGCAGATCTACACCCACGTCAGCACCGAGCGGCTGCGCCAGGCGTACCGTCAGGCGCACCCCCGCGCCTGACCGCACGCGCCAGGAGGCGCGTCCCGCCCCGGTGAGTCAGGCACAATGCCCGCGTGAACACTGACGCGGCCGGAGCCACCCTTAGGCTGGTCGACCCCAGCGAGCGGCTGCACGTCTCGTGGCTGGAGTCCCGCGACGAGTGGGGGAGGGGCGTCCACCAGCCCGGGACCGGCCTCTGGCTCGCCGACGATCTGGACCTGGACTCGGCGGAGGGGTTCTCGACCTGGTTGGCGCGACTCCGTCGCGAGTCGGACACGTCTGTCCCGCCCGACCCTGGCAAGGTGCACGCGAGCTACTGGTGGATCGTGGAGGGTGAGCGATACCTGGGTGCGATCACCCTGCGCTACGACCTGAACGAGTACCTCCTGCAAGTCGGTGGGCACATCGGCTTCGGGATCCGGCCGTCGGCACGCAGACGAGGGCTTGCACGGTGGGCACTCCGGGCCGTCCTGCCCCGGGCTCGGGCGCTGGGGCTGGACCGGGTGCTGGTCACCTGCGACGACGACAACGTCGCCTCAGCCCGGACGATCGAGAGCAACGGTGGAGTGCTGGAGGACGTCCGCGAGGTCGAGGGCGGCCCCAAGCGCCGCTACTGGGTGGACCTCGCGACGGCGCCCTGGTCAGACCCGTCCCCGAGCAGGGGGAGCAGGCGCACCGGACCCGCGCCCACCAGGGTCAGCGGGTCGAGGTAGAGCGTGCCCTCCAGCAGTCCCCAATGCAGGCAGGCCGCGGGAGCGCAGTGGCTTCCTGTGGACTCGAGGTTGCCGATCGGCTGGCCGGCGGTGACCGTCTCTCCGACCCGGACGCCGGCGGTGACCGGTTCGTAGGTGGTGCGGGTCACGCCGTGCGTCACCACCACGACGCCGCGTCCCGCCAGCGCGCCGGCGAACGTCACCGTGCCCGCCGCCGCGGCGCGGACCGTCTGGCCAGCTGTGCCTGCGAGATCCACCCCCCGGTGACCCGCGCCGTAGGTCGAGGAGGGCGGGTCGAACGCGGCCACGACCTCCGGCTGAGGGGCGAGCGGCCAGACTGCCGGCGCCGGTGCGGTGGCTGTCGTCCGCCAGGCGGGCGCCGGGGACGGGGCCGGCCGTGAGAGCGCGGGGAGCGCTTCCGGAGAGGCTCCCCGGGCGGCCGTGGTCGGTGCGCCGTCCGGGCCGAGCGGCGTACTGACCGGTGGGGCGACCGGGAGCAGGAGCGGGAGGAGGACGAGCACCTGAGTGAGGGCGGCGGTCAGACTGGTCATGCCACCCAGGGTCCGCCCAGCGGTGCAGACGCCGTCAGCACCGGTGACCGAGCTGGGGACGCGTTCGGTGTACTCGTAGCTGTGGACGGGCGCCGGCTCGTCCCGCTCGGGCGCGTGGTGCGGTCCCGGGGGCCGCGATTGGCTCCCGCGGGCCGCCCTCGTCTAGACTGCCCGGTGGCAACCCGTGCGCACAGCACTGGTTGTACTTCGCACGCTCGTCACCGTGACCGAGCCGGCACCGCCGACTCCACCACGGGCGTCGTCCCCGTCAGTCCCTCAGGTCAGGCCCCCGGGCAGCCACGAGGGCGGGAACGCGCCGGGCGTCAGGGCAGGAGGCACCCGCCTTCTGCGACAACTGAGACCGACCCGTTCGCGTGCGCACGCACGCGCGCAGGTCACACGACCAGGAGGAACGATCGGCATGGCCGTCGTCACCATGCGCCAGCTCCTCGAGAGCGGCGTCCACTTCGGGCACCAGACCCGTCGCTGGAACCCGAAGATGAAGCGCTTCATCATGACCGAGCGCAACGGCATCTACATCATCGACCTGCAGCAGTCGCTGGCCTACATCGACCGCAGCTACCAGTTCATCAAGGACACCGTCGCCAAGGGCGGCACCGTGATGTTCGTGGGCACCAAGAAGCAGGCCCAGGAGGCGATCGCCGAGCAGGCGACCCGTGTCGGCATGCCTTACGTCAACCAGCGTTGGCTCGGCGGCATGCTCACCAACTTCCAGACGGTGCACCAGCGGATCAACCGCCTCAAGGAGCTCGACGACATCGACTTCGAGAACGTCGCGGGCAGCGGGCGCACCAAGAAGGAACTGCTCCAGATGAAGCGCGAGCGCGACAAGCTCGACAAGACCCTGGGCGGTATCCGCGAGATGACCCGCACCCCGTCGGCGGTGTGGATCGTCGACACCAAGAAGGAGCACCTCGCCGTCGAGGAGGCTCGTAAGCTCAGGATCCCGATCATCGGCATCCTGGACACGAACTGCGACCCCGACGAGGTCGACTTCCCGATCCCGGGCAACGACGACGCCATCCGCGCCGTCTCGCTGCTGACCCGCGTCGTGGCCGACGCCGTCGCCGACGGTCTCATCGCGCGCTCCGGCGCCAAGGGTGGCGAAGCCGGCGGTGAGCCGGGTGCCGAGGAGCCGCTGGCCGAGTGGGAGCGCGAGCTCCTCCAGGGCGAGGCCGACAAGGCTGCTGTCGAGGCGACGGGCGGCGACGCCGCCACGCAGGACACCCCGGCCGCCGAGGCGACCGGTGCTTCGACGGAGGCCGCCGACGCTGCTGAGGCAGCTGAGGCCCCG
>JBMOMG010000209.1:0-9622 GCA_049323155.1 Actinomycetota bacterium | reverse complement strand
CGGGCGTCGTACTCTCCGTCGGGGTCTCTCCCGGGCTCTCGCTCGGCACCAGCAGCTCGCCCTCGTCCGGCTGCTCGGTCGGCGCGTCCGTGGGCGGTTCGGCCGGCGGGGCAGAGGGCTCGGCCCCGCCGCCGACGCCCGGGATGGAGGTACGGCGGTCCGCGTCCGACCCGCCGGTGTACGACGACACCGCCCGGCCGGCCACCAGCTCGAAGGCCACGATGACTGCCATCGCCGCGACGAACACGCCCACCGACACCAGCGCGATCCGCTTCCACGGCAGGCCGGCCAGCGCCACCCGCCAGCCTTCGGGTGCGGGGTCCGGGTCGGCCGCCTCGAGCACCTCCTGGGCACGCTCGAGCTCCCGCTCGGCCTCGGCAGGGGCCTCGCGGACCCGGGACTGCGCAAGGCCGATCCGCACGGCAGCCACCGTCTGGGCGGCGGCGACCCGCTCCTTGGTGGCGCGCAGGTAGTGCGAGTAGACCGCGCTGCCGATCGTCGCAGCCAGGCTGCCGAGCGCGGCACCGATCAGGGTGCCGGCGACACCCACCGTGGACAGCAGCACCGCCGAGGTCACCGCAGCCAGGGCGCCGGCGGCGGACTGGACCCAGTTGATCTCGAGGCGTGGTTTCTCGTCAGTCATCCGTGTCCAGTATCCGGGGCCGGCCAAAACCCTCGTCCGGCCCCACGGGCGGCCCCGCTGCCCGGTCCAGACCGATCCGACACTGGCGGGAATATACCCATGGGGGTATATCTTGAGGTCTGGTGACGCGCATCACGACCCAGCCAAGGAGCACACCTATGTACCTCGCGCAGTACTACCTGGACTGCCTCTCCCAGGCGTCCTACCTGATCGGTGACGAGAAGACCGGCCAGGCCGTGGTCGTCGACCCCCGTCGTGACATCGAGGAGTACCTCACCGACGCCCAGGCGCACGGCCTCCGGATCGTCGGTGTCATCAACACCCACTTCCACGCCGACTTCGTCTCCGGCCACATCGAGCTGGCCAACGCCACCGGCGCCTGGATCGGCTACGGCAAGGCCGCGCAGGCCGACTTCGAGGTCCGCTCGCTGTCCGACGGTGAGCGCATCGAGCTCGGCGACGTCGTGCTCGAGATCATGGAGACCCCCGGCCACACGCCCGAGTCGATCAGCGTGCTGGTCTACGAGAACGCCGAGGACACCGTGCCCTACGGCGTGCTCACCGGCGACGCGCTGTTCATCGGCGACGTCGGCCGCCCCGACCTGCTCGCCTCGATCGGCGTGACCGCCGACGAGCTCGGCAAGATGCTCTACCACTCCATCCAGCACAAGCTGATGGGCCTGCCCGACGAGACCCGCGTGTTCCCCGCGCACGGCGCCGGCTCGGCCTGCGGCAAGAACCTCTCCACCGAGAAGCAGTCCACGATCGGTGAGCAGCGCCAGTTCAACTACGCCTGCCAGCCGATGAGCGAGGAGCAGTTCCTCGCCGTGGTCACCGCCGGCCAGCCCCCGGCCCCGGAGTACTTCGTCTACAACGCGATCCTCAACCGCCAGGAGCGCGGCACCCGCGAGCCCGGCGCCACGCTGCCGGCGCTGTCCCCGCAGGAGGTGACCCAGGCCCTGGCCGACGGCGCGAAGGTGATCGACGCCCGCGACCCGGTCGAGTTCGCTGCCGGCCACCTCCAGGGCGCGATCAACGTGCCGGTCGACGGCCGGATGGCCGAGACCGTCGGCATGGTCGTCAAGCCCGACGACAAGATCATCCTCATGGCGCCCGAGGGCGAGGAGCAGGAGGCCGGCGTCCGCCTGGCACGGATCGGTTTCGACCACGCGGTCGGTTTCGTCCCGCGGCCCGAGGCGTACATGATCGACCACTGCCTCGACGAGCAGGTCGTCCACGCCAGCCGGATCACCCCGCACCAGCTCGACGAGCACGTCGCCGCCAACGACGTGCAGCTCGTCGATATCCGCAACGCCGGTGAGACCGAGGCCGGGATGATCCCGGGCGCGGTCAACATCCCGCTCGCGCAACTCGCTCGTCGCGTCGGCGAGCTCGACGCCGACAGGCCGACGGTGCTCTACTGCGCCGGCGGCTGGCGCTCCAGCGTCGGCGGCAGCCTGCTGCGACACCTCGGCTTCGCGGACGTCTCCGACGTGCTCGGCGGCTACGCCGGGTGGGAGGCCACGCACGCCGCGCACGCGTGATCTTCAGGGGCACGAGGGGTACGGCGGTCGGCGGACGTCGCCCCTCGTCGTCTCCTGACTTGTTTGCCGGGGACTGCCCCGGGTATCCCCCGCCCATGGCACGCAACCGGATCCTCGCGATCATCCAGGCCGGCGGTGCGGGCGGACGCATGGACGTCCTCACCCGTGAGCGTGCCAAGCCCGCCCTGCCGTTCGCCGGGGTCTACCAGCTCGTCGACTTCCCGCTGTCGAACCTGGTGCACTCCGGCATCAGCGACGTGTGGCTCTCGGTGCAGTACCAGGGCGGGATGCTCGAGGAGGAGGTCGCCAACGGCCGGCCCTGGGACCTCGACCGCAACCACGGCGGCCTGCGGCTGGTGATGCCGCAGCAGGGCACCGGCACCGGCGACGAGGAGGGGTTCGCCACCGGCAACGCCGACCTGCTGTTCCGGATCCGGGACCAGATCCGCGCCGCGGACCCCGAGGTCGTGCTCGTGCTCAGCGCCGACCACGTCTACCGGTTCGATTACATGGACGCGATCGAGACGCACCGCGCCAAGGGTGCGGAGCTGACCATCGTCACCACCGAGGTGGCCAAGCGGCAGGCGAGCAACCACGCGACCGTCGAGGCCAACCGGCTCGGCCGGGTCACCGGCTTCGCCTACAAGCCGAAGCGGCCGAGCACGACCACGGTCGCGACCGAGATCTTCGTGTACTCCCCCGACGTCCTCGTCGAGACGCTCGAGGAGCTGCACCGCGAGCGCACCGCCGACGCCGAGCCCGGCGACAGCGGACTCGGCGACTTCGGAGAGAGCCTGGTGCCGCGGCTGGTGGACCGGGGCCGGGTCTACGCGCACGCGCTGCCCGGCTACTGGCGTGACCTGGGCCAGCCGCACCTGTACCTCGCCGCGCACCAGGACCTGCTCACCGGCGAGGCCGACGAGCTCTTCGCCGATCCGAGCTGGCCGTTCCTGACCCGTCAGCCGCAGCGGGTCGCGGCCCGGTTCGAGCCCGGCTGCGAGCTCGGCGACAGCCTGGTCAGCCCGGGCGCGCGCGTCGCCGGTGTCGTACGGCGCAGCGTCCTGGGCCCCGGCGTCGTCGTGGCGGCGGACGCCGTGGTGTCCGACAGCGTGATCCTGCACGACACGACCATCGAGGCCGGCGCCGAGGTGTCCTGGAGCATCGTGGACGCCGGCTGCACCATCGGCGCCGGAGCCCGCGTCGGGGACCCGGACGCGAAGGGCACCGACGACCCGGAGCAGGTCACCCTGGTCGGCCGCGACTCCACGGTCGCGCCCGGCGCCGAGATCACCGCCGGCGCCCGGCTGGAGCCGGGCACGACCGCCTGACGCCGACCGGACCGCCGACTGCGGATCCCGCCGGTCCGACGAGCGGCCCGAGGCGGCCTTGAGGTTGCTGCGGCCCTCGGCTCAGCCCTGCTGCGTCGGGGACTGTCCAGAACCCACGGGCTGCTGCGCGGAGCCTGCGTCGACCGCACCGGCCTTGCGCATGCGCACCATCAACAGCACGACCACCGCGATCAGCAGCACCACCAGCAGGACCAGCAGGCCGACAACCACCCACAGCATGGTGTTCCCGCCGTCGTCACCGGCGTCGACCGCGGCGGCCTCCGGCTCGTCCTCGTCGGCGGAGTCCGCCTCGTCGGCAGCGGGCTCCTCGGACGCCGCCTCGGTCGGCGAGGCACTCGGCGACTCCGCCGCGACACCCTCGCCCGTCACGTCGACGACGAACTCGAAGCTCAACTGGCGGTTCGCCGAGTCCTCGTCGAGCCGGATCTCCAGGTAGCGGGTGCCGTCCTCGTCCACCCCGCCCTCGGAGGCGACCCGGAAGGTCTTCGCGGTCCCATCGGTGTTGAAACCGCTGTCGCCCATGTCGCGGTCGAAGTCGGAGTCGTACCACGCCACCGACAGGCAGCAGTTGTACTCGGTGTCGCCGTACTCGGTCAGCGTCACGCCGTAGTCCTGTGCGGTCATCACGTCCACCGAGAACCACCGCGCCTCGCCGGGGGCGACGTCGTCGAGGTAGGTCGTCCCCGGCTCGACGGGGGTGGCCTGCGTGGCGGCGGCGCCGCCGTCGATCTCCTCGCCGGACGCCATCGCGGTGGCCGGGAGCGGCAGCAGGAGTGCGGCGGCGAGGGTGGTCAGGGCGATGGCACGACGCATGGGTTCTTCGTCCTTGTCTTCTCGGGTGAGGTCACTTGCGGAGGGTGGAGCGGGCGAGCAGTCCGACGGCGGCGCCCGCGGCGAGCACGAGGGCGACCAGCACGGCGATCAGCACCGTCCACAGCCCGCCGCCCTCGTCGGTGTCGGCGGCTGCCGACTCGAGCTCGTCCTCGGCCGGCTCCTCGGCGGCGGGCGTCGGCTCCTCTGTGGGGCTGGGCTCGACGGTGGGGCTGGGCGTGGGCTCGGCGCTGGGTGACTCCTCGAGCGCCGCACCGCTGACCTCGGCGACGAACTCGTAGGTCACCGGGCGGTTGGCGGCATCGGCGTCGAGGGTCACCTCGAGGTAGTAGTCACCGCTGTCGTCGAGGCCTCGGTCCGGCGAGGCGACACGCATCGTCTTGGCGGTGGCGCCGCCGTTGAAGGTGCTCTCCGAGTCGATCCGGTCGAAGTCCGGTCCGTGCAGCGCCAGCTCGAGGCAGCAGCCGTAGTCGGTGGACCCGTCCTCGGTCAGTGTCACGGCGACCTCCTGGCCCTGACCTGCCGGGAAGGAGTACCAACGCGCCTCGCCGGGTTTGACGTTGTCCACGTAGGCCGCCCCGGCCTCCATCGCGGTGGCTCGGGTCGCTGCCGGACCGCCCTGGATCGGGCCGCCGCTGGCCTCGAACCGCTGGATCGCGCGCTGCGAGACGGTGGTCAGCCGCTCGGTCAGCTGAGCGGCGTTGTCGGCGGTGTAGTAGCGCCCGCCGGTGGCCTTCGCCACGCACTGCAGCTGCTTCTGCGCCTTCGCGTTGCCCTGGAGGAACAACCCGACGGTGTCCACCTGGACCGCGATGCCCTGGCCGGCCAGCTGGCGCGCGGCCTGGCACGGCTCGGGCGCACCGCAGGTGTCCTCGCCGTCGCTGACCAGCACGATCGTGCGCTCCCCCTCGGGCGGGAAGTCCTTGACGGCCTGCTTCAGCGCGCCGCCGATCGGGGTGAACCCGGTCGGCTTCACCCCGCCGATGGCCGCGGTGATCGCCGTACCGGACTGCGCGACGGCCTCGACCGGCACCACCAGCTCGGTGTCCTGGCAGCCGCGGCGCTTGTCCTCCCCGGGGTAGGTGTGGCCATAGAGCCGTAGTCCGACCGGGGTCTCGGGCGGAGCCTCGGAGACCAGCTGACGCACCGCCTGCCGGGCGCCCTGGATCAGCGTGGTGCCGCCGGCGTCCTTGCGGGCCATGGACCCGGAGACGTCCATGATCACGAGGATGGAGCCGCCCGGATCCTCCTCGGCGGTCGCCGCCTGCGGAGACCCGAGCATGGCGAGCGCTACGACGCAGAGCAGGACAAAACGGAGAACCATCTCTCAACCCCCATAGTGGACACCGTTGCGGAGCACCCTAGTGGACGGTTCCGACACCGTCGTCTCCGCTCGGACTCCGGGATCACCCTGGTCTCGTCCCTGACCTTGGTCACAGCGGCGTTAATGCGCTGCAGACCGTCGGCGGTCCGGACTAGGTTTGCCGGGTGACCAGCGAGCACCCACAGACACAGACCTCCCACCGGCACAGCAAGTCGGTCGCCGCCCGCAGCGTCGACCTGCGCAAGGTGTACGGCGAGGGCGAGGCGGCCGTGAACGCCCTCGACGGCGTCGACATCGACTTCTACACCGCGGAGTTCACCGCCGTGATGGGCGCCAGCGGCTCGGGCAAGTCGACGCTGATGCACTGCATGGCGGCGCTGGACTCCCCCACCGCCGGCCAGGTGTTCCTCGGCGAGACCGACCTCTCCACGCTCAAGGACAAGCAGCTGACCGAGCTGCGCCGCGACAAGATCGGCTTCGTCTTCCAGTCGTTCAACCTGGTCCCGACGCTGACCGCGAAGGAGAACATCGAGCTGCCGCTGTCGATCGCCGGCCGCAAGCCCGACCAGGAGTGGTGGGACACGATCATCGACACGGTCGGCCTGCGCGACCGGCTCGGGCACCGCCCCAACGAGCTCTCCGGCGGCCAGCAGCAGCGCGTCGCCTGCGCCCGGGCGCTGATGAGCCGGCCCGAGATCGTCTTCGCCGACGAGCCGACCGGCAACCTCGACTCGACCTCCGGCGCCGAGGTGCTCAGCCTGCTCCGGCGCAGCGTCGACGAGCACGGGCAGACGATCGTGATGGTGACCCACGACCCGGTCGCCGCGGCCTACACCGACCGGGTGGTGTTCCTCGCCGACGGCAAGGTCGTCGACGAGCTGCGCAACCCCACCCGCGAGAGCGTCCTCGAGGAGATGGGCAAACTGACCGCGAGGGCGATGGCCTGATGTGGCACGTCACCTTGCGCAACCTCGTTGCGCACAAGGTCCGGCTGTTCCTCAGCGCGTTCGCGATCGTGCTCGGCGTCTCGTTCGTGTCCGGCTCGTTCATCTTCACCGACGCGATGGGTGGGGCGTTCAGCGGGATCATCGCCGGCAGCACCTCCGACGTGGAGATCACGCCCGAGGGCGCCGGGTCCTGGGACTCCGGGCCTGACGCGCGCACCATCCCCGACTCGGTGGTGGAGGACCTCCGCGAGATCGACGGTGCCGCCGAGGTCAACCCCTACAACCAGTTGCTGTCGATGTACGTCATCGGCTCCGACGGCAAGCTCGTCGGTGGCAACGGCCCGCCGGGCCTGGCGTTCACCGACGGCGACTCGACCGCGCTGACCGGTGACCCGATCACCACGTACGTCGACGGGGAGCGCCCTGACGGTCCCGGTGAGATCGCCATGGACGTCGACACCGCCGAGAAGGGCGGCTACGAGGTCGGCGACACGGTCAAGCTGGTCACCCCCGGGGACCCGCCGACGCTCGACGTCGAGCTGGTCGGTCTCGTCGAGTTCGGCGAGGGCTCCCTGGCCGGCGCCACGCTGACGCTGTGGGACGCCGAGACGATGCAGGACCTGTTCTTCGGCGGTCGTCGGGAGTGGTCGGGTGTCTCCCTCGCCGCCGAGCCCGGCGTCTCCCAGACCGAGCTGCGCGACGCGGCCGCCGAGGTGCTGCCCGAGGGCGTCACCGCCAAGACCGGCGACGCCGTGGTCGACGAGAACGAGGAGGGCCTGCAGGAGATCCTCGGCTTCCTCAACACCTTCCTGCTCGTCTTCGCGACCGTCGCGATGATCGTCGGCACGTTCCTGATCATCAACACGTTCTCGATCCTGGTCGCCCAGCGCAGCAGGGAGCTCGCGTTGCTCCGTGCCCTCGGGGCCTCGCGCAAGCAGGTGAACCGCTCGGTGCTCACCGAGGCGCTCGTTATCGGCCTGATCGGGTCGACCGTGGGTCTCGGGGCGGGCTTCCTCCTCGCGCTGGGGCTCAAGGCGCTGTTCGGCGCGATCGGCCTGGACCTGTCCAACGCCGAGTTCCCGGTCGAGCTGCGCACTGTCGTCGTGTCCTACGTGGTCGGCATCGTCGTGACGATGCTTGCCGCCTACCTCCCCGCCCGCCGTGCCTCCCGGATCCCTCCGGTGGCGGCGATGCGCGACGACGTGGCGCTGCCGGAGACCTCGCTGCGCCGCCGGGTGATCTTCGGGACCGTGCTCGTGGTGGCAGGCATCGGCCTGATGTTCGCCGGCTTCTCCACCGACGGCGGCACCGGCCTGACGATGATCGGCCTGGGGATGCTGTCGATCTTGATCGGTGTCTCGCTGATGAGCCCGGTCATCGGTCGCCCCGTCGTCGATCTGCTCGGTGCGTCGTACCGTCGGCTGTTCGGCACGGTCGGCCAGCTGGCCGCGCAGAACTCCAAGCGCAACCCGCGCCGCACCGCGGCCACGGCATCCGCGCTGATGCTGGGCCTCGCGCTGGTGTCGCTGATGTCGATCCTCGGGGCGTCGGCCGCGGCGAGCACCGACAAGGCCCTGAAGGCCGCGATCACCTCGCAGTTCGTGGTCTCCAACGCCGTGGGCACGCCCTTCTCGCCGAGCATCGCCGAGCAGATCCGCGAGGTCGACGGGATCGACGCGGTGGCGCAGTTCCGGCAGGCCTTCGCCGAGGTGAACGGTGACGGCGCGTTCGTCGGGGCCTCCGACCCCAAGGACCTCGCGGCCGCAACCGACTTCCCGTTGACCGCCGGCGCGATGAGCGCCTTGCGGCCTGGCACGACGATCATCACCCAGGACGTCGCAGACGAGCAGGGGCTCGCCCCCGGTGACGAGTTCGAGATGGACTTCCAGGGCGGCACCGTCGACCTCACCGTCGTGGGTGTCTTCCAGGCGGGCGCCTCGGTGCCTGCGGACTACCTGGTCACGCTCGACACGCTGGAGAAGGGCGGTCTGCAGCCGCTCGACACGATCCTGTTCGTCAACAAGACCGCCGACGCCGACGCGGACGCGGTGCGCGCGGACGTCGAGGAGATCCTGGCCGACCTGCCGACGGTGACCCTGGCCGACCCGGCCGAGTTCGCCGAGCAGCAGAAGGAGCAGATCGACTTCTTCCTCAACATCATCTACGCACTGCTCGGTCTCGCCGTGATCATCGCGGTGCTCGGCATCGTCAACACCTTGGCGCTGTCGGTGATCGAACGCACCCGGGAGATCGGCCTGCTGCGCGCGGTCGGGCTGTCCCGGTCGCAGCTGCGCCGGATGGTGAGGCTCGAGTCGGTCATCGTCGCGGTGCTCGGTGCGGTGCTCGGTGTCGTCATGGGCATCGCGTTCGGTGTCGCGCTGCAGCAGGCGATCGCCGACCAGGGCATCGACGTCCTTGCGATCCCGTGGGGCCGGCTGCTGCTGTTCGTGGTCGTCGCCGCGCTCGTCGGCGTGCTCGCGGCGGTCTTCCCGGCCCGCCGCGCGGCCCGTCTCGACGTGCTGCGCGCGATCAGCGCGGAGTAGCCGGATAGGGTCGACCGGGTGGAGAGGGAGCAGGAAGCGCGGCGTCGGATCGGCACCGGCGTGGCAGCGGTCGTGGCCGTCGTGCTCGGCGCTGCCCTGCTCTACCTCGGAATCACGATGGTCCGGTTCGGGATCTACGCGATCGACGAGGGTGAGACGTTCATCGGCGTCGCGTCCCTGGTGCTCGGCACGGCTCTCGGGGCCGTCCCGGTCGCGGTGCTCGTGAGCCAGGTGCGCGCGATGTTGAGGCGCCGTGGCTGAAGGACGTCGCGTCCGCAAGCACAGCGAGTCCCGGGCCAGTGGCAAGCCTCTGGTCCTGCTCGGCGCCCTGGCGCTCGGGGTGGTCCTGTCCGCGGTGGCGTGGGTCTACCTCGTCGGTGCCGCGATCGACTTCGGCGTCGTCGCGCGCAGTGGCTCACCGGGGGCGTGGCTGTTCACCGC
>JBMOMG010000208.1:0-9644 GCA_049323155.1 Actinomycetota bacterium | reverse complement strand
TCCTCAACCCCCGGTGGTTGAGGAGCGAGCGAAGCGAGCGTCTCGAAACCCCGGGACCACTCAGGCGGTCAGGCGGGCGGCTTGGGGATGTGTACGCCGGGCGGCGGCTCGCCGTGTCGCCGCTCGTACTCCGCGGCGTAGGCCACCACCGCCGTGGGCAGGGTCAGGAAGATCCGGTCCTCGCCGACCTTCTCGAGCAGCCCGGCCGCGCCGAGCGTCTCGCGGACGTCCTGCTTCACCCGCGCGAGCGCGAAGACGATGCCCCGCTCGGTGAGCACCCGGCGTACCTCGTCGAGCGCGTCGACGCCGGTGAGGTCGATCTCGGTGTTGGCCTCCACGTTGAGCAGGAACCACTCGACCGGCGTGGGTGATGCGTCGACGGCGGCGAGCGCGCGCCGGGCGAAGTCCTCGGCGTTGGCGAAGAACAGCGGGGAGTCGTAGCGGTAGACCACCAGCCCGGGCACCTGCCGCGCGTCGGGGTAGTCGTCCACGTCGTGCATGCCCGGCACCTCGGGGACGTAGCCGAGGATCCCGTCGTGCGGACGTGCCACGCGCCGCAGCAGCTCGAGGATCGACAGCCCGATGGCCACCGCGATGCCGGGGAGCACGCCCACGACGAGCACCGCGGCCGCCGTACTCAACGCCAGCATCAGCTCGCTGCGCCGGAACTGCGCGATCCGGCGCAGCTCGGCGACGTCGACCAGCCGGATCGCGGCGAACACCACCACGCCGCCGAGCGCCGCCATCGGGAAGGCCGCGAGCACCGGCCCGAGGAAGAACACCGTGACCAGAACCGTGCCGAGGGTGACGAGGGAGTACAGCTGGGTGCGGCTGCCGAGCGCGTCGCCGATCGCCGTACGGCTCCCGCTGCTGCTCACCGGGAAGGCGTGCAGCAGCCCGGAGGCGAGGTTCGAGGCGCCGAGGGCGAGGAACTCCTGGTTGGCGTCGATCCGCTCGTGACGGCGGCTGGCGAAGGCGCGCCCCTCGATCACGTTGTCGGAGTAGCCGACGATGGCGACGCCGACCGCGGGAACCGCGAGCTCGAGCACCACCTCGGGGTCGAGGTCCGGAAGACCGGGCACGGGCAGGCCCACCGGGACCGAGCCGACGACGTCGATGCCGTGCGCGCCGAGGTCGAGCAGCGCCACGACGGCGGCGGCGAGCAGCATCACGATCAGCGGGCTCGGCCAACGCGGCCGGAACCGTTGTCCGAGCAGCAGGAGGACGAGTACGGCGGTCGCCAGCCCCAGCGTGGGCAGCTCGATCCGATCGAGATGGGTGAGGGTGAACCAGGACTGTTCCAGCGGGGTGTCACCGGCGACCGCCATCCCGCTGAGCTTCCCGAGCTGGCTGGCCACCATCAGCACCGCGATGCCGGCCATGTAGCCGACGAGGACCGGGCGGGACAGGAGGTCGGCGAGGAAGCCGAGCCGGCCCAGGTAGCCGAGCAGGCACACCACGCCGACCGCGAGCGCGAGAGCTGCGGCGAGGGATGCGTAGCGGTCCGGGTCCCCGGCGCCCATCGCCCCGATCGCGGCTGCGGTCATCAGCGCGGTGGTCGACTCGGGGCCGACGGACAGCTGTCGTGAGGAGCCGAGGAAGGCGTAGACCAGCAGCGGTCCGACGACGGCCCACAGGCCGACCACGGGCGGGAGGCCGGCGATCTCGGCGTACGCCATCACCTGCGGCACCAGGTAGGCGGCGACGGTGATCCCGGCGAGCAGGTCGCCGCGCAGCCACTCGGGGCGGTAGCCCAGCAGGATCCTCAGGCCGGGAGCGAAGGCGGCGAGCCGGTCAGGCGACGATGTCGCGCTCGCTCTCGTCGGGCCGCCCCTGTGCCTCGGCATGGACCGAACGTACTGCCTCGAGGCTCTCGGGCGCCGGGGTCTGCGGAAGTGGCTTCCGGCGCGGCCGCTCGGCGGTGATCACGATCGCCACGGCCAGGACCACGATGCCGCCGCCGACCACCACGGGCAGGGTCACCGGCTCGCTGAGGATCAGCCAGCCGAGGAACACCGCGACCACCGGGTTCACGTAGGCGTAGGTCGCCACCAGGGAGATCGGGGCGTTCGCGAGCAGCCAGACGTAGGAGGTGAACGCCAGCATCGACCCGAACACCACGAGGTAGCCCCAGGACAGCCAGATGCTCGCGGAGTAGTCGAAGGTGAACCGCTCGCCGAGCGCGAGACCGGCGAGCACCATGATCGCGCCACCGGTGAGCATCTCGTAGACGGTCGTCACGAACACGTCCTCGGGCAGGCTCAGCCGCGGCTGCACGAACGAGCCGAGCGCCCAACACATCGACGCCAAGACGATGATCCCGGCGGCGACCAGGCTGAGCTCGCGGTCGCCCGAGGCCTGACCGGCGAACACCAGGTACGCCAGCCCGGCGAAGCCGAGCAGCACGCCGAGCAGGCTCAACCCGCCGGGACGGTCGCCGCTGAGCACCCGGAACAGCACGATCCACAGCGGGATCACCGCGATCAGCAGTGCGGTCACGCCGGACGGGGCGCCGAGGTCCTCGCCGACCGAGACCAGCCCGTTGCCCATCATCGGCAGCATCAGGCCGAGGAAGCCGGCGCCGAGCAGCTGGCGCGGGGTGACCGCGAGGCGCCGCGGTCCGCCCTTCAGCGCGAGCAGCGCACCCAGCAGCACACCGGCGGTCATGAACCGCAGCCCGCCGGCGACCAGGGGCGGTGCCTCCTCGACCATGATCCGGATCCCGAGGTAGGTCGAGCCCCAGACGACGTACACGACTCCGAGCGCGGCGAGGACCAGCCCGACGGCGGGCGCGGGCTTCGCGACGGGGGTGCTCGAGGCTGTCTGTGTCATGACCATCCCTAGGTAGTGCTCCTGACGAAGCCTAGGCGGCCGGGGCCGGCGGAGTCGCGCGGTTTTCGGACAGCTATCTGCAAGATCCCGCCACCTGCCCACGCCGGTCCGACGGGGTCGCGGGGCGATTAGGCAGGCGGCTCGAAGATCGGTACGTTATGTGCATGTGGCCGGTGTGTCGCCGGTCACAGCTCCTGACGGCTGGGCGGACCGCGCAGCACCCTAGGGAGGCACCACTCGGCACAACCGATCGACGACCAGCACGAGCCGATGCGCACCACCCCCGCGCACCCCTTGCGCACGGTCGTGAACTCGCGAGCCGGCGACGGAGACCCCGTCCGCCGTCAACTCCAAGGAGTGCAGGTGACAGAGAACGCAGGACCCACGGGTGAGTTTCCCGGCCTCGGTGAGGTCTTCGGCCCCTCCCACGCGGACGGCGGCCCTGAGCTGGTGCAGCTGCTGACGCCCGAGGGCGAGCGCGTCGAGCACCCCGACTTCTCCTTCGACCTCGGCGACGACGAGATCAAGGGCTTCTACCGCGACATGGTGCTGACCCGTCGCATCGACGTGGAGGCCACCGCGCTGCAGCGCCACGGCGAGCTCGGGATCTGGGCCCAGCTGCTGGGCCAGGAGGCCGCGCAGATCGGCTCCGGCCGCGCGCTCGCGCCGCAGGACTTCGTCTTCCCGACCTACCGCGAGCACGGCGTCGCCTGGTGCCGCGACCTCGACCCGCTGAAGCTGCTCGGGCTGTTCCGCGGTGTCGACCAGGGCAGCTGGGACCCCAAGGACAACAACTTCGCGCTCTACACGATCGTGATCGGCGCGCAGACGCTGCACGCGGTCGGCTACGCGATGGGCATGCAGCGCGACGGCGTGGTCGGCACCGGCGACCCGTCGCGCGACGCCGCCGTCGTCGCGTACTTCGGCGACGGCGCGAGCAGCCAGGGCGACGTCAACGAGTCGTTCGTCTTCGCCGCCTCCTACAACGCCCCGGTGGTGTTCTTCTGCCAGAACAACCAGTGGGCGATCTCCGAGCCGATCGAGCGCCAGACCCGGATCCCGCTCTACCAGCGCGCGCTGGGCTTCGGCTTCCCCGGTGTGCGCGTCGACGGCAACGACGTGCTCGCCTGCTATGCGGTCACCAAGGCCGCGCTGCAGCGGGCCCACGAGGGCAGCGGCCCGACGTTCGTCGAGGCCTACACCTACCGGATGGGTGCGCACACCACGACCGACGACCCGACCCGCTACCGGCTCTCCTCCGACCTCGAGCACTGGAAGCTCAAGGACCCGATCGCGCGGGTGAAGGTCTACCTGTCGCGCAACGGCATCGCCGACCAGGACTTCTTCGACTCCGTCGAGGCCGAGGCCGAGCAGCTCGGTCACCACCTCCGCGAGGGCTGCAAGGCGCTCCCCGATCCCGACCCGCTCAGCGTCTTCGACCACGTGTACGTCGAGCAGACCCCTGAGCTTGCCGCACAGAGGGAGGCCTACGCGGCCTACCTCGACTCCTTCGAGGGGGCGCACTGATGAAGATCACGCTTGCCAAGGGACTCAACGCCGGCCTGCGCGCCGCGATGGAGAACGACCCCAAGGTCGTGGTGATGGGCGAGGACGTCGGCAAGCTCGGCGGCGTCTTCCGGATCACCGACGGCCTGCAGAAGGACTTCGGCGAGGACCGGGTGATCGACAGCCCGCTGGCCGAGTCCGGCATCCTCGGTACGGCGGTCGGGCTGGCGATGCGCGGCTACCGGCCGGTGTGTGAGATCCAGTTCGACGGGTTCGTCTACCCCGCCTACGACCAGATCGTCAGCCAGGTCGCGAAGATCCACTTCCGCAGCCAGGGCAAGGTCAAGATGCCGATCGTGATCCGGATCCCGTTCGGTGGCGGCATCGGCGCGGTCGAGCACCACAGCGAGAGCCCCGAGGCGCAGTTCGCGCATACGCCCGGCCTGAAGGTGGTCGCCTGCTCCAACCCGGTCGACGGCTACTTCATGATCCAGCAGGCGATCGCCTGCGACGACCCGGTCGTGTTCCTCGAGCCCAAGCGGCAGTACCACGCCGACAAGGCCGAGCTCGACGAGTCGCTGACGCTCGCCGACGCCGACCCGCTGTTCAGCTCGCGGGTGATCCGCGAGGGCAGCGACCTGACCCTGCTCGCCTACGGCCCGATGGTGAAGACCTGCATGCAGAGTGCCGAGGCCGCCGCCGGCGAGGGCAAGAGCATCGAGGTGATCGACCTGCGCACGCTCTCCCCGCTCGACATGGAGCCGGTGCTCGCCTCGGTCCGCAAGACCGGCCGCGCCGTGGTCGCGCACGAGGCGCACGTCAACCTCGGCATGGGCTCGGAGATCGCCGCCCGGATCACCGAGGAGTGCTTCTACAACCTCGAGGCCCCGGTGATGCGGGTGGGCGGTTTCGACACGCCGTACCCGCCGAGCCGGATCGAGGAGGAGTGGCTCCCCGACCTCGACCGGGTGCTCGACGCCGTCGACCGCTCGCTGGCCTACTGAGACTGCGCCGGTCGGGCGAGCTGCGCTGGTCGAGCTCGTCGGGACCGCTCGTGATGCAAGGAGAACCATGCCTGAGTACAAGCTTCCCGACCCCGGTGAGGGTCTGACCGAGGCCGAGATCGTCGCCTGGAAGGTCAAGGTCGGCGACGTCGTGAAGATCAACGACATCGTCGTCGAGATCGAGACCGCCAAGTCGCTGGTCGAGCTGCCCTCGCCGTACGCCGGTGAGGTCACCGCGATCCTCGTGCAGGAGGGGGAGACGGTCGAGGTCGGCACCCCGATCATCGCCATCGGCGAGCCCTCTTCGGTGGTCGAGCCGGCCTCGGGGGTCGAGCCGGCCCCGGTGGTCGAGCCGGCCTCGGGGGTCGAGCCGGCCCCGGGGGTCGAGCCGGCCTCGGTGGTCGAGCCTGTCGAGACCAAGGCCGAGACGAAGGCCGAGACCCCGGCCGAGGAAGAGCCGATGAAGACGCTGGTCGGCTACGGCCCGCGCACGGTCGAGGCCAAGCGCCGCCCCCGCAAGGGCAGCGTGACCCCGCGCAGCGAGGCCGGCGCCGCGACCCAGATGCAGCTGCAGGGCGCGTTCTCGCCCGGCGGTGCGCAGTCGCAGGCCGTGGTCGAGGCGGACGAGCCGGTGGTCCCGGCGCAGTCCGCGCGCTCGGCGACGCCGGCCGGGAACGGCGAGAACGTGCGCGTGCTCGCCAAGCCGCCGGTGCGCAAGCTGGCCAAGGACCTGGGCGTGGACCTGCGCGCGGTGACCCCGTCCGGCCCGAACGGCACGATCACCCGCGCCGACGTGGAGGGCTTCACCGGAGGCACGGCCACGCCGGCTGCCGCCCCCGTCGCGACGGCTCCCGTGCGCGCCGGCGAGCGTGAGCGCCGCGAGCCGATCAAGGGCGTGCGCAAGATGATGGGCCAGGCGATGGTGGAGTCGGCGTTCACCGCGCCGCACGTCACCGAGTGGGTCACCGTCGACGTCACCCGCACGATGAAGTTCGTCGAGAAGCTCAAGAGCCACCGCGACTTCCGTGACGTGAAGGTCTCGCCGCTGCTGATCGTGGCTCGCGCGTGCATCCTCGCTGCTCGCCGTACCCCGGAGGTCAACGCCACCTGGGACGACGCCGCCGGCGAGGTGGTGTTCAAGAACTACGTGAACCTCGGCATCGCGGCCGCAACGCCGCGCGGGCTCGTCGTACCCAACGTCAAGGACGCCGACCAGCTCTCGATGGCCGAGCTGGCGCAGGCGATCAACGCCTTGGCGGCGACCGCTCGCGAGGGCCGGACGCAGCCGGCGGAGATGAGCGGTGGCTCGTTCACGATCACCAACGTCGGGGTGTTCGGGGTGGACGCCGGTACGCCGATCATCAACCCCGGTGAGTCCGCGATCCTGGCGTTCGGGGCGGTGCGCAAGCAGCCGTGGGTGCACAACGACAAGATCAAGGTCCGCGACGTCACCACGCTGGCGCTGTCGTTCGACCACCGGCTCGTGGACGGCGAGAAGGGCTCACGCTTCCTCGCCGACGTCGCCGCGATCCTCGAGGATCCGGCTCACGCGCTGATGTTCTGACCGCTCCGACGGTCGAGAAGCGAGCGTCTCGAGACCCCGGTCATCGGGTGCGTCGCAATCGTTCACGTGAACGGTTGCGACGCCCGATCCGGCTGAACCGATGTCACAACCGTTCAGTTGAACGCTTCTGACGTCCGGCGGCGGGGGCAGCGCCGGTGGTGGAGGAGCGACGCACGGTGGTCGAGGAGCGAGCGAAGCGAGCGTCTCGAGACCTCCTGGGCTCCGCTGGGGGTCCGGTGGTTTCGAGACGGCTCGCCTAGCGGCTCGCCTCCTCAACCACCGGGGGCTCAGCGCTTGCGGAGGGCCTGCACCTTCGTCGCGACGCCGGCGACCTTCTGGGCAAGGCTCATCGCGATCGGCGGCACGTTCATGCCCTCCGGCTTGAGCGGGTGCATGATCGCGTCGGTGCCGCCGTCGACGAAGACCGTCGTGCCGACGATCAGGCTGGCGGCGTCGGAGAGCAGGAACCCGATCGTCGCGGCCACCTCCTCGGGTCGTCCGGGACGGCCGACGGCGCTGGGGTAGGCGTCGGCGAACACCCCGAGCTCGGGATCCGCGCGCAGCTGGTCGGTCATCGCGGTCGCGATCAACCCTGGCGCGACCGCGTTGACCCGGATGCCGGCGCCGATCCACTCCGGCTTGACCCCCTCGTGGCGCGACCAGTAGGCGAGCGCCGCCTTGGTCGCGGGGTAGACGTTGACCGCCTGCTCGGACGCCGCGGCGGCCCGCGCCTTGGCCTCGTCGTGCTCGAGGCACGCGCTCGCCACGTCGGCGGCCCAGCCCGGCTGGCAGGTGACCGAGTTCGACGAGAGCAGTACGATGGCTGGCTGCTCACCGTTCTCGGCGGCACGGGCCAGCAGCGGCCGCAGCCCGGTGAGCATCTCGACGGCGCCGAAGTAGTTCACCGACACCACCAGCTCCGGGTCGACGCCGGTCAGCCCCGCCACCCCGGCGCACGGCACGAACCCGGTGATGCCGTCCGGGGCGAGCTCAGTGACCTGCCGGACGGCGTCGGCGCGTCCAGTGGGGCTGGACAGGTCCGCCACGACGTCGGTCGGTGAGCGGTCGACCCCGATCACCCGGTGCCCCTGCTCGCGCAGCAGCGCTGTCGTGGCGGCGCCGATGCCCGAGGCCGCTCCGGTGACGACGTAGGTGCCCATGTGATGCCTCCGTGAGTGTGAGCGCGCCGCGGGGACCCGCGAGATCGCGGCCGGCGCGGCCGCGCGCCGACTGTAACCATTCGGTTACATTGGGTCAATGAGTCCGTCCAGCAGCCGGTCCGCGGAGGCCCCACGCGGTCGGGAGGCGGTGATGGCCGCTGCGATCGAGGCCACCGTCGCGCTGCTCGCCGAGGAGGGCCCGCGTCAGCTGTCGGTGCGCCGGATCGCCGAGCGCGCGGGTATCAACCACGCGTTGGTGCATCGACACTTCGGCACCAAGGACGAGGTGGTCCGCCGCGCGTTGGAGGCACAGGCAGTCGCCGTGGCCGAGGACATCCGGTCCCGGGCCCAGGACGGCGAGCTGACCGTCGTACACGTGCTCGAGGCGCTCGCCGGCCACCCGGCGTACTGGACCACCCTCGCGCGGGTGGCGCTCGACGCCCCCGAGCTGGCAGGCAGGGGCGTCGCGCCGACGACACAGCTGTTCGCCGCCGCGCTCGATGAGCGGGGACAGGGGCCGGGGACCGCCGCCGCGGCTGCCTGCCTGATGCTCGGCTGGCGGGTGTTCGGCGACTTCGTGGTCGAGGCGACCGGGACGACGAGCGAGGCCCTGGATGAGAGTGCCGCAACACTCCTGCGCAGTCTCCTGCGGGCGAGGTGACGCGTCCCTACGATTGAGTGGCCATGCGCTCCTCATCCCGTCCCCCGCGCGCGAACGCCACGCAGCGTGCCTACGACTTTGCCAAGTGGGCGATCCTCAACGCCGTCTACCCGGCGGGTGCGGTCGTCACCACCAGCGCACTGGCCGCGGAGATGGGGCTGAGCCGTACCCCGGTCCGCGAGGCGCTGCTGCGACTGGAGGTCGAGGGCCTGGTCCACGTGGACCCGGGGCGCGGCGCGATCGTCGCGGAGTTCAGCCACGCCGAGGTCGAGGACGTGCTCGAGGCGCGGATCCTCGTGGAGAACTACACCGCCGCCAAGTCGTTCACGAACCGAGAGAAGTTCCTGCCCGAGCTGCTCGACGCGCACGAGGAGATGCAACGGCGTCGGCGCGAACGCGACACCGCCGGTTTCACCGGAGCCGACCGGAGGTTCCACGAGCTGATCGTCGACGGGGCCGAGAACAAGGTGCTCTCGGAGATGTACCGCTCGCTGCGGGAGCGGCAGACGCTGTTCACCTCGGCGATGGTGCGCGGGAGGGCAGACCGGATGGAGGCCGCGATCGCCGAGCACGCCGGAATCATCGAGAAGCTCCAGGGCGACGACGAGACTGCGTTCATCGAAGCGGTGAACTCACACCTGGAGTGGGCGATCACCCTGGCGAGGTCCTCGGCCCAGGAGATCGACGCGGACTGACCACTCGGCTGCCGGCGCACCGTCCTTGAGGGACCAAGGTCCCGTCGGATGACTATCTTTCTTTTTACCTTCCATGGTCCGTTTTGCGCGTCATGACTAGTCCCTCCCGCCGTCTCACGGGTGTAACCGGGGGAAATCGGTTTCCGTGCAAGGGACTTTGGGAGGGGTTTCTTGATGGGCACATTTCTCCAGAGGCGGGCGGCGGCCCTCGCAGGGGCCGCC